>CAYPKX010000012.1:0-38521 GCA_964411395.1 uncultured Eubacteriales bacterium | reverse complement strand
GCGGACGTTTCCTCTGGGAAGGGAAGATAAGCGGCAGCAACGAAAGCTACGAACCTCTTATATCAAAAGAACTCTGGGACGAAGTCCAAAACATTAAAACCGAAAGAAGCCGTCAGACGAGAACGACATATGCCGGGAAGATTTGCAAAAACTTCAAGTATCAGGGCTTGAAATGTTCACTTTGTGGAAGTGCAATTGTAGGAATGGAAAGACAAAAGACTCTACGCAAGAGTGGAAAGTCGGTTTCATATATCTACTATCATTGCTGCCAGGCCAAAGGGAAATGCAATCTTGATTGGTTCAAGGAGGAGGAATTAGACCGCTATTACAATTACGTCTTTGGAGACTTGGAAGAATTAACGCTCACTCCCGACATCTATGAAAATGCCAGAAAAAAGCTGGAAGCCGATTATAACGACAACCGAAAGCTCGCCCAGGAAGAGCTAGCCGCTCAGCGAAAAGAGCTTTCGAAAATCGAGACTCAAGGCCAGACGATTAATCATCATTTAATAAGCGGGGCTATCAAGCCGGAAGCCTATTCTGAATTAAGAGAAGCCCTTGCTATACGGAAAGCCGAGGTAGAAACGAGAATCTCCGAATTAGAGCGGGAAGAGGAGGTTTTCGTCGATTTTGCCTGCGAAAGTCTAAAACTGCTATCCGATTTTAAAATCAAATACTTGCACGGAAACCAGACCTTCCGCAAAAAATTGGGTGCTTTGCTATTCAAAACCATTTTCCTGACCCCCAAGCGAGAAGTCGGGAAAAAGGGCATCAACTTGAGGTGTCTGCAAATAGAATGGAACGAACCATTTGCAACGCTTTTTAAAAATTACAAAGAATGGTTTTTAAAACAGGAAAAGTTGGAAGAAGAATATTTTGAGCAGGAAAAAAAATTTGGCGGGGCCGACGAGACTTGAACTCGCGACCTCTGACGTGACAGGCCAGCGTTCTAACCAACTGAACTACGGCCCCGCCTTGTAGGCCGAAGGATTATAGCCGGGAGCGGTCAATTTTTCAAGAGGTCGCCGCATCCTCCTGATATTAAACAACATAACAGGCCGCACACGAGGGCCAAGTCGAAAAAAGCCCGGCAAAACATGATTTCCGCGCAAACGGGCTCGAATCTCAAGGTCGGGAAAAGGCGGTCTACATCTTCTCCAGGGCGGCGATTCTCTCTTCGATGGGCGGGTGGGTGCTGAACAGCTTGTTCAGCGAGCCCTTGAGGTTTTTCAAGGGATTGACGATGTACATATGGGCCGTGGCCTTGTTGGCCGCTTCAAGCGGCTCGGGATCGGCGGAAATCTTCCGCAAAGCCGAGGCCAGGCCCGGCGGATATCGAGTCAGCATCGCCGCCGAAGCATCCGCCAGGAATTCCCGCCGACGCGAAACCGCAAGCCGCAGCAGCTGGGCGATCAACGGTCCGAAGGCGGCCAGAACCAGCCCGACGACAAGAAAGATCGCGCCCGCTCCGGTCTTGTCTCCGCCGGACCTCCGTCCCCGGCCTCCCCACCAGACCGAGCGCATGATCCAGTCGCCAAGGAGGGCGATGACGCCGACCATCACCACGGCCAGTGTCTGCAGACGGATATCATAGTTTTTGATGTGGGACATCTCGTGGGCGACGACGCCTTCGAGCTCCACCCGGTTGAGCTTCTCCAACAGGCCGGTTGTGACGCAGATGACGGAATTTTCCGGATTGCGCCCGGTCGCAAAAGCGTTGGGAGCCGTATCGTTGATGACATAACAGCGCGGAGCGGGAATTCCGGCGGCGAGAGTCAACCCCTCCACGACATTGAAGAGGTGGGGAAACTCCTCCTTGGTGACGGGCCGGGCATGGCTGATGGCCAGGGCGATCTTGTCGCTGGCGTAATACCCGGCGAAAGCGGAAAAACCGGCGATCGCGGCGGCAAAGATCAAGCCCCCTTCCCCCATCCCGGTCAGCTGCTCGAAAGCCCAGGCCAAGAGAAAAATCAGGACGACAAAAAAAGCGATGATCAGGAAGGAACGCCGCTTGTTGCTCGCGATCTGCTCGTACATCGCCGGATCCCGCCGTGAAAAGCGCGGCCTCCCGGGCCGCGCGGGCTCAGAACTGGACCTTCACCGGCTCCTTGGCCGCCGCCTCTTCGATCTCGAAGTATTCCTTGGTCGTGAAATGGAACATCCCGGCGATGATATTGGACGGGAAGACCTGCTGCTTGGTGTTGAACTTCATGACCACGTCGTTGTAGAACTGCCGGGCATAAGCGATCTTGCTTTCCGTGCCGGCCAGCTCCTCCTGAAGCATGAGAAAATTCTGATTGGCCTTGAGCTCGGGGTAAGCTTCGGCGACGGCAAAGAGCGATTTCAGGGCGCCGCTCAACATGTTCTCGGCCTGCCCCTGGTCTTTGATTCCGGAGGCGGCGATGGCCTGATTCCGGGCCTGGGTCACTTTCTCGAAGACCTCGCGCTCATGCTTGGCGTAGCCCTTGACAGTCTCGACCAGGTTGGGGATGAGGTCATAGCGGCGTTTGAGCTGGACATCGACCTGAGCCCAGGCGTTGTCGCAGCGGTTGCGGAGGGTCACCAGGCCGTTGTACAGGCCGATGACGTAGAAAACGATGACGGCGATGATCGCCAGGAACAGAAGCAATGGGGCCATCTCATCTCCTCCTTGAGAGACGTTCCCTCAAAGGATAGGCCCGAGCCCCTGAAAAAGCAAGGCGCAGGACGGCGGGCGAACCCGGTGATGAACTCCGGAGAGAAGAAAGATCAGGAGAAAAATCCGGGGACGGGCCCCCCGGCCCGTCCCCACAACCCACCTTTTAGTTCACCGCCCAGACCACCCGGGAGGCTCCGTCCTTTCTCCCGGCGTAATATTGGGGCGCCCAGAAGAGCTGTTTCTTTCTTGTATCAAGGCAAAGGCGTTTCGAGTCCTCACCGCTCGGGTCCCCGATCCGGAGCTCCCGCACTCCGTCGGCTTCGGGGCCGAAGAGAACGGAGACCGGAACGAGAAGGCCCTTGAGGTCCAGGGCAGCCTTACCCTCCGGAATGTCGAGGATGAGAGCCGCGCTCATGTCGTCGAATCGATACCGCGGGCCTTTGGCCTCGGGCCCGATCAAAGTCCCCGTCCGCTCCCACCCGGCATTTCGTAACCGACCCCGGGTTTTGTCCATCCGGAAGAGCAGGGACGATCCGTTTCTTTCCCCAAAAACCCGACCGGCGGCATCCATCCAAAAAGTGAAAACAAGGCCCTGAATATCCATTCGAACCGGCGTCCGTCCCTGTTCCACCCCCCCCTGTTCCAGAGTCACAACGATCGGACCCCCTCCCTTGAGCAGGTATCGGTCCCCTTCCCTGGCCGAATCAAGGAATGTGACAAAAACAAAGACTCCCAAAAGAACAACAAACAAAAGGCCAAAATACTGATTTTCCGTGAAATGTCCTCTTCCCGTCTTCATCTGACCCTCCGGGATTCTCACGATCCCGCGCCCAATATCAGGAATAAAAGCAACGATGTCAATACTTTTTAGCCAAATGTCGCATCCTGTCGCTTCTTGCCATTACCTGACATCTTATTAGACCCGGTTTTTGGGATTTCTATCCCGGAAGAAACCCGACCGGGCAAAAAAAAGTCTGAAGAGAAGCGGGACTTGAGGGATGGAAAGAGTCGATCGCGCAGCCTTGGCGGGCTCGATCAGCCGGATTCCTCCCTGGCCGGCCCCGCCGGAATCAGGCTGCGCCGTAGTTCCCCGAAAACGGACTCCGCAACGCCTAAAAAGCGGTTTTTTCGATTGACTTGCCCCATATTTCCGGATAGAATCGATGGTCTCCCGAGTCCCATATCGGGGTGATCACCGCGGCCATTTCATAAAGGAGGTTTATCGAATGGCGACCCTGAAAGAAGTCTTCGCAGGGAAAATGGTTCCCATGCGCGAGAGGATCCAGAAGATCCTCAAAGAACACGGCGAAATGAAAATCGCCGACTGCACGATCGCCCAAGCCTACGGCGGTATGCGCAGCGTCAAGAGCATGGTTTGGGAAGTCTCCGCCCTCGACCCGAACGAGGGGATCCGCTTCCGCGGATTCACGATTCCCGAGCTTCAGGCCAAACTGCCCAAGCTCCCCGGCACCGAAGAGCCCATTCCCGAAGGCCTCTTCTACCTGCTGCTGACCGGCGACGTCCCGACTCTCGAGGACGCCCTGGCCGTCGGCGAGGAATGGAAAAAGCGGTCCAAGCTCCCCGATTACCTCATCAAGGTGCTCGAGTCTCTCCCGATCGACATGCACCCGATGACCCAGTTCTCCCTGGCCATCCTGGCCCTCCAGAAGGATTCCGTCTTCGCCGCCCGCTACCGGGACGGCATCAATAAGAAAGACTATTGGGATCCGATGTACGAAGATGTGATGAACATCATCGCCAAGCTGCCGGAGATCGCGGCCCGCATTTACATGCGCTCCTACAAGGACGCCAAGTATATCGCCCCCGATCCGAAGCTCGACTGGGCGGCCAACCTGGCCCACCAGATCGGCAACGACAAGGCCGACTTCTACGACTTGATGCGGCTGTACCTCGACATCCACAGCGACCACGAAGGCGGCAACGTCTCGGCTCACACCTGCCATCTCGTCGGCTCGGCCCTGTCGGATGCTTATTATTCCCTGTCGGCGGCCATGGACGGCCTGGCCGGCCCGCTCCACGGCCTGGCCAACCAGGAAGTCCTCCGCTGGATCATGGACACCATGAAGGACCTCGGCGGCGTTCCCAACGAGGAACAGCTGTCCAAGTACCTCTGGGCCACGCTGAACGGCGGGAAAGTCATCCCGGGATACGGCCATGCCGTCCTCCGGAAGACCGATCCCCGGTATGTCGCCCAGCGCGAATTCGCCCTCAAACACCTGCCCGACTACGACCTCTTCCGGGTCGTCAGCTCGATTTACAAGGTCGCCCCGGACATTCTGATGAAGCACGGCAAGGCCAAGAACCCGTGGCCGAACGTCGACGCCCACTCCGGCGTCCTGCTGATGTACTACGGCATCACCCAGTACGACTTCTACACCGTGTTCTTCGGCGTCAGCCGGGCCCTCGGCATCCTGGCCCAGATCGTCTGGAGCCGGGCCCTCGGACTGCCGCTCGAGCGGCCCAAGTCCGTCACGACCGAATGGGTGGAAAGCCAGATCAAGGCCGCCCAGGCCGCCCCTGGCTCTTCCCCGAGCTTGACGAAGTAACGTCCGTATCGTCACGGGCCGCTCCCTCCGGGGAGCGGCCCTTTTTTTTGCCCGTCAACCCGATACCCCGACGCTTCTTTCCAGGGCTTTTTTGACGAACTGGTTCAGCGTCAGGCCTTGCTTGAGGGACAAGCGGGCGATTTCCCGATGAAGCTCGGCTGAGATCCGAACGTTGAACGTCCCCCGGTAGGATTTTTCCGGCTTCTTGCCGGCCGCGGCGCACACGCGTTCATAATCCTCGATCGACTCGCGAAAGCTTCTCTTCAATTCCGCCACGGATCGCCCTTCGAACGTGATCAAATCTTCGATCCCTTCGATCCGACCGTGGAAGCAATCCTCATCGCGGTCGTAATTAATGGATCCGGAATATTCCCTATAAACCATGACGTTTTTCATCACAGGAGCCCTTTCACACGAAAATTCTTTTCGATTTCATCAAGCTGATACCGCTTGAGTATTTCGGTCGGATGCGGTTTGTGAAGCCGAATGATGTGCGCGTCGAGGGAACGGAAGAACCCCGCCCGCGAACCGGAACTCCTTCCGCCCGGAAGCTCATCATAGCCATAGTGTTTCAAAAGCGTCTTGAGCTCATCGAAAGTGAAATCCCGCGGTTTTGAGAGAAACCGAGCGACAAGCTTTCTATAACGGCTCACGATAATAATGCTCCTTTTCCCCCCTCAAAAGCAACTGTTTTTTAGTTGCTTTTAACAGAATGTTCTTTTCCCGGCCCTCAAGACAGGGACGCGCCAGGACGGACGAATTCTCACCCCCTCCTCCCGCTCTCCGGCCTTTCTCGAAAAACGGCTTGACACCTAATGAGCATATGCTCATAATACAAACGAAAGGAACACCACTTGCCCAGGCCATTTTGCCGCCGCCGCATCGCCGGCCGCCCCGCGGCCCCGATCTTCAAGCCTGCCGGCGTTTCTTTCCGCGAGCTCGAAGAAGTGGTCATGACCCTCGACGAGTTCGAGGCGCTCCGTCTGGCCGATTTCGAAAGCCTCTACCAGGAGCAGGCGGCCGAACGGATGTCCGTCTCCCGCCCGACCTTCGGCCGGATTCTTGAAGCCGCCCACCGCAAAACGGCCGACGCTCTGCTTCACGGCAAGGCCCTTCGGATCGAGGGCGGGCAGGTCGAAATCGGCCGGAGGCGATGCTGCCGCTTCCACGACCATCCCTGTCATGACGGGAGCCGCGTTGATAATGAACCAAAACAAGGAGATTAGAATATGATCATCGCTGTTCCCATTGAAAAAGACGAAGGGCTGGAAAGCCGCGTCTGCTCCCACTTCGGATCGGCCCCGGCTTTTCTCATCATCGACACGGACACGTCCGCCTGCCGGGCCGTCCAAAACGTCAATCAGCATCACGCCCACGGGGCCTGTATGCCGCTGGCCTCGCTGCAGGGCGAACGGCTCGACGGCATCGTGGTCGGCGGAATCGGGGCGGGAGCGCTGTCGCGTTTGAACGCCGCCGGTCTTTCCGTTTATCTGGCCTCCGCGCCGACGGTCGCGGAAACGATTTCCGCCCTAAAGTCGGGGTCGCTTGCGCGCGTGGATCCGGGCATGGCCTGCGGCCATCATGGCCAGGACCATGGCTGCGGCCACAATCACGGCTGAGCGCTACTGCCTCGCCAGGCGGAATAGCTTCATCAAGTCCATCACGTTATCGGCCTTGAAGCTGACCGTCCGGGCGTCCTTACGAACCGCCCAGGGAATCCAGGAGGCGTTCTGGGCGTCGGACTCCAGAATGTAGGAGACGTCCAGGGTGAAGGGCGGGTTGAGCTTGAAGGGCTTGAAGTCCTTCAGCCGTTTCAGGGCGGACGCCGTTTTCGCCCGGATCATGTCCCGAACCTTGGAGGGATGGAGCCCGATCTCGGCGTTTCCGATTCCTTCCTTCACCACAACGGTTTCCACTTCGCCTAAAAGCTCCCGGGCCTGGGCGGCGATCGCCTTATCCCCCGAGACCAGGACGACGGGGACGCCGTACATCCCCGCGATCAGGGCGTTGATCCCGGCTTCGGGCATCGGAAGGCCGTTGATCGCGACTTGGAGAAGCCGCGACGAGATCATCGTGTGGTCGAGAATGGCGTCGGGCGTGCCCGCCCGGGCATGATAGCCGATGAAAATCGCGGCGTCATACGTTTCGTCGATCCCCTCCATCATGCTCAACGGGCCGACCGACCAGTCGCGGATGAGCCGGGCCTCGGGGTTCAGGAGATCGGGGAGGATATTCCGCGCCGAACCATGGGCGTCGCGAACGACGACCTCGGTCGCTCCGGCCTCCAGCGCTCCGATGATCGCGGCGTTGGCTTCCTCGGTCATCAGCCGGCGAAAAAGATCGTAATCCTTTCCGGCGGCGGACGTCTCTTCCCAATTGACCAGGCCGCTGATTCCTTCGATATCGACGGAAATGAACACCTTGAGCCGGGCCGCCGCCGAATTCGGCGCCGGGCGATCAGACGCAAATCCCAAAAACGCAAAAACCGAAAGGAAAGCCATCGTCCAGGCGATTTTTTTCATGAGATAGCCCCTCCCCGTGGGCGACGGCCTCATCATAATGAAATTCGAGACGGCCGACAACCGGATCGCCGGAGCGGCGGCGGCCGGCTTCAGGCCGGGCGCATGCGGCCGGATTTTTTCTTGAAGGGCTCTTCGGCCGGGAGCTTCAAGGCTTCCAGCGTCGCCACGATGCGGATCATCGCTTCCGTATCCAGGCCGCAGTATTCTTCAAGCTGTCGGCGAATCCGGGCTCGTTCGTCCGGATCGACCTTGCCGAACGTGACCCGGCGGTACTCCCAGGCCGCCTGCCCCCCGTCGCAGATATCCAGGCCTTCGTATCCGGTCCCTCCGGTCAGGGCCGGCAACACCGCTTTCAGCGAGGCGCTGCCGATCTGGCCGGGATGGTAATAAGCGAACGAGCGGAAAGGGACAAGCAGATCGACGAACCGCTTCTCCGTCTTTTTCCACCAGCCCTGAAACGCCGGAACGACCTCGACCGCCGCCTCGGTGATTCCGCGTTCAAAGGCGGCGTTATAACAAATCACCGGCCCGTCCTGACCGAGCCGGTCCCGAAGCAGGCCGAGAAACTCCGGCCGCGGATCGGACGCGCCTTCCGAAAGATAGGAATGGTGCTCCGGCGCCGCCCCGGCCTCCCGGACGATATGAAGGGAAAACTGGAACGGCACCTGCTGATACGGGCGGGTATTGTCGAATTCCGGAACGGCCGATTGGAAGGTCTCGAAATCGAGAAAATGCCGGGGGTACGCCAGCTTTTTTAAAAACTCCCGAATCTCGGCGGGTTTCATGAACGGCCGGCCCGACTTGGCCGCCTCGATCTGGATGTTCTGCTTTTCCCCGATCTTGAACGGAACGTATCCGTTGAGGCCCCGCTTTTTTTTCAAGCCGATCCCGGGGCCCTCGTACAGCGGCATATCGCCGATTTTGGTGATCCCGCCGTGGATGAGCCGGAACGCTTCTTCCTTATTAAAGCCGTTCACCCGGAGCGGGTTGTCTTCCGGCAGGAACTTCCAGCAGATATCGTGGAGGGGACAGGTGAACGGGTCGTCGCAATGCGGCCCGATCGGAACGTCCGGGGAATCCGGCTTTGCCAGCAGGGCCGACAGCCGGGCCAGGTTCGACGGCACATTCTTGAATTCCGCCTCGACGGCCGCCGTCACCTCCTCCCGGGCGAACAATTTCTCCGGCTCGACCGGCCCGCGGCGGACGTAGGAATTGTTCACATGCATCAGGAAGCATTTCCGGATGAGCAAACCGGCGCTCTCGGCCGCATACCGTTGGAGGGAAAGGTCGAGGATGTTGACCGGTTTGACCTCGGTCCCGCTCTTGACCTCGACGATATCCCAGGCCGCCTCCTCGACCGGGACAAGGATGTCAGCCCGGGCGAAGGCGCCGGAGGCCCCGAAGGCCGCCTCGTATAAAGGGACGCGCTTTTTCATCGCTTCGCGCGTTCGGCCCATTAAATCGCTGAATTTCCAGGGTTCGCCCTCGATTTCGATCCCGCCGGGAAAAAGCGTTTTCGCCAGGGCGCCGACCTCGTGACCCTGGTCAAAAATCGCCTGGGTGGCCGCATCGAACGGCGGGATGGAGGCCGGGGCGTTGTAATAGGTCCAAAACAGTTTCCGGCACTGCAGGCCGGCGAGGTACTTGCTCTTGGAAATCAACCGCATCGTCGTTCCTTCCGCCGGCCGGTTCTCAACGAGGCCGCAGCGCGCCTTCGGTCCGATACCGGACGAAAAGGCGGCCCCAATCCGATTCCTCGAGCCAGCGGCGGTAGATTTTTCCTTCCTTGAACCGCCAATGAAGGACGTCGTGATAAAAGAAGGAATAAAAATTTCCGAGATACAGAATGGGCGGGCGGGTCAGGGCTTTCTGCATGAATCGGGTCGGCCCGAACCATGTCACCCAACCGGCGAACTTGTGAAAGCACAGGCCGACTTTAAAGCCCCAGCTTTCGGCGGCCGCTTCTCCGTCGCCGACAAGGGCGATCTCGCGGGGATCGCCGATGCCGAGCCCGTCCTCATGGGCCATCCGGATGTACGGGATGCTCAGCGGATCAAAGCCCATCAACCGGGCGGCGGCCGCATCGACGGCGACCTGGTCGGTTCCCGCCAGCAGGACGTCTTTCCGGACGGGCTCCATGATCCGCGGCCCGGGGCCGTTGCCGGCCGTCGTTCCGTCCATGATACAGAACAATCCGGGGTGAATCTCCTTCTGAATGGCCAGCAGGTCCACCAGCGTCTCGTGAATATGGGTGTGGGTCTGGTGGCGCTTGTGATTGAGGAGTCCGCCAAAGGCGTTTTTCATCGCTCCGGTCGTCGTCGTGTAGATATGGCACTTGACCGTCGGAAGATGGACGATGTTCCGGCCGATGAAAAAGTCCGGGATCATCAGGTTGTCGCCGTAAATATCCTCCAGCGCCCTCATCCGGGCTTTGGGCTTGTAGGGAATCCAGCGCATGTCCTCGTCCCGGAAATTGAACTTGACCTCGAGGCCGTGGGCCTTGAAGATCGGCTTGTATCCGTTCAGGTCTTCGCCCTTGAGGGCGTCGGTGACTTCGGTCTTGTTCTGGACGCAGACCAGGTCGGAAAATCCGTGCTTGCGGAGGGCCAGGACCGTGCCCTCCAGCTGCCACGGCGTCGTATTGGCGGAAGGGAAGGGGAAATGCCAGCTGATGTTGTCCTTGAGGATGACCGGGGCGCCCGGCTTCAGGTTTTGCGGACCGTCGGCGAGCTCAAACAGCCGGACGACATCATCGAGGACGGTTTCGGGGCGCGTCCGCAATATCGCGACCTTGGCTTTCGTCACGTCGGCCTCCTTCCCGTCCCGGCCGGGCCGTCGGGGAGGACGATTATATCACGAACGGTTCGGCGGCTTTTTCCGATTTTTGGCGGAAAAACCGGCGATGTCCCCGAAAACCGGCAACGCCGCGGCCCCGGCCGGTGTTTTGCTCATGGGCGGACATCTTCGTCCGAGCGCCGGGAGAGAGATGGCGTTCCGACCCTGTTTTCCTGTACAATCATCTCCCTTCGGGGCGACTGCCGTAAAAGGAAATAACCGATGAAAACACTGTCCAAGGCCTTGGGGCTCGGATTGATCTTCTTGCTCGGAGCGGGCCTCCTTCCCCTGGCCGGGCAATATATGGAAGAAGACTGGATTCCAAAGATCCGGTTCGACCTCTCCGGAAGCTGGATGTCGACTGTTTTCGGCGATATGTTTCTGATCGCCGAGGCCGACGATGATCTCCACACCTTTAACTATGACAACCGCTATACCTGGAAATTTGCCCAGGGCGGGCTCCAATACTGGAGCGTCGAAGGATTGGACGACGGCTTTCCCTCGCTCAAGCGGATCGTCCCGTTCGAGCTCAAAACCAGGTTCCAATCCCCCTGGTTCATGGTCACCTTCGGCGCCGGATTCCGGATGTTTTCCCAACAGATCGACGAGGCCATGCCAGTCGAATACATTCAGGCGATCAACGTCAACGAAGGCATTGCCGAGACGGTCAACTATCAACACTACCGCCTTCGAGTCAACGGGTACGCCTTCCCGATCACCGGCTACTATAATATGACCGAAGGCCGCGGCGTCGACGCCGGCCTGTATGTCGGGATCGGCCCGTTCTTTTCCAACGCCCTGTACGAGAAGATCTGGACGGAAGGATCCGAAAGCATCATCAACGGCGAGCGGGAACCCCTCACCCCAACGATCAGCCGTTCCCTCCGGATGGAGGGCAAGGGCTGGGGACTGCTTCTCGAGGCCGGGACGCGCCTGGATTTCAACATCAGCCGCCTGTTTGCCATTTTTCTCGAAGCCGGTTATTCCTACCATTTCGTCTTTTCCCTCAGCGGAGAAGGGCGGGAAGTCAACGGTTCATCCGTCGAGTCCTGGAACGGGGAATGGATGATCCGGACCAGGACGCTCACGTCCGAGTGGAACACGACGGGCAGCACGATCGAGCTCATCGACAACCGGCCGACGGCCGGTCCGGGCGTCACCGCCGAGGAACCGTTCAGCTTGAATATCGCGGGCGGCGCCATCAAAATCGGAGTTTCGATCCGGCTCTGACCGGCTTGACCCGGACGGATTCGTTCGATAAGATGGCGGACGGACAATCCGGCCGGCTGGCGGTCAGACCGGCACTTCTGAGGAGGTTTCATGAGCGACACCAGCTCCTTCGGCCCCGGAGTCATGAAGTACGTCAAGGAAGCCGAAAAGCTCATCGCCGAGCGGAGCGACCAGGTCGCCCGCGCTAAAACCTGGAAGTTCGATACGATCGCCGTCCACGGGCTTTACACGCTCGAAGAATCCTACAGCCGCAACCAGGGGGCTCTCATCGAACCCATGTACCTTTCGGCATCCCAGCACTACCGGGACGCCGACGAGTTGGAGGCCGCCCTGGCCTATCTCGTCCCGACCTGGTGCTACACCCGGATCGCCAACCCGACGACCTATTACCTGGAATGGGTTCTGGCCCTGCTGGAGAGCTACAAGGCCGGCGTCGACGCGTCCTGCGTCCTGACCGCTTCCGGCATGGCGGCCATATCGATGGCCGTCGATCCGCTCCTCGTCCGTCAAAAGGACGGGGAAAAGATCAATTTCGTTTCCTGCATCCAGGCCTATGGCGGGACCTTTCAGCTCTTCAACCTGCGGAAAGCCCAGGAACGGGGCCTTGAAGTCCGCTGGGTCTGCAAGCCCGACAAGATCGAAAGCTGGATCGAGAAAGTCGACGAAAACACACGGTTCCTCTACATGGAAGCCCCGAGCAATCCGCAACAGTCGTTTTGCGACCTCAAGTCGGTCGCCGACCTGGCCCATAAGTGGGGAATCCCCTTCATCGTCGACGCGACCTGCGCCACCCCGGCCTTGATGCGGCCGCTGGCCCACGGAGCCGATATCGTCGTCCATTCCCTGACCAAGTCCGTGACCATGAGCGGGACGGCCGTGGGCGGGGCGCTGATCAGCCGCAAGCCGATCACGACCAAGGTTCAAATCGACCACCCGCTCTTCAAGGACAGCTACGCCGAATACGTGAAGTTCCTACCGTACCGGGATAACGGTCCGGCCGCTTCCCCGTTCAACGCAATGATGGCCCTGAACGAGCTGCGGACCCTCCGGTGCCGGATGGACCTGGTCAGCGCCAATTGCCAGAAAGTCTCCGAGTGGCTCAGCCGCCATCCCAAGGTTTATCAGGTCGATTATCTCGGGCTTTCCTCGCATCCCTTGCACCCTATCGCCAGGAAGTACATGAAGCTGGTTGATTCCGACGACGGAACCGGCCAGGAAGTCAACCGGTACGGCCATCTCATGAGCTTCCGGGTGGACGGACCTCCGGCCAACGCGCGGAAAGTTTACGACGGCTTCAAGATGATCTACCGGGCGACCGACCTGGGCCGGATCAAGAGCGTGGCCACCATCCCGGCCATCTCGACCCACCAGCAGCAGGGCGAGGAAGCCCGGCGCATGGCCGACGTCCCGCCCCAGCTCATCCGGTTGTGCGTCGGAGCCGAAGACCCGGCCGACGTGATCTTCGATCTGGAACAGGCTCTCAAGAAGGTCTGACCGGTCGCCGGTCCCGGGAAGCGAAAACCGCGGGCGCGGGTTTGTAATTTCCCCCTCAATCGACTAGAATCGCCGGTGATGGAACGCATCAAGATCAGCGGCGGCCGGGATCTCTCCCTCCGGGGAAACGTGCGCGTTTCGGGGTCGAAAAATGCCGTTTTGCCGGCCATCGCCGCGGCCCTTTTGACCGAGGAACCCATCCGCCTGACCAATGTCCCTCTCGTTCGCGACGTCTATTCGATGATGACGCTGCTGCGGGAACTGGGCGCGGAAGCTGACCTCGGAGAGAACGTCCTCGAAGTGCGGGCGAAAGAGCTCCTTCGCGAGGAGGCCTCCTACGATCTGGTCAAGCTCATGAGGGCTTCCATCCTCGTCCTTGGGCCCCTGGTCGCCCGGTTCGGGAAAGCCATGGTCGCCCTCCCCGGCGGCTGCGCGATCGGTTCCCGGCCGATCGATCTTCATATGTCCGGCCTCCAAAAGCTCGGAGCGGCCATCACCCTCGAACACGGTTATATCAAAGCCGAAGCTTCCCGGCTTCAGGGAAACGAAATCCATTTCGAAAAAACCACCGTCGGCGGGACGGAAAACCTGGTCATGGCCGCCTCGCTGGCCAAGGGCGAAACGATTCTCAGGAACTGCGCCCGGGAGCCGGAAGTCCAATGTCTCTGCGAGCTCCTGGTCAAAATGGGGGCCAGAATCAGCGGCATCGGCGAGGAAACCATCCGAATCCAGGGGGTGGAAAGCCTGGGCGGCGCAGCCCACGAGATCATCCCCGACCGGATCGAAGCCGGGACCTACATGGTTGCCGGCGCCCTGACCAAGGGCGACATTGTCCTGCACGGCGTCCGCCCCGATCACCTCATCACGACGACCGATAAACTGCGTTACTCCGGGGCCCACGTCGATATTCTCGGCGCCGACCGGCTTCGGGTCGTCGGGCCGGCCGTCATCACGCCCCAGGACATCACGACCTCGCCCTTCCCCGGCTTCCCGACGGACATGCAGGCCCAGTTCATGGTTTTGATGACCCAGGCCGCCGGCACGTCGATTATCACCGAGACGATTTTCGACCGCCGTTTCCAGCACGTCAACGAGCTCCTGCGCCTCGGCGCCTCCATCGAAGTGAGCGGAGACAAGGCGATCGTCCGGGGCCCCACGCCGCTTTCCGGCGCCGAAGTGACCGCCTCGGACCTGCGCGCGTCGGCCGGACTTCTTCTGGCCGGTCTCGTGGCCGGAGGGGAGACGGTCGTCAACGAGGTCGAACACATCGACCGCGGTTACGAGGCCATCGAAGCCAAGCTCCGGCAGCTGGGAGCACGCGTCGGGCGGATCAAGGATTAATCGGCGGCCGGGGCAGGCGAAGGAGGGTATCCATGAACGAGTGTATCTTCTGCCGGATCGCGGCCCGCGAAATCCCGGCCCGTGTCGTTTACGAAGACGACCGGATCTTCGCCTTCAGCGACATCCGACCCCAGGCTCCCGTCCATACCTTGATCATTCCCAAAGAGCACTTCGCTTCCCTCAACGAAACCCCGGCGGGAGGATCCGGCCTTCTCGGTCACATTCTGGCCAAGGCCCCCGAGATCGCCGGGATCAAGGGCGTCAAGGATTCCGGCTACCGCCTCGTCATCAACACAGGGCCCGACTCGGGACAGGATGTCTTTCATCTCCACGTCCATCTCTTCGGCGGAAGGAAGCTTCTCTGGCCGCCCGGCTGATATGGCCTATCTCATCGACGGCAACAACCTCCTCGGGCATATCTATGCCGGTTATCATCGCGATCCGGCCAACCGCTCGGCTCTGGTCGGAAAGCTCCGGGCCTTCCAGCAGCAAACCCGAACCAGGGTCATCCTCGTCTTCGACGGCCCCGAACCTCGAGATTTTGCGGATCCGGGGAAGGACAAATTCGCGGTTCTCTTCCCGCCACCCGGAGCATCGGCCGACTCCCTGATCGTGGATTACATCGAACGCCGGCCGAACCGGCGCAACCTCTTTGTCGTCAGCTCGGATCGGGAGATCCGGGCCATCGCCCGCGAGGCCGGAGCGACATCGCTGCGCTGCGAAGAATTCCATCGGGAAATGAAGGCGGCCCTTCGGGACCGGCGCGAGGCCCGGGAAATGGACAAAAACGAGAAAGCGGCGTCGGCCCTGGATATTTCCCTCTGGACCGAGGCTTTCGCCCGGAAGAAAAAATGAAAAAAATCACGATCATCGGAACGGGTCGTCTGGGAACCTCGCTCGGAAACGCCCTGGCCCGGGCCGGATATGAAATCGCCGGGCTGGCCGACAAACACCTTCCGGCCGCAAGAAAAGCCAGGCGCATCATCGGGCAGGGGACCGTCACCGGCGACACGGTCAAAGCGGCGGAAACCGCCGGTATCGTCTTTATCGCCGTGCCCGACGGCGAGTTGGCCGCCGCGGTCTCGGCTCTGTGTTCCGGCGGATTCAACGGCCGGGGAAAGACGGTTTTTCACACCAGCGGAGCGGAGCCCGCCTCGAGGCTCTCCCCTTTGGCGATCCGCGGCGCGTCGATCGGATCGCTTCACCCGGCCCAGTCGTTTCCCAAACCGGCCACTCCCCCCTCCCACTTCCAAGGCGCGGTTTTCGGGCTCGAAGGCAATCCGGGCGCCGTCCGAACGGCCAGGGCCATCGTCAAAACCCTGGGCGGCCGGCCGATCGTCCTTGCGTCCGGCCAAAAAACCCTCTATCACGCCGCTTGCGTCCTCGCCTCGAACCTGGTTCCGCCGCTCATTCAGGCCGCGATCGACACAATGGCCGCCGCCGGCGTTCCCGCGCCGGAGGCAAAAAAAGCGATCATCCCTCTCGTTGAAGGAACTTTACGGAACGTCAAAGTCTTTGACGCAGGGGAAGCGCTGACCGGTCCCCTGGCCCGCCTGGATTTCGGGACGATCGAACGTCAATTAAAAGCCTTGCGGCAAGTGCCCTCGGCCCGGGAGGCCTATCGACAGATCGGATTGATCTCGCTCGGGCTTCTCGAAAAACGGGGCGTCGAAACCGGGGCGATCAAGCGCCTGAGGGCTCTGCTGGAAGAAAAATAACTTCCTCCTCCAGCTCCACGCCGAAATGGTCTTTCACCCGGGCTTTTAAAACAGCGGCCAATTGCCTGACATCGGCGGCCGTGGCCCCGCCCCGATTGTAGAGAAAATTCCCATGTCCTTCGTAAACGGCCGCCCCGCCGACCGTCATCTGCTTGGCTCCCGCTTGTTCAAGCAGCTTTCCGGCGGCGAGCCGTTTTCCATCCGAACCGAGGGGATTTTTAAAATAACTGCCGGCATAGGCCATGTCGCGGGACGGGTGGCGTTCGGCCCGAAGGGCCAGGTAGGAATCCATGCAGGCCGAAACGGCCGCGGCCTCGCCCGGCCGGGTTTGAAAATCCGCTGAGAGAACGATATCGCCCGTTTTCTTCAACCGCGAATCCCGGTAGCCGAACTCGAATTCTTCAATGGAAACTGCTCTTTTTTCGTTTCCGGAGACGTCCAAAAGGAGAGCCTCCGTAAGGATCTCGCCGACGGAGCGCCCGAAGGCCCCGGCATTGCCGTAAACCGCTCCGCCCACGGTTCCGGGGATTCCGGCCAGGAATTCCAATCCGGCGAGGCCGTGTTTGCGGCAAAGCGCGGTCAGGTCTTCCAGCGGGGTCCCGCCGAAAGCGGACAACCGGCCCGAAACCAGGTTGAACTCGACTCCGCGGCAGGCGTTCCGTATGATCAAACCCCGGTATCCGGAATCGTCGAACAGCAGGTTGAATCCGCCGCCGATCACATCATATCGAATTCCGGACTTCCGGGCGATGGAGAGCACCTTTTTCAGCTCATCCGGCGTCCTGGCTTCAAAAAAGAAGTCGGCCAGGCCGCCGATTTTAAAATTCGAGAGATTTTTTAGAGAAATTCCCTCCGCAGGGGGCCTTCCGACCTCGGTTTCGATCAACAAGCGAATATTCGGCATCAGGCGCATTTTATCTCCGCTCCGACGCTAAAGCAACGAATTCCGGGACAGAGACCGTTCCATTGATTGGAGTAACCGCGAATCGACCTGTCCGGCGAAGACGCAAGGCGCGGAAAGCGAGGGCAGAGGAGTCGCAAAGCACCCCCCCCCCCGCGGAATGAGAACCGGTCGTTTGCTTCTCCCGAAGGATTTCCGCCAGGGGGGCGTCCTTTGGCACGATGGTTGCATTAACCAAGGGTGGAGAAGCTTCCACCGCAATTGACGGCGGTAAACAATTGACACCGCCGGAAAAGCTGGGATATGATGAAACAAATTTTTTTCGAGGAGTCCAACATGAAAAGGATCCTGTTGCTTTCGATTTGCTTATCCCTTTTCCTGGGGGGAACGGCCTTTTCTCAAAGCGCCGACGAGGTCTACATCAAAGCGATGCAGGCCAAGGACGCGGCCGAGAAGACCAAACTCCTCAAGGAATATGTCTCCCAATACGCCGGAAAGGGCAATAAATACGATAATTATGCCTTCGCCTATCTCAGCCTTCTTCAATATCAGGCCGGGCAAAACACGGCTGATACGATCAGCCTGGCCGAAAAGGCGGTCGCCGCCGGCGGCCTGGACGACATGATGAAGGGCTCCCTTCTTTACGCCGTCGCCGATATCCACCTGAAGTCCGGCCAGCTCGACAAGGTCAAAGCGGCCGCCCAGCAGGTCATTGCCCATGCCAACGCGGCCAAGGTCAAGGAAGCCGAAGCGCCCAATGCCAAAACCTGGACCCTGACGATCGGACGGGCCCACTACCTGACAGCCCAGGCTTTACAGAAATCCGGCGATATGAACGGCGCCCTCCAGTCCTACAATCAGGCCTATGAAGTCACCAAGGACGCGGCCGTCCTCAACGAGGTCAAGAAGATCG
Source organism: uncultured Eubacteriales bacterium (assembly GCA_964411395.1). Lineage (GTDB taxonomy): Bacteria > Acidobacteriota > Aminicenantia > Aminicenantales > UBA4085 > JAAZPG01. The sequence continues at coordinate 20,362 of CAYPKX010000012.1, read as the reverse complement.
GCAAGGGTTATTATGACGCCGGCAAATTCGCCGAAGCCGAACCGGTCTACCGCTACCTGGCGGGGACGGGCAAAGATTCGGAAAGCCTAACCATCCTGGCCCAGATCCTGGCCAAGCAGGGAAAACAGAGCGAAGCCACCCAGATGTTCAAGGACATGTATGCCAAGAACAAGACCGGGGCCATGGCCTACAATATCGGGATCATGCTGGCCAACCAGGCCAAGACCGATCCGTCCGTAACCGAGGATGCCATCGGCTATTTGCTCGACGCGAGCTTTCTCGACGCGAAGCGGTCCAAACAGTGCCTGGACATCGCCCGGTCGCTGTTTTTCGCCCAGGACAAGGAATGGAACAGCCGGATCAAGCTGGCCGAGGAAAGCCAGGGCTTGATCAAGGACTGGACCGACCAGATCAATAAAAAGTTCGGGGAAAAGAGCGAGGAAGACCTCACTCCCGACGAGCGCCGTGAATTCCGGAAGCTCAAGGAATTGATCGAAAAGGAAACGGCGACGCTCAACACCCTTTCCGCCCAGATGAAAGCCGGCTCGGGGAAATTCGACGCCCTGGTCGCCGCGGCCAAAAAGCGGACCGGCAAGTAATCCGGCCGACACGACAGGTTTTCAACCATCCCCCTCGTCCCGCCCGGACCGCGGGAGGGCCGAGGGGGATTTTCTTTGTCCGGGTGTTCCATTAGAATAATTCTCATGGATCGATCCGACGCCGCCGCCCGCCTCGTCCGGCTTCGGGCGGACATCGCCCATCACGAAAAAAAATATTATCTCGACAGCGATCCCCAGATCTCCGACGCGGAGTTCGACGCCCTGATGCGGGAGCTCCGGCGCCTCGAGGAAGAACATCCCGAGCTCGTCGTCCCCGAATCTCCGACCCAACGGGTCGGCGGGAAGCCGGCCGAGGGCTTTGCGGCCATCCGGCATCGCACCCCGATGCTCAGCCTGGACAATGTCTATTCGGTCCCGGAGTTCGAGGAATTCGACGGACGCGTGCGGAAGCTCCTGCCCGGCCGGCCGATCGAATATGTCGCCGAGCTGAAAATCGACGGGTTGAGCGTCTCCGTCCTCTACCGCGACGGCCGTCTGGTCCAGGCCGTAACCCGCGGCGACGGCGTCCAGGGGGATGACGTCACCGGCAACGCCCGGACGATCAGGAGCCTCCCCCTCCGCCTGGATGACCGGCGCGAGATTGAAGTTCGGGGCGAGGTCTATCTTCCGTTCGCCTCATTTCGGGAGATCAACCGGCTTCGGGAGGAACGGGAGGAAGCGCTGTTTGCCAATCCCCGCAACGCGGCGGCCGGATCGATCCGCCTCCTCGATCCGCGGGAAGTCGCCGCCCGGCGTCTCGAGGCCTTCTTTTACACCCTGCTCATCGAAGGCGAGGAACCGACAACCCAATGGGACGCACTCCGGACCCTCCGGGATCTCGGTTTCAAGACCAATCCCCATTCGCAAAAATGCGCCGGACCCGGAGAGGTCGAAGCATACTGGAAAACCTGGACGGAAAAACGGGATTCCCTCCCCTATGATGTCGACGGCATCGTGATCAAGGTCAACGACGCCGGCCAGCGGAAAGACCTGGGCTTTACGGCCAAGTTTCCCCGAGGCGCGACGTCCTTCAAATTCCCCGCCCGCCAGGCCACGACCAGGCTTCAGGACATCGTCGTTCAAGTCGGCCGGACGGGGGCCCTGACTCCGGTTGCCGTCCTGGAACCGGTCAGGATTTCCGGAACGACCGTCGCCCGGGCGACGCTGCATAACGAGGATGAAATCAGGCGCAAGGACATTCGGATCGGGGACATCGTGCTGGTCGAACGGAGCGGAGACGTGATCCCCCGGATCGTCGGTCCGATGAAAGAGCGGCGGACGGGCGGGGAGATCGCCTTCGTCCCGCCGGAACGCTGCCCCGTCTGCGGTTCGCGCATTCACCGGGCCGGGGACGAAGTCGTTTCCCGGTGCGAAAATCCCTCCTGCCCGGCCAAGCTCCGGGAATCGATTCTCCATTTCGCCGGCCGCCGGGCCATGGACATCGAAGGCCTGGGCGAAGCTCTCGTCGATCAACTGCTCGAAAAAAAACTGGTCTGTTCCCTCCCCGACCTGTACAGTCTCCGGGCGGCCGACCTGTCCGGGCTTGAACGGATGGGCCCGAAAAGCGCCGACAATCTCGTTTCCGGGATCGAACAGTCGAAAACGCGCGACACCGGACGGTTGATTTTCGCTCTCGGGATCCGGCACGTCGGGGAAAAGACGGCCCGGACGCTGGCCGACAGGTACGGCGGCCTCGACACCCTGGCCGCCGCTTCGGAGGAAGAGCTTCGCCGGATCGAGGACGTCGGCCCGGTCGTGGCCGAAAGCCTGGTCTTTTTCTTCCGCCAGCCGGAAAATCTCGGACTCCTCGAAAAGCTCAAAGCCGCCGGATTGAACTTCCGCTCGGAACGGAAAGCTCCTGAAGGCGACCGGCCGCTCTCCGGGAAAACATTCGTCCTGACCGGGACGCTCGAGGGTTGGACCCGGGAGGAAGCCCGGGCCGCGCTCGAAGCCAGGGGGGCGGCGGTGACCGATTCGGTTTCGAAAAAGACGTCGTTTCTGGTCGCCGGGACGGAGGCCGGGTCGAAGCTGGATAAAGCCCGCAAGCTGGGGATCCCGGTGCTCACGGAAAAGGATCTGGCCGCGCTGCTGGCCTGATTACTTTTTTTTCTTGGACCCGAAGATATCCGAAGAGAACAGGCTCTTGCCCTTCTTTTCCTCGCCCTTGCCGTCCATCGACTCCAGCTCTCGTTGAGCCGCCTGGTGGTTGGGTTCGATTTCCAAGGCCCGCTCGAACTGTTTCTTGGCCCGGGTGTTCATCCCCTCTTTTTTGTAGAGGATGCCGAGCCCGACGATGCCTTCCGGATTCCAGGGCTCCAGCTCGATCGCCCGGAGGAAATTCTTTTCCGCCTTCTTGCTGAATCCGCGAACCTTGGCCTGGGCCAAAGCGAGGAGCAGGAAATAGTCCCCCTTGTTGTCGTTCATCCGAACGGCCTCTTCCAGGTACTGGATCGCTTCTTCGTACCGGGCCTGGCTGTAGAGCGTCTTCCCCTGGCGGAACCGCGTGTCGGCGTTCTTTCCGGGATCCTTGTCGGAATCATCGGCCGAGGGCGGCGCAGGCTCCGGAGGAGCGGCGGCGGCACCGGGCGTGGTCAGGGCCTTATAGGACTTGGTGATGCGGTCAAAGAGCTCGTCGATCTGGGTTTTCAATTGAGGGTCGAGATCCCGCCCGAACCGGTCGGGGTGGAATTTCCGGGCGAACTTGAAGTAGGCTTTTTTAATATCGGCTTCATCGGCCTTCGACGAAAGGCCGAAAAGCTGGCGATGATCGAGATGTCCCATCCGCTTCCGGAGTTCGACAGCCTCGTTCAGGCTCTCGTCGATTTCCCGGGCGGCTTCCTCCGCCGCAGCATCCCGTTTCGGCCGAACAGGTTCTTCGGCGGGGAGCGCCGTCTCGGTCGGAGCCGAGGCTCCGGCCGCGTCGGCCGCAGCTTCGGAGCTTGTCATAAACGGAGACGACGAGGGAGGAGGCGGCGGTAGTCCGGGCTCGGGTATCGGCTCGGGGAGCGGTTCGGGAATCGCAACCGTCCGGGCGATGTCTTTAAAATCCGCCAAGCCCAGGGTGTAGAAAAGAAACATCGACTTCCAGAACCAGTTGGGATCGGCGGCATCCCAAGTCATGATGTATTCGATATTGGCCGATCCGTCCAGCCGGTTCCAGAGGGCGCGTTCCCGCTCGTCAAGAGCGGTGATCAGGGGACTTTCCCTGGACACCAGAGTCTTGCCGGAGAAGAACGAATGGATGGCCGGATGGAAGGCCATCGCCCGGACGCCTTTTTCGATGAGAAGCGGCAGGCTCACCCGCAGCTGGAATTCGGCATCCAGATAACGCTCCTGGGGCTGGAAGGAGAAGTCTCCGTCAAAAAAGACGAAACAGCCGAGCGTGACGGCGTACATCTGGGCCAGGACGCCGTCATAAAGCGCCCGCTGGGTCAGCACCCGGTTCTGGACCAGCGCTTCGCCTAAAAGCATATCGGTACGAAGATATTTGCCGATTCCGCCGAAGACGTCCGGAGAGATTTTTCCCGTCCGGTAAAGGATTTCGCCGAGCCGTTCCTCGGAGACGTTCGTCTTGGCAAAGAGCAGCCCGCCGTCCTGAAAGATGAAGCTCTTCTCGATCCCGGTCCGGGAGAACGAAAGACATCCCGTCTTTTTGCCGAAATAGATGTCCTTCAGGTAGAGAGCTAAGTGGTTCACTGGGACTATTCTAACGAAAAAATTAAAAATATCAAATTTGGCCGGCCCGGCGGTTTGTGCTAATTTGGGAGTATGAAAATCGCCTTGGCCCAAGTTTCTCCCGTCCTGGGCGATGTCGCCCGCAACCTCGCCCTTCACCTGGAAACGATCGAAAAGGCCCGTCGGGCCAGGGTCGATCTCCTCATCTTCCCGGAACTCAGCCTCACCGGCTACAAGCTTCGCGACCTGACGGCCGAAGCCGCCCGGGATCCCCGGTCCTGCCGGGAATTCAAAACCCTCCGGGACGCGAGCCGGGGACTCTCCCTCGTCGTGGGGTTCGTGGAGGAATCAGCCCGGGAAAAGGGGCTGTATTACAATTCCGCCGCTTTCCTCCATAAAGGCGCGATCACCCACCTTCACCGGAAAATATTCCTTCCCAACTCCGGCATGTTCGAAGAGCTGCGCTTTTTCGCCCGGGGGCGGACGATCGGAACGTTCGAAACACCCTGGGGCCGGGCCGGCCTTTTAATCTGCCGCGACTTTCTCCATCTGAATGCCCACTACCTGCTTCTGGCCGGCGGCGCCGAGATCTCGATCACGATCAGCGCCGCGCCCGGCCGCGCGGCGGCCGGCGAGGACGGATTCGCCACCAGCCGGATGTGGGAAGTCACGGGAGAAGCGGTCGCCCGCCTCTCCACTTCGTTCGTCGTCTACTGCAACCGGGCGGGATTCGAAGACGGGGCGGCCTTTGCCGGCGGTTCGTTCGTTTATGACCCGTTCGGGAACCTGGTCGTCCGGGCCGCCTACGGCCGGCCGGACTTTGTCCTGGCCGAAATCGATCCGGCCGATATTCGCAGGGCCCGCCGGGCCTTGACCTTCAAGCGCGATGACCGCCCCGAGGTCACCCTGGCCAACCTGGAAAGGATCGTCCACCGCGATGAAGATTAATCCGGCTTTCGTCGAGCAGATCCTGACGGCCTTCATCCGGGAGGAGATCTCCCGAAACGGATTCACCAAGGGCCTCCTCGGCCTGTCCGGAGGCCTCGACTCGGTCGTTTGCGCAACCCTGGCCGTCCGCGCTCTCGGCCCGAAAAACGTGATTGCCCTGATGATGCCCTACGGCCAGGGATACGGCCCCGATCTTGCCGACGCCCGGAGCATCGCCGCCGCGTTGAAAATCAAAGCCCGGACGATCGATATCGCCCCGATGATCGACGCGTATTTCGAGAAACATCCGACCGGTCAACGTCTCCTCAAGGGCAACAAAATGGCCCGGGAGCGGATGGCCATCCTTTATGACTGGTCGGCCCGGGAGAAGGCCTTGATCCTGGGGACCAGCAATAAATCGGAGCTCCTCATCGGTTACGGAACGATCCACGGCGACCTGGCTTGCGCCTTCAATCCGCTCGGGGATTTGTACAAAACCCAGATTCGGTCCCTGGCGGAGCATCTGGGTGTGCCGGAGAGCATCCGGACGAAAGCGCCCTCGGCCTGCCTCTGGCCCGGCCAGACCGACGAAAGCGAGATCGGACTGACATACGCGGAACTCGATGAAATTCTCGAGCGCCTGGTCGACGGCCGGGAATCGTTGGACGAGGTCGTCTCGCGCGGATATGCGCGAAAGCGGGTGGAGCGGATCGTCCGGATGATTCGCCGCTCCGAGTTCAAGCGGCAGATGCCCCCGATCGTGAAAATTGCGCCGCGGACGGTCGGACACGATTTTCTCTACCCTTACGATTGGAATAAATAAGTCCGCCATGCCCGGAACGCTGTTTCTCGTTTCCACTCCGATCGGCAATCTGGACGACCTTACCTTCCGGGCGGTTCGGGTCCTGCGGGAAGCCGACCTCGTCGCCTGCGAGGATACGCGGCAAACCCTGAAGCTTCTCAACCGCTACGAGCTGAAAAAGAAGCTGATCAGCTTTTACGAATCACGGGAAAGCCAGCGGATCCCCCACCTGCTCAATCTGCTCCGCGAAGGGCGATCCATCGCCCTCGTCACGGATGCGGGAACCCCCGGGATCTCCGATCCCGGATTTCGGCTGGTGAGGGAGGCGGTCCGGGAGGGACTGACGGTCGTCCCGATCCCGGGACCCTCGGCCGTAACCTCGGCCCTGGCCGCCTCGGGGCTCCCGACGCATCGCTTTCTTTTCATGGGATTCGCCCCGCCCAAGCGGGAAGCCCTGCGGAAAACGCTTCGATCCATCCGGGACGAGGAAGGGACGGTGATTTTTTACCTTCCGGCCCGAAAAATCGGTTCCTTTCTCGAAGCCCTCCAGGAAATATTGGCCGACCGGCAGATCGTCATCGCCCGGGAGATGACGAAAATTTTCGAGGAGTTTCTTCGGGGAACGCCGGCCGAATTGATCGAAAAGGCCGGAACGAGGGAATTCAAAGGCGAGGCGACCGTCTTGATTCAGGGTTCCGGAAAACCATAGCGCTCCATACTCCGGGCCCTGCCGCTCTCATTTTTATCCCCTTAGGAAATGGAAGTTAGACCACTTTACATAAAATTCTAACTCATAAAAACTAATATATATTTATTATTTTCAATTATTTATACAATTATTACTTATTTAAATATTTTTTTTCATAATACTTGACAACTTGATACTTAGGTTTTATATTCTACCCGTAAGAAAAAGCCCTGAGGGGCTGATATCAACAACCAGGAGGTTTTAAATGGCTATTATCAGATGGGATCCCTTTCGGGACGTGGTCACGCTGCGGGAAAAGATGAACCGTCTTTTCGAGGATTCCCTGGCCCAAAAGGGAGAAGACAAGGACATCGTCTCGAGCAATTGGGCGCCGGCGGTCGATATCTACGAAACCGCCAACGAGCTGGTCCTTTCGGCCGAAGTGCCCGGGATCGAAGAGAAGGACATCGAGATCAAAATCGAAGACAACACCTTGACTCTCAAGGGCGAGCGCAAGTTCGAGAAGGAAACCAGGGAAGAGAACTTCCATCGGATCGAACGGTCTTATGGATCGTTCTTCCGGGCCTTCACCCTCCCCAACTCGATCGACGCGGACAAGATCCAGGCTGAGCACGAAAACGGCGTTCTGCGGATCGTCATGCCCAAGAGACAGGAACTCAAGCCCAAAACCGTCAAGATCCTCAAGGCCTCGGAAAAAGCGAACAAGAAATGACACGAGGGGGGGAATCCCCCCTCGCCCCTTTTCCCCGGAGTCAGGCCTGCGCCACGGTCAAACCCCTGACTTCGGCCGCGCCTGCTTCGAGGAGAACGCGGGCGCACTCGCCGAGGGTTGATCCGGTCGTAAAAACGTCATCCACCAGGAGGACGATCTTCCCCGAAACGGCGTTTTTCCGGCCGCGGGCGTAGGCGCCCCGGACATTGTCCGCCCGTTCCCGGTGCGTGAGGGAAGTCTGAGGCAGCGTGGATTTGATTTTCTTCACCGCCCTGGGAACGAAAGGAATTCCCGCCCGCCGCCCGATTTCACGGGCGATGGCCGCCGATTGATTGAATCCCCGCTCCCGAAAGCGCTTGCGGTGAAGAGGCACGGGAACGACGAGGTCGATCCCCTTCCAGAATTCCTCGTCCGGAACAAGGGTTTCATAAGCCATCCCGCCCAGAAGGCGCCCTAGCGGCCGGTACTTCCGATATTTCAGGAGCAAAAGAGCGTCTTTCAGAACGCCGCGGTACCGGCCGGCCGACCGGTGACGATTGAACGGGGGCGGAGACGCGGCGCAGCGTCCGCAGACATGCGCTTCCGCTTCCCCTTCGAAAAACCTTCCGCAGACGGGACAGAAGGGCGCACGGTGCGGTTGGATCCGGTCCAGACAATCGGCGCAGAGAATTCGATCGCGCCGGCGTTCGAGAAAAACGCCGCAGGATTTACAGAACGAGGGAAAGAACACGAAACCGGCCAGACGGCCGGTTTCGGCAAGGATTCGCAGCCCGGATGGAATCAGGCCGTTTCGGATTCGCTTCGCTCCTGGCATTCGATGCACAGCGCGGTCCAGGGAAGAGCCGCCAGTCGTTTTTTGCCGATTTCCTTCTGGCAGCTCCGGCAGAAGCCGTATTCGCCCCGGGCGACCCGCTTCAGGGCGGCGTCGATCTGGAGAAGCTCCTCCCGCTCGGTGTTGGACAGACTGAGGAGGAACTCCTTGGTGTACGAGCTTTCAGCCTTATCGGCCAGGTCCTGGGCGATGTCCGTTTCGTTCGTCTTGCTTTGATCCTGGGCCTCGCTGAGCTTGCCGATGATTTCATGCCGGCGGACCATGAGAATCTTCTTGACGCCTTCCAGCTCTTTTTTGTTCACGACGCTCCCTTTATTTGGCATAAGATCTTCCTTTCATGAGTGATGCGCCGCGGTAGATCTGCTCCAGCAGAAACGCGCGGCAAAGCTCGTGGGACATCGTCATCCGGGACAGGGAGAGTTTGAGGTCGGCCCGTTCGATAATCCGCGGGGACAAGCCCAGAAATCCGCCCGCAATGAAGGCCAGCGATCTCGTTCCCGAGACCCCCCGGCCCTCGATGAACCGGGCAAATTCGTTCGAATTCATCTCTCTCCCGTTATCCAAGAGGCAGACAATATAATCATCTTTAAGCCGTTTTTCAAGCCCCCGGGCCTCGATTTCCATTATTTTTTCAGAATCCTTCTCGCTCAAGCCCCGGGCCGGCTCGGTTTCGATGATTTCACAGGGAAGGAGGTTGGTAATTCGCTTTAAATAAAAGGCTTCCAGCCGGCGGATTTCCTCGGATTTCGTTCGTCCCGGCCACAGAACCCGAATCAGCATCCGTGCCTTGTCTCCCCCCGCCGGCCGCGCTCAGACCGACAGGCTCGGCGCATCGCCCCAGAGCTTCTCCAGAGCGTAATAATCGCGAGCCGCCGGAGAAAAGATATGAACGATAAACCAGCCGTAATCCATCAGAATCCATTCCCCCCGGGACGCGCCTTCCACCCCGATCGGCCGAAGGTCGACGGCCTTGAGATCCCGTTCGACGGCGTCGGCCAGAGCGGCCGTCTGCCGGGAGTTCATCCCGGTCATCAGAATAAAATATTCGGTGAACGAAGCCGCCGCCCGGAGGTCCAAAATGACAAGGTCTTCGGCCTTTTTATCCTGGGCGGCTTGAATCGCCGTCCGAAGGCTCGGCGGAAGCTGACGCTTGGTGAACGTCCTGGGTTTAACTTCCGAAACGGATTTGACGGATTTTGCGGATTTGACGGATTTGGTCGCTTTGGTCATTGTTCCTGTTCCTGATAAAGTTCGGCCGATTTGATCCGGGCGGCCACGGCCCGGGGAACGAGCCCTTCGATCGATCGCCCTTCGCGAATCCTTCGCCGGATGCCGGTGGAAGAAATCGGCAGGGCCTCGATTCGGAGAAAGAGAATCGTTTGGCCGGCCCGAATCCGGGTTTCAGCCTCGGCCGCGTTCCGAACGGAGGCCATCCGATCCCGGTATTCCGGCTCCAGGACCGCCCGGGCGGCTTTCAGGCTCGATCCCGGCCGGGCCATAACGACAAAAATGCATTGGTCGAGCACCCGCCGCCATTCCCGCCAGGTTTTGATTTCCAGAAACGCGTCGGTCCCGAGAAGAAAATGAAGGCGGGCGGAGGGATAGAGCTTTCGAATTTTAACCAGAGTGTGGATGGAATAGGATGTCCGGGGAGAAACGACTTCCAGATCGCTGGCCGCCAGGCCGGGGCAGCCGCGCACGGCCGACCGGACCATGGCCAGGCGGTCGGCCGCCGAGGCCATGCCGGGCCGCCTTTTGTGCGGAGGCACATTGGACGGGATCAAAAGAATACGGTCCAGGCCCAGTCGGGACCGGACATCTTCGGCCGCTCGAAGATGGCCGAGATGCACGGGATCGAAGGTCCCCCCGAAAAGGCCGATCCGCCGGGGGATTTTCACCGGGCGTCCGTCCCTTTTCTCGCCGCCACCGGTTTTTCCGATTTCAAGCGGAGGACCGCTTCATCCAGGGCCGCGACCAGCTTCTTCAACCCCTCCCCTTTCATCGCCGAGATCGAAAAGAACGGACATTTTTCCTTCGCCGCGAGCTTTTTGACCGCGGCCAGCCGCCCGGCGTCTTCTTCCCGGAGGAGGTCGGTTTTATTGGCCGCGATGATCTGGGGCCGGGACGCCAGCCTGGGATTGAAGGCCGCGATTTCCTTGCGGACGATCCGGTAGTCTTCGACGGGATCACGGCCGGTATACGGCGACAGATCGAGCAGGTGAACAAGCACCCGGGTTCGCTCCACGTGTTTCAGGAACTGGATTCCCAATCCCTGTCCCCGATGAGCCCCTTCGATCAATCCCGGAACATCGGCGACGACGAAGCTCCGAAGTCCGGCGACATCGACGACGCCCAGATTGGGGATCAGCGTCGTGAAGGGATAATCCGCGATCACCGGCTTGGCCGCGGAAATTTTCGAGATCAGGGTGGACTTGCCGACATTGGGAAAGCCAATCAGCCCCACGTCGGCGATCATCTTGAGCTCCAGGATCAGGTCCTTGTCCTCGCCCGGGCGGCCCGGTTCGTGTTCCCGGGGCGCTTGATGGACGGCCGTGGCGAAGGAGATGTTCCCTCGGCCGCCCTTGCCGCCTTTGGCCGCGATATACCCCTGGCCGTCCTCGACCAGATCGCAGAGGATTTGTCCCGAGACCGAATCCTTGACGATCGTTCCGATGGGGACATGAAGCTCGAGGTCGGCGCCGCGCTTGCCTTGCTTACGAGCGCCCTGGCCGGGCTCGCCGTTTTTCGCCCGGTTGACCGGATGGAAACGGAAATAAGCAAGCGTGGTCAGGCCTCTCTCGGCGACCAGAGTGACATGGCCGCCGTGGCCGCCGTGGCCGCCGTCGGGACCGCCCTTGGGGACGCCTTTTTCCCGGCGAAAGCTGACCGCGCCGTTTCCGCCCCGGCCGGCCTTGAGAAAGACGCGGACCTGATCAATGAACATGAGGATCAAGCGTTCAGCCGTCCCCCTTGCGGGGTCGACGGAAAATGAAAATGAGGGAGTTCGGAATCAGGCCGGCAGAACCGATACAAGTTTGCCCCTCTCGCCTTTATCTGTGAACCGGACCACTCCGGAGATTTTGGCGTAAAGGGTGTCGTCCTGTCCGCGGCCCACGTTGGGGCCGGGCTTGAACGGAGTTCCGCGCTGCCGAACGAGGATCGAGCCGGCCTTGACGACCTGCCCGCCGTATTTCTTCACTCCGAGCCTCCGGCCCGCGCTGTCCCGGCCGTTTCGCCCGACGCCGCTTCCACGTTTAGTCGCCATTGATCGTCTCCTTTACTTCTCCGCTTTTTTGGCCCGGGCTTTGGGCTTGGCGGGTTCGGCCGCTTTCTTCGTTTTGGCGGCCTTGGCGGCCGCGCCTTTCCTGGCAACCGGCTTATCTTCGACCGGCTTGGGAGCCGGCTTTGAGGCTTTGGTTTTCGGTTTGGTTTTGGGAACGGCGGGAGTCGGGGCCGCCACCGGAACGTGGGTCACCTCGAGTTCGCCGGCCGGAACGGCGGTCCGATCCGGGACAACTTTCAGGATCTGAACCTTGGCCAGGGTTTGACGATGGCCGTGGGTGCGGCGGAACTGTTTGCGGCGTTTTTTCTTGAAAACAAGCACCTTTTCGTCCCGGAACAGCTCCAGAACGGCCGCCTTGACGACCGCATGCGCGACAAGCGGCGTCCCGACGAGCGTTTTCTCGCCGTCGTCGATCAGGAGAACGTCCTCGAACAGGATCGTCCCGCCGGCGCCGGTTTCCAGCTTTTCGACATGAAGCGTGTCGCCTTCCTTGACGACATACTGCTTTCCGCCTGTTTTAATGACTGCGAACATTGTGTAAGTCCTCGAATTGGAGTCGGATTCCGCAAAAAGGAGCATAAATTTAGCATATTCACGAACGTAAAGCAAGTCCGGAAGGGCAAAGCGCCTCGAGATGGAAATAGTGTATAATCAGCCCGATCGCGGGGCGGTTAGCTCAGAGGTAGAGCGCCGGTCTTACACGCCGATGGTCGCAGGTTCGAATCCTGCACCGCCCAGTCCTGCGCCGCCTGCGGCGAAAAGCTTTATCAGTCCAGGTAATATCCCGTCCCGATGACCCAGCCGAACGGCTCGAAAAGCTTGACATAAGATCTCTTCGGATGCTGGGCCGGATCCCCGAGCTTGGCAAACATGTAGTCGACATACCCGCCGCCGGCTTTCCCTTTTTCCAGAAAGGCCTTGACATAAGCGAACCCCCTGGCATCCTTGTCCTCCAGGCGGTTCCGCCCTTCGGTATCTTTCTGCCCGTGAAGGACGACATTGACGCCGGACGTCGTGTCGGCCCAGAAGTATCCATCCCCTCCGTACCGCAGCTCCCGAAGAAGGTCGGCCCCCATCTGCCTGGCCTTTTCCAGAGTCAGCTCCCCTTTCTGATGCTTGGCATAGAGCGCTTGAAGAAGGCTGACGGCCGTTTCGACCTGATATTTGGCCATCAAGTCCCCGGACCCGGCTGTTCCGCTCTGGGCGGAAGCCGGATTCGCTGAAACCGCGGCCGCGATCAGGACGGCCAATGCGACGGACAATGCTTTTCTCATGACGCCTCCTGGCACATCGTTCTCTCCGGGATAGTAATTCCTCATCTGTCGGCCGGTCAAGGGGGGAACGCGGCCGGACGAACATGATGCAAATTTTTTGACATCTCTCCCCCGGGATGATATACAATCTCTCTTGGGAGGACCGTCGTGGCCAAAGCGAGAATCCTCGTTGTCGAAGACGAATTCCTCGTCGCTCACGATATCAGCAATATGCTGATTGAGCTCGGATATGAGGTCCAGGCGATCGTCTCCTCGGCCGAAGACGCCCTGGCCGTCATCCGGAACCGGGCCCCGGACCTGATCCTCCTCGACATTCGGCTCAAGGGACCGATCGACGGAATCCAGGCCGCCAACATCATCAAGGAAGAATGGGCGATCCCCTTCGTCTATCTGACCGCCCATGCCGACGATCTGACCCTGTCCCGAGCCAAAACCTCCGATCCGCTCGGCTATCTCCTCAAACCGTTCGAATTCCGGGAACTCAAGACCGTCATCGAGCTGGCGTTTTACAAACACGAAAAGGAACGGCAAGCGGCCTTCTGGGCCATTCACGACCGCCTGTCCGGCCTGCCGAACAAGTTTCTTTTCCTCGACCACGTCAGCAAAGCCATTTACCTCGGAGACCGCCATCACAAGCGGATCGGCCTTCTGGCCTTCGTCGTCCTTCCGGGCGAAACGGAGATCGACGGCGTCCCGCTGAGCCCGATCGACATCGTCCCGGCCGTGACCGAACGTCTCATGCGCATCCTCCGCAAGAGCGACACCCTCGCCCGGCTGGAGAGCGGGGAGTTCATCATCCTCCTGCCGGACCTTGAGACCGACGAACAATCGCAAATCGCCGCCCGGCGGATTCTGGGCATTTTCGACGAGCCGATCAACCACGAAGGGCGGGCCGTTCCGGTCCTTGTCTTCTCAGGCGTCACCATGACCGACCAAATCGGCCAGGATCCCGAAGTTCTTCTCCAAAAGGCCCTCGAAGCGCTGGCCGAAACGCTCAAGAACGCCCAAGGGTAATCCATGAAAAAGCTTCAGGTCCTGGTCGTTGAGGACGAGAGTCTGGTCGCCAAAGACATCGTCAACATGGTCCGGGGCCTGGGATATTCCGTCCCGGCCGTCGTCTCGACCGGAGAAGAGGCGATCGTCGTGGCCGAGAAAACCCGTCCCGACATCATCCTCATGGACATCGTCCTCAAAGGACGGATCGACGGGATCGAGGCCGCCCAGCACATCTGGGAAAACTACTCCCTGCCCGTCGTTTATCTAACGGCGTACGCCGACGAAGCGACCCTCCAGCGGGCCAAAGTCACCGAGCCGTTCGGGTATATCCTCAAACCCTTCGACGAGCGCGAGCTCCAGACGACGATCGAAATGGCCTTCTTCAAGGCCCAGATGGAAAAGAAGCTCCGCGACCGCGAGCGCTGGCTGTCGACGATTCTCCGGTCCATCGGAGACGGCGTCGTCGTCACCGATCAAAGCGACCGGGTCTCGTTCATGAATGCGGTCGCCGAGCATTTGACCGGTTGGACCCAATCCGACATCCTCGACAAGCCCGTGGGGGGCTTCCTCAAGATTCAAGGCAAGCCCGAGCCGGGAGAGGATCCGGCCGACGTGACGGTCAACGAGAGCCTCCTGACGACGAAGGACGGCGCCTCGATCCCGATCGAGCAATCGATCTCCCCGATCCACGGGGAGAAAATGGACACCTTCGGGCACATCTACATTTTCCGCGACATCCGGAGACGGAAAAAAGCCGAGGAAGAGCTCCGGGAAAGCTACGCCCGGCATCAGAAAGCCCTGGCCGGATCGATTCAAGCGATCGGCCTGACCATCGAGATGAGAGATCCTTATACGGCCGGACACCAGCACCGGGTCAGCAAGCTTTCGCAGGCCATCGCCGGCGAAATGGGCCTGGACAACGCCCGGATCGAAGGCGTCAAGATGGCCGGAGATATTCACGACATCGGAAAAATTTACGTCCCGGCGGAAATTCTGAGCAAACCGGGAAAGCTCAGCGAAATCGAAATGTCGATCATCCGAACCCATTCCCAGGTCGGGTACGACATCCTTAAAAACATCGAGTTTCCCTGGCCGATCTCCCAGATCGTCTATCAGCATCACGAGCGGCAGGACGGGACCGGCTATCCCAACAAGCTCAAGGGCGATGAAATCCTGCTCGAAGCCCGGATCATCAGCGTCGCCGATGTGGTCGAGGCCATGTCCTCCCACCGCCCCTATCGGCCGGCCCCGGGCATCGAAAAAGCGCTCGCCGAAATCCAGCGCGGCCGGGGCGTTCAGTACGACTCGGTTGTCGTCGACGCCTGTTTCCGCCTGTTCCAGGAAAAGAACTTCGTCTTCGATTAATGGGCAAACGACCTTCCGCCCTGGGAGTATACGGCGCCATTCTGTTGTCGGCCGCCGGGCTCGCCGCCTTCATCCTCCTGTTCATCCCCCGAATGGATATTTACGGATGGATCCTGGCCCCGGTGATTTTTGCGGTCTACCAGATTCCCGCCGCCCTTCTCTATGGCCTGTGGAAAAGACGGCAGGGAAAAATGGAACCGAAACCGGAGCCGGAACGAGAGTCGCGAGAAAACAATCCCGGCGGTTCATCCGAAGAGATTTAAGCGAAACGCTGAGCAAAGGAGCTCGGAAGCCTCGCGCAGGATACGCCTTGATTCTCAAGGCGGGGGGGGAAACCCTTTTGGGTTCCCTCTACATCTATGGGGTGAGCAGGGCCGGCCTGGTGGTTTTAAGCCGGGGAAATCGTGACTCCCGTAGCCAGAATGAATCCGATAGGATTCACATCGGAGGGGGAGCAGGACTGGCCCGATCCCGGGCGCCGCCGTCAGGCGGCCGGCCCTCAATCGGGCTTCAGTCCGTTGGGGGGGAAACCCTTTTGGGTTCCCCCCTAATCTTCAAAGCGCCCCCGACGGGATTCGAACCCGTGTTGCTGCCGTGAAAGGGCGGTGTCCTGGGCCTCTAGACGACAGGGGCGCAAAATCGATCTGAGCCGAGCGGGATTCGAACCCGCGACACCCGCCTTAAAAGGGCGGTGCTCTACCAGCTGAGCTATCGGCCCGCAAAAACGAGCCATATTTATAGCCGAATCCACCCGGGGAGTCAACCGCAACGGCTTCCTCGCGCCGTTTTTTTCGAAAAAACTTCCGTTTTTCTTTTTCGCGGTGTCCCGACGATGAAATGAAATCATTCCCTAACTATCTCTCCTTGAAAGAAATACGTAAAGATTCACATGAGCCTTGCGAATCAGGGTTGCTTGGGAACCCGGCTAGGAAGAAGCCGGCCCTTGTCGGCCAGGCTGACCGCGCGCGAGCCAACGAGCTTGCCGAGCGAAGGTGTTTGAGCGTCCCGGGCCTTGAACCGGAGAGAGGTCTTCCGGGAGGCGAGTTCCCCGCCGCCCGTTCCTTTCCGCTTCAGACACAATCCGGGTCAAGAAAAAATCGCCAAAAAATGGAATTCCCCCTACCCCGACGGGATAGGGGGAATAAAAAATCGGGAGGAACGAAGGGATCAGAGAGCGTCGAACTTCGCAATCACCCAGCGTCCGCGGTGGACCAGCCCGGCCGCTTCATCTTTCATGGTGTATTTTTCCATGAGAATCTTGATCTTCTTGGCCTGGCCGTCTTTGGTGACTTCGATTTCGAGATCCTTGGCCGCGATTTCGCCGGTCAGCTCGCGGATGTTGGGAAGATCCTTGACGCCCAGCGAAAAGGCCATCTTTTCCTCTTCCTTGGAGACCGCTTCCTTGGCTTCGTTGTATTCCTTGACCAAAGCCCGGTTGGCGGAATAGGCTTCGTCATACTTCGCCTGGGCCTCGTCGACCTTCTTTTGAGCGGCCGCCCGAGCGGCGCCCGAGCGGGCCCCGGTCAACACGTCCTTGGCCGCATTCAGGGTATCCTGAGCGTCCAAAACCGGTCCCGAGCTTCCTTCGAATTTTTTCTTGAGCTCGAGTTCATTCTGGCTCATTTCCCGGAGCGTGGCCGGAATGACCCGTTCCTCGCTGACCTGAACGATTTTCCAGCTGTCGGCTTCGATCTTCAAGGGATCGACGGCCATCGACGACATCGTCTGGATATCGTTCATGCTGATGGCGTTGAAATAGCTCTTCAACAGGGATTCCTCGGGTTTCGACGAGCAGCTGGCCGTCAGAAAAACGAGGAGACAAAGCCCAAGAATGGAGACGATTGTTTTCTTCATGATTCCTCCTCCCGGTATATGTCCGGACATTCTTACTGGATTTGATTCTAATCTAATTGCCGGCCAAAAGGCAAGCCCTCCGATAACTCCCGATTCGAGTTTGAGTCCGGCTCTTTCTTGTGCTATAAATCTGTTTCTTTATAACTCATCCCCCAACCCAGGGAGGTACCAATGCCGTCCAAGGGACTTGCCGCCGCCGTGCTCGGCCGCTACCGGCACGACCGGGCCCGCCTTATCGACATCCTCCGGGACATCCAGGCGCAAGCCGGGTGCGTTTCACCCGAAACCGTCGCCGAAGTCGCCGCCGGACTCGGCGTCTCCACCGTCGAAGTCGAAGGCGTGGCCACGTTTTATCATTTCTTCTCCGCCCGCTCGGCCGGGACCTATGCCGTCTATCTCAACGACAACGTCGTTTCGGTCATGAAAGGCCGGGCGGCGGTCGCCGCGGCTTTCGAAAAAGCCGCCGGCTGCAAATTCGGAGAAACGACGCCCGACGGGCGCATCGGGCTCCACCGGACCTCCTGTATCGGGATGAACGACCAGGAGCCCTCGGCTCTCATCAACGGCGTCGTTTTCACGAGCCTGACGCCGGCCAAGGCCCGGGTCATCGTCGAAGGGATGAAGGCGGGAACCCCCGCTGCGGCGATGGTCGCCTCGTTCGGCGACGGGGCCAACGCCTCGAAGCTCGTCCGGGCCATGGTCAAAAACAACATCCGGAAGGAAGGCCCGGTCATCCTGGCGCCTTTCCGCTCCGGGGCGGCGATCAAAAAAGCCGTCAAGCTCACCCCCGAAGAGTTGATCGCCGAGATCAAGAAATCCAACCTCCTCGGCCGGGGCGGAGCCGGTTTTCCGACCGGGCTCAAATGGGAGTTCTGCCGCCGGGAAAAAGGCGAGGCCCATTACGTCGTCTGCAACGCCGACGAAGGCGAGCCCGGGACGTTCAAAGACCGGGTCATCCTGACCGAACGGCCCCACCTTTTGTTTGAAGGCATGGCCCTGGCCGGATATGCCGTCGGAGCCAGGGAAGGCGTCCTTTACCTTCGGGCCGAATACGCCTATCTCCTGCCTTACCTGCAGAAAGTCCTGGCCGACCTTCATAAAAAAGGAATCCTGGGAAAAAGAATCGCCGGAAAAGCGGGCTTCTCCTTCGATATCACGATCAAGCTCGGAGCCGGAGCTTATGTCTGCGGCGAGGAATCGGCCCTCCTCCAGTCGGCCCAGGGAGAACGCGGCGAACCGCGCGACCGGCCGCCCTTCCCCGTTTCCTCGGGCTATCGCTTCCTCCCGACGACGGTCAATAACGTCGAAACACTTTGCGCGGCCGCCCGGATCATCGAAAAGGGTCCCGCCTGGTTCAAGGAGTTCGGAACGGCCCGCTCGGCCGGGACGAAAGTCCTGAGCGTTTCCGGCGACTGTAAAAAACCCGGCGTTTACGAAGTTCCCTTCGGTCTGACCGTTCGGAAGCTTCTGGAGAGGGCCGGCGGCGCGGATGCCCGGGCCGTCCAGGTCGGCGGTCCGTCGGGCACATGCATCTCCCGGGGCCAGTTCGACCGGGCGATCGCCTTCGAGGACCTGGCCACGGGCGGTTCGATCATCGTCATCGGACCGCAGCGCGACCTGTTTGAAATCGTCCACGGCTTCATGGAATTCTTCGTCGAGGAATCCTGCGGCTGGTGCGTCCCCTGCCGGGCGGGAAATCCGCTTCTCCTCCGGAAGCTGGAAAAGATCATGTCCGGGAAAGGCACGCCCTCCGATATCACCGAGATGGAAGCCTGGGGCAAGACGATCAAAGCCATGAGCCGCTGCGGCCTCGGCCAAACCTCCCCCAATCCCATCCTGACGACGATCCTGAACTTCCGGGAAATGTATGAAGCCAAAGTCGATCGGACCCAGGCCTTCAAGCCCGAATTCGACCTGGCCGAGTCGATGAAAGCCGCCGCGGCGGTCACCGGCCAAAAACCGGCCGTCCACGGCGCGGAGACCCGTCATGAGTAAAACCAAGCCCGTCCTCAATTTCACCGTCGACGGCAAGAAATGCCAGGCTTCGCCCGGCCAGACCATCCTGGAGGCAACCCGGGCCAACGGGATCTACATCCCTTCGCTCTGCTACTGGGAGGGAATGAAACCGGCCGGCGCCTGCCGGGTTTGCACCGTACGGGTCGGCGGCCGCTACATGGCCGCCTGCACCCAGCCCGTGGCCGAAGGCATGGCCGTGGAAAACGATGTCCCCGACATTCAGGACATGCGCAAAGCCCTCATCGAGATGCTTTTCGTCGAGGGCAATCACATGTGCCCGACGTGCGAAAAGAGCGGGAAATGCGAGCTGCAAGCCCTGGCTTACCGGTTCCAGATGCTGGCGCCCCGCTTCCCCTATCAATTCCCCGTCCGCAAAGTCGAACCTGCCGGCAAAAAGATTCTTCTCGAACACAACCGATGCGTCAAATGCCTGCGCTGCGTCCGCGGCGTCCGGACCCGGGACAACAAGGCCGTTTTCGGGGCCTTGAAGCGGTCGCACGACAAAAAGATCGCCGTCGATCCGGCTCTGGCCACGGCTCTTCCGGACAAACAGGCCCTCCAGGCCATGGACCGCTGCCCGGTCGGCTCAATCCTTAAAAAGGAAATCGGTTTCGTCGTCCCCGTGGGCAGGAGAAAATTCGACAAGGCCCCGATCGGCAGCGATATCGAGAAGGCCAGGGGCTGAGGAGAATCCCATGAGCAAACCCGTCATCGCCACGGCCTCGCTGGCCGGCTGCTTCGGCTGCCACATGTCGTTTCTGGACATCGACGAACGGATCCTGGCTCTCGTCGACCTCGTCGAGTTCAACAAGTCGCCCATCGACGATATCAAGACGTTCACCAAACCGGTGGATGTCGGGATCATCGAGGGCGGCTGCTGCAACAGTGAAAACGTCGAAGTCCTTCGGGAGTTCCGCAAGCACTGCAAGGTCCTGATTTCGCTCGGCGAATGCGCCATCATGGGCGGCCTGCCGGCCATGCGCAACGGCATCCCCGTCCGGGAATGCCTGGAAGAGGCGTATGTCCACTCCCCGACGATCGACCCGGCCGACCCCCGGGTCATGCCCGGAGACGAAGACCTGCCGATCATCCTGGACAAGGTCTATCCCTTGCATGAAATCGTAAAAATCGACGCTTATCTTCCGGGCTGCCCGCCCCAGGCCGACCTGATCTGGAAGGCCCTGACCTCGCTGCTCGAGGGCAAGCCGCTCGAGATTCCGTATTCTCTGCTGAAGTTCGACTAAGAGGAACATCATGGCCAGAAAAATCGTCATCGAACCCGTCACCCGAGTCGAAGGCCACGGCAAGGTCACGATCC
>CAYPKX010000011.1:36018-39687 GCA_964411395.1 uncultured Eubacteriales bacterium | reverse complement strand
GCGCTCGATCTCCGTCCCCTGGCGCCGACGTCGTAACTAAGCTGATCGACGGACACCTCAGCATCGACAGCCAGGAGCGGGTCGCCCCCCGCAGGCGCCGACGTCGTAACTAATCTGATCGACGGCACTTGATCATATAGTGCGATAATCTGAGCTCGGTTAAGAAGCCGATGTCAGGATTTCATGCCCCGGCCGGTGAAGGGATGTCCTTCTTCTTCTCGCGTCGGGACCTCTCGACTTTTCCCCCGGTTTTTGAATATGATTCCCGTGGAGCGTATCCGACATCCAGGAGAAAAGCAGGGAAACATGTGGATGGACGAGGCCGATGAAAACGCTTTATGTCCGTGTGAATCGGGAAAACCGTATCTGAAGTGTTGTTTTCCGCGGCACTTGGAGATCAGCCGGATGAATCCGGCCGCCGTGGATATGGAGGAAATCAAGAAAGAAATCGCCGGAATGAAGTTTTCCTCCCGCGAGGAGTTGAATGCGTACTTGCTTCGCCGCTCCCATCGGCGAAACTCCGAATCCCGAACGGATTTCCTGGGCTTGTCGCCCGACCAGGTTCACCTGATGATTAATTTCGGTTTTCCGCCGCCTCCCGGGCTGGTTGTTTTCCGGAACGATATCCCGGGGCCGGACCTGGCCGGCATCCCTGTCGTTCATGATGCGGTGCGATTTCTCCGGGACATGGCCGCGTCCGGCCCGCTTCGGGCGACGGGGCGGGGATATCTCCCGGTAGCCTTCGCCAAAAAGCTTTTCGAGGACCTGGACCATTCTCACATGAAGCCGTTCATTAAATTCCGGTCTGAAGCGGATTCGATGACGGTGGAAGTCCTCCGGTGCCTGCTCCTCGGGGGGAAATGGGTGAAGAAGGAGAAGGGCCATTTCCGGTTGACGAAAAAAGGGGATCGGGTCGCAAAAACCGGTTTCACCGCGGAGGATTATTTCGACGCATTTTCGACGTACGTCCGGAATATCAATTGGACGGCGATGGACGGCTTTCCGGAATACGACATCATTCAGGGAGGCGTGCTGTTTTCCCTCTTTCTTCTCCATCGAAAGGCCAAAGAATTCATCCGAAATTATTCCTTGACGCCCTATGTTATCCGGGCTTTTCCGCTGATTCTTCGGGAAGCGCCGCGTCAGGATTGGACGAACGAATTCAGGGATATCGACCGGTGCTGGACCCTTCGATTTCTCGAGCGGTTTTGCCTGTATTTCGGGTTGATTGAGCTCGAGGGAGAGCGGCCCGATCCCCCGGAGACGACCCTGACTTTAAAAACCACGCCGTTCTTCGACCGGTGGATCGGTTGGAGAACCGGAACAACAGCCGTCCACTGAAGCCGATGAACAATCAACAAATATTTTCCATGAAATTCGCCAGGCTCTACCCGCTCTACGTTCAAAAAGCGGAACGAAAAAACCGGACAAAAGAAGACGTTGACCGCATCATCGGCTGGTTGACCGGGTATTCCCGGGAGGGATTACAGAAGCAAATCGATCAGGACAACGACCTCGAAACCTTTTTTGCTCAAGCGCCGCGCTTTCATCCCCGGAGCGCGCTGATTACGGGCGTTGTCTGCGGCGTCCGGGTCGAAGACGTCAAAGATCCGTTGATGCAAAAGCTGCGCTATCTGGACAAGCTGATCGACGAGCTGGCCAAAGGAAAAGCGCTCGAAAAAATATTACGGCAATAATCCGAAAGAGGAATCGTCGAAGCGTCATCTCTCCGGCCGGCCTTCTCCGCGGCCCGGGTCGGCGACCTTCTTTTTCAGGAAGGGGAGGCCGTTTTCAAGCCACTCGGGAGCCTTCTCTCCCTTGAGGAAGTGGTCGAAGTATTCCTTCATCCGGGTGAGAAAGTCGATCTGATTTTCCTTTTTGTTCAGGTGGTGATCTTCGCCGGGGTAGGAGAGCAGGATGATCGGCTTGCCCAGGCGCCGCCCGGCATTGTAGTACTCCAGGCCCTGGTGCCAGTCGACCGCTCCGTCGTTGGTCCCGTGGAGGATGAGGATCGGCGTTTGAATTCCGGCCGCGTTGAAAATCGCCGATTGGTCCTCATAGAGCTTCATGTTGTCCCAGGGGCTGACGCCCATCCGGACCTGGCCCTTTTCGGTGATCCCGTTCTGGTTGGTTCCGGTGCTCTTGTAGAGCTCGCCGTAGAAGCTGACCAGGTTGGTCGGCGGAGCGCCGGTCACGACGCAGGCGAACATGTCCGTCCGGGTGGCGATATACGAGGTCTGGTAGCCGCCCCAGGAATGGCCCTGGATGCCGATCCGCTTCGGATCGGCGTATCCGAGCTCGATGACTTTCTTCGCCGCGCTTGTGACGCAGTCGAGGGCCGAGGTCCCCGGCTTTCCGATCTCGTAGACGATGTCGGGCTGGAGGACGAGGTAGCCGTTGGAGGCATAGAACGACATGTGCGGCCGGTCGTCGTAGACCGGCATCGAGTACTGGTGATGGCCGTTGGAAACCTTTTCGTAGAAATAGACGATCATCGGGTAGCGCTTGCCCTTTTCATAATCGGCCGGAAGAGTCAGCGTGGCCTGAAGGCGCTTGCCGAACCGATTTTTGAAATCGACGAGCACGCGGCGGCCCCAGGCATACTCGGCCTGCTGGGGATTGGCCTCGCTGATTTTCCTTGGGGCGGCAAACGTCCCGTCGCTGACATAGTAATCAGGATAATCGACAAACGTCCCCTTGGTGTAGAGATACCGGTCGGACGCCTTGGCCTTCGTCAACCGGCCGAACTGGAGGTCCTCGAAGACGATCTTTTGAGGCGCTTGCCCGATCGCCAGGGAATAGAAACCGGATTTCTTGGTCCACTCGCCGTAGGCCGAAAGCAGAAGGGGCTTGGCCGGATCGATGAACTTTTCTTCGGGATCGAGAGACACATAACGGAAAACGATCTGCTCCCGGTCGCCCAGTCCGGCGGTCAGATTGACCGGCCGTCCGCCGGAGAGCGGGACGCTCCAGAGGTCGAAGCGGTGATTGAAGATGACGGCCGATCCGTCCTTGAGCCAGCCGGCGATTCCCCAGATCGGCTTTTCATAAGGGTGATCGTCGTCCGTGTTGATGAAGCTGACGGGCGAAAGCGCGGTCAGCGATGTCTTCTTGCCCGTCTCCAGCTCGAGGGCATAAACTTGGCCGTTTTTCTGATACAGGAACACGCGCCCGTCGGGAGAGAGACCCATCGCCCGGGTGATTTTCTTTTCGATCAAGACGCGCTCTCCGCTGACCGTGTCGACCCGGTAGTAATCCGACGTCGGGCCGCCCCAGTTCAGGTCGGACAGGTACGGCTTGGGATCGCTTCCCACGCCGTACCGCCCTTCTTCGGCCGCCTGGAATCCCCGGAGCGAATCATCCGAGAGCCGGACGGCTTTCATTCCGTCCAGGTGCAGGACCGCCTGCCAGGTGCGGTTGCGGTCGCGGGAGGCTCGAATCATCTGGACGGATTGGATCTGTTCATCCTTGAAGTGCCATACGTCGACATTGGCGACGGGTCCCTTGGGTTTTTCGGCTTCGGGTTCCTGCTCTTTGATCCCGAAATAGATTTTCGAGAGATCCTTGGCGAAGCGGAGAGGGGCGAATTCGCTGGCAACCAGGTCCTTGGGGAAAGCGGAGTCCTTGGCCGGATCGTATGCGGCGACGGCGAATTTGTCCTTGTCCAGG
>CAYPKX010000011.1:0-36008 GCA_964411395.1 uncultured Eubacteriales bacterium | reverse complement strand
GGACGGTGAGGAGGACGTTGTCTTTCTGGACCGCGTCTTTCTTTTTCGTCCCTTTCAGAACAGCCACCGCCGTTCCGGCTTCGTCCCAGGCGAGTTGGGCGTAGTCGGCCCGTTCCGAGTCCATGACGATGCGTAATCCGGTCCGAAGATCGACCAGGACGAGTCCGTTTCCGGCCTGATCGGCGGCGTCGATCGTGACGGCCAGGCGGGCGCCCGTTTTATCGACCAGAAACTGGCCGACGTTGCCGATATTTTCATCAAAACCCGTTTTCAGGTTCCGAAGGATGAGGTCGGTCCCATTGAACTTGGCATCCTTGGACGTTTTCGTCTTCTTGACCAGGAAGTGGCCGCTTCCGGGGGAAAAAGCGATGGATTGGACGTTTTCATAAACGGCCGTTTGCCCGTCGGCCAGATTCCGGAGCTCGGCTTTAACGACAACCGGTTGATTGGCTTTTTGAAGCTTTTCCCTCTCTTCCTCCGAGGGGGTGATCAAATATCCGATCCACTTCGCGTCATCGGAAAATTCCGGGCGGCCCCCTCCGGACACTTCGACCGTCCGGCCTGTGGCCGGGTTCTTGATGAAGAACCGGGTCGCGCCCTTGTTCGAGGTGAGGGCATAAGCCGTCCACGCCCCGTCGGGCGATATCGCCGCCGATCCGGCGCGGCTCCATCGATCGTAATCGTTCAAGGTCAGAATCTTTTTGGCCGTTTGGGCCGGAGCAGCCGCGGCCAGAATCAGAATCAGGACGGGGATCAGGAAGTGCGGGCGAAGACGGGACGGGCGCATGGGAAACCTCCGGTCTCGTATGACCGGTATTGTCCGCGTCATGCGCGGCGGGCACACGAGGGGGGGATTATAAGCGAGGCCGGGCGAAAAAGAAAAGCGGCTCGGTTCGTTATTTGACAAGACGCGGCTTTTGAAGAAAATGATAGCGGTGGATTGTCTTTGGGTAATCAGAAAAGGGTCATCGGGAAAATGAGATCTTTTAAAGCCGGGTTGCTTGCGGGCGCTGTGTTGACGATCGCTTCGCTCCTTTCTTCCGGTTCAGCAGGGGTCGTTTCACCGGCCGCGGCCGATCCGGTCCTGGCGTGGAACACCTTCCTCGGCCGGCCGGAATCCACGGCCGACGAAGCCCGGGCGATCGCCGGCGACGGCGGGTCCGTGATCGTCGTCTGCGGGACGAGCGACGGCCCATGGGGAGACCCGGTCCGCGGTTATTCCGGAGGGACGACGGACGCCTACGTCGCCAAATACAACGCCTCCGGAAGCAGGCAATGGATGACGTTTCTCGGAGGAGGCGGATCGGACCGGGGATACGGTCTCGTCCTCGATTCGGCCGGCAATATTTTCGTTTCCGGAACGAGCGGAGCGACGTGGGGATCTCCCCGCCGGGCCTTCACCTCGGGAACGGACGCCTTTGTCGCCAAGCTGAATCCTTCCGGCTCCCTCCAGTGGACGACGTTTCTCGGAGGAAACGCCGCCGATGAGGGTCGAGGCATCGCCGTCGACGGCTCCGGGTATCTTTATCTTTCGGGAAGCAGCGAAGCGGCCTGGGGGAATCCCACCCGTCGGGCGTATGCCTCGGGCCGGGATGCCTTCGTCGCCAAACTGAATTCCTCGGGCGACTTCCAGTGGAACACGTTTCTCGGCGGAGCATCGACGGATGAAGGAAACGACATCGCCTGCAGCACGGCTTTGGGCGGATTGATCTTTTCCTCCGGGACGAGCGGCGGGACGTGGGGGACGCCGATTCGGGCTTTTGGCGGAGGACGGGACGGATTCGCGGCCAGCCTGAATTCCAGCGGCGATCTCCAATGGAACACGTTCGTCGGCGGGTCAGGCGACGATAGTGCCCAAGGGATTGCCGCCTCGGCGACGGGAGCCGTCTACCTGGCCGGTACGAGTTCCGCCTCCTGGGGAACGACTCCGGTCCGTGCTTTTGCCGGATCGACGGATCCCTTTGCGGCCATGCTGCACCCGGGAGGAGCGGTGAATTGGAACACGTTCCTCGGAGGGACAGGTCCGGATTCCGGCTCCGACATCGCCCTCGACGGCGGCGGCAATGTCTATGTCACGGGGACGGCCGGGGCCTCCTGGGGAACTCCGGTTCAGATCTTTCGGGGAGAAACCGACGCTTTTGCCGTCAAGCTGGCCTCGGGCGGCGCTTTGACTTGGAACAGCTTCCTGGGATCTGAAGATAATGAGGAAGGCCGGGGGCTGGCCGTTCTTTCCTCGGGCGGATGCGCGGTGGCGGGAAAAAGCAATTCCGGGCCGTGGCCGGCCGGAACGCCTGTTTCCGCCTACGCCGGGGACGAGGATGGATTTCTCGAAATCGTCGGAGCTTCAGGGGGTTTTTCCGTTTATACCTTCCTGGGGGGATGGGGATACGACGAAGCGTCTGCGGTCGATATCGATTCGGCCGGAAACGTCTATATCGCCGGCACCAGTCGCAAGACGTGGGGGACTCCCCTCCGGCCGTTCTCCGGCTCTCAGAGCGATGTCTTTGTCCTCAAGCTGAACTCTGCGGGAGCGCGCCAGTGGGTTACTTTTCTCGGCGGAAACGCCGAGGACGCGGCTGTCGGGATCGCCGTCGCGGCCTCGGGAGCCGTCTTCGTTACGGGCCGGAGCGGCGGTTCGTGGGGCTTTCCGGTTCGGAGTTTTGCCGGCGGAACGCAGGATGCCTTTGCCGCGAAGCTGAACGCCGATGGATCGCTGCAATGGAACACGTTTCTCGGCGGCTCGGCCGCCGATTCCGCTTCGGGAATCTCCATCGATGGAGACGGCAATGTCTTTATAGCCGGAACCAGCCCGACAAGCTGGGGAACGCCGACCCGGGCGTTTTCCGGCTCCAACGATTCCTTTGCCGCCAAGCTGAGTTCCGATGGCGCCCTGGCTTGGAATGCCTTTCTCGGAGGAAGCGGCTCGGATGTGGGAAGCGGAATCGCCGCCGATGGTTCGGGAAATGTCTATCTCGCCGGGACTTCGACGGCGTCCTGGGGTGCTTCGCCGGTGCGCAGCTTTGTTTCCTCGACTGAAGCCTTCGCCGCCAAGCTGAGCTCCTCAGGCTCTTTGCAGTGGCACACGTTCCTCGGAGGCTCGAATTCGGATGCGGCCGAGGGAATCGCCGTTTTTGGAACCGAGGCCGTTTATGTCGTCGGCCAGAGCCGTTCGACCTGGGGAGCTCCGTTGGCGCCCCACCCGGGATATTGGAACGGTTTTGCCGCCGAGCTTGACGGCGCGGGGAGCCTCCAGTGGAATACGTTCTTTGGTACGGGAACGGCCCTCGTCGATCCCCGAAGCGCGGATGTCGATTCGCTGGGCGATCTCTATGTCGGCGGATTGAGCAGCGGGACATGGGGCGCGCCGTTTCGGGCTCCTGCCGGGAACGAGGAGGTCTTCGCGGCCATGTTCGACGGGAACGGATCTCTTGTCTGGAACGGATTTTTCGGATCGAGCGAAGCGGAGCTATTCGGCGGCCTGGCCGCGGCCGGGACGGGCGCCATTGTTCTCGGCGGAAGCAGCCCTACAAGCTGGGGAACGCCGATTACGGCCTATGGCGGCGGGACCGACGGTTTTGTCCTCACGATCGCCAACGATCTACCGCCGTCGATCGCTTTGATTTCGCCCAACGGGGGCGAGACTTGGGGACAAGGGACGGTTCAAAGCGTGGCCTGGACGACAACCGGCTCCTGGGCCGGCATCAAGATCGATTATTCGGTCAACGGCGGATCAAACTGGTCGAATATCGCCGTCTCCGCCCCTAATACCGGAACCTATGCCTGGACACTTCCGATTCTTGTTTCCTCCAGCTGTCTGGTGAGAGTCGGGGCAGCCGGGGGAGGAGGGCCCGTCGATCAGAGCGACGCGGTCTTTACGATTACCGACCAGATTCCGACCATCGCCCTGTCCCGGACGGTGCTCAATTTCGGAGCGGAACGATACGGCCCGCCGACGCCGGCCCAGACCGTGCTCCTTTCCAATGCGGGGCAGGGGACGTTGACCTGGACGGTCGCGCCGCAAGTCGACTGGATCAGCGTAACGCCGGCGGCGGGAACCGGGGATGCCGTTTTGACGATTTCGATCAATCGCACAAACCATGCCCCGGGGTCGTACCAGGGAATGATTCAAGCCGCGGCCGGCGGAGCTTCCAATACTCCGCAGCCAATCTCCGTGAATCTGAATATCGCCGACGAAGGGGCGGATGCTCCGCCGTTCGGCGACTTCAACACGCCGACGGACGGCCAGACCGTCCGCTCGAGCATCGCCGTCACCGGCTGGGCCCTGGACGATGTCCATGTGGAATCGGTCGGGATTTACCGGGGGACAGGGCTCTCCGATCGCATCTTTATCGGCGAGGCGACGCTTGTCCGAGGCGCCCGGACGGATGTGGAAACGGCCTTCCCGGGGTCTCCGGAAAACGACCGGGCGGGATGGGGCTATATGATGCTGACGAATTTCCTCCCCGGCGGCGATGGACCCTTTACCCTTCTGGCTTATGCCGTGGATTCCAAGGGGCAGGAGACGCTCCTTGGAGCCAAATCGATCATTGTCGATAACGCCTCGGCGGTCGCTCCGTTCGGAGCGATCGATACGCCGGCCCAGGGCGGGACGGCTTCCGGAAGCGCATATTTCAACTTCGGCTGGGCGCTGACACCGCTGCCGGACAGCATTCCGGTCGACGGTTCGACGATTCTCGTTTGGCTGGACAGCTTGCCCTTGGGACATCCGGCTTACGGCTATTACCGCGCCGATATCGCCGGGCTCTTTCCCGGCTATGCCAATTCGGGCGGGGCCGTCGGCGTTTATCAGTTGAACACGGAAGCCCTGGCCAACGGCGTCCATACCATCGCCTGGTCGGTGGCGGATTCCAACGGCGATGTCGACGGAATCGGGAGCCGTTACTTCACGGTCGCCAACCTGGCTCCGGGCGCGGCGGCCGCGGGGCGGGAAGCGGCCGGAGTTTTGAGACCGGCGGATATCGAGGGAGCCGCGGTGGACGTCGGATCTCCGGTTTGGGTGAGTCGCGGATTTTTGGAAGATGTTCCCGCCGAAATTATTTTTCCGGATGGAGAAGGCTGCTTCCGGCTCGAAGTTCAGGCTCTCTCGCGAATCCAAGTAGCCTTCGAAGCCCCGGATGCGTTTGAAAACCGGGACCATTTTGCCGCAACAAGCCGGAGGATTCCGTCGGGGCGGGATGGGGGAGGGCCGGACTTTTATAAAGCCGGACAGATCGTCGGCGGCCACATCCGCCCGCTGCCGGCCGGAGCTTCGTTCGATTCGCGACGCGGGATTCTCTCCTGGATACCGGGACCGGGTTTTTCCGGGGAGTTTGAAATCGTCATGACCCGAGCCGGGGAAAGCGACGGAAAGCGCGTAAGAGTGATGATCACGGTGACGGAGCCCTTCCCCCGGCCGGAATAAGCTCGAAGCCGGAATCAGAACCGGAAGGACGGGGGCGCTTTCCGGCCGATTCCCGACTCGGATTTATCGGAATCTCCCGAAAACAAATCGAAAAAGTGAGGATAATTGTTAAATAAATAACTTGACAACAATAACATAAATGGTATGATTACATATCAGTATTAAGCACGTTCGAATGTCCTGATCTGCCTCTCCGCTGAATTGATGGATACTCGGGGGGAAGGCTCGCCAAGGGCCTTCCCTCCGGGGTGGGACTCTTATTTGCCCGTCCGGCCGAATCCGTCCGAGAGCGTCTTGAGAAAGCGGAGGAGCGACTCCTCTTCTTCGGCGCTTAAACCGAGGTTTCCCATCTCGTCCTTGTTCACGTTGGCCGCCACTTCCGGGGGAGGAAAGCCGCCGAGATCGCGGACATTGTAGAAGTGGATGATCTCAGGCAGGCTTTTAAAAAACCCGTTGTGTCCGTAGGTCTTGACGAATCCGGGCGTTGGGCGGAGGTCGACGTTCCGCAGGGTCGGAACTTTATGCTTGCCGAGATTTGAGGCGACCTCTGAAGCGAAGGCTTTGTCCTCGCGGAAAAATCCGCCCAATCCCTCATCGATCCAGGCGGCTCCGTGCGGATTGAATTCCCGGCCCATTCGATAGAACGGATTATCAGGATTTCGGGGAATTCCGAGATTATCGTAGGTAAAATCCGTGAAGACGGGGGGTTCGCCGTTCGGTCCGGGGTTCATCGTATGGCATTCGGCGCATTTCCCGTCGCCGACAAAGACGAGAAGCCCGTGGAGTTCGCTGACGTCCAGTCCCAGATCCCGGAACTTCCAGGCGTTCTCCATCGTGATCTTGGCCGGGTCGAGATTTTTCGCCCGGGCCGCCCGCCAAAACGCATCGAATTTGGAATCGTAGGGGTTAACCTCGGCGGAACGCTCGAAGGCGGCGATCGAACGGCAAACGGACTCATACAGCCGGTCGGTGTCCTTGTCCCAGTCTTCGGGCCGGACGTTCCAGACGCGGGCGAAATCCGCGGCATAGGATGAAGCCCGAACCTTGGCGATGACCGCCTTTCGATCCGCGAGATTTTGTTCGAGCGGATTGAGGAAAGGTCCGCCCGCCTGCTCGGCCAGAGGATCCTTCCACGCCCTCCCCGTCGCCCGCCCGTCCCAGAACATGCCGCCGGTGAAAACGCCGTCTTTATCCTGAGAGAGAACCGGGGCGGCCCCGGCATAGGCCGAGGAAGGCGGACGGCGGTTTCCGAAGCGTCCTTTGCGGGCGCCCTCATAGATCCCCACGGAATTTTCCGGATCTCCGGTCCATCCCGTCCTTGGATCATGGCAGACGGCGCAGGATTGGCCCGGGGGGTCGGACAGCTGGGGATCGAAGAAGAGCTGTTTTCCCAACGCTTCCTTCGGTGTCAATCCCGAGGCCGTCTTTTGTCCGCCGGCCGTCAAAAAGACAACGGCAAGCGCGGCCGCTGAGATAGCGAGCGATTTGAGGGGATGGTTCATGCTCTTCCTCCTTGTCAGTCTTTCCTTTCGCTTCCGGACCATATCCGGATTATCCATCTCGTCCGATATCTCTTCACCTCCAGGTCATTACCCCTCCGGCGAAGAAGAGGAAATCATCCGGTTCAAAAACGGAAACGAACGTCGATTTCGGGAATTCCGGAAAGGAGAGCGGTCAGCTTGGCGGCATCTCTTTCCTTGGTGTGATAAGGGTAGAGAATTTTCGGACGAAGGGATCGAGCCGCATCGGCGATCATCTCCGGCGACATCGTGTACGGCAGCATCATCGGCAGAAAGGCCGCCGTGATATTTTTCAACGCCTTCATTTCAGGGGTGTTTTCCGTGTCCCCGGCGACGTAGATCCGGACATCCGCAAACGTCAAAACGTAACCGTTGCCCGCGCCTTGGGGATGGTAGGGGATGCCGGGCGAGCGCATTCCCGTGAGGTTGTAAGCGGGAACGGCTTCGATCCCCAGGCCGCAGAGGGAGGCCGTTTCCCCATTCCGCAAAGCCCGCAAGCGGGGCAGCTGCAGATGGCTTTCGGGATTGAGAACGATTTCCGTCGCGGGTTTACGGATCGGGGCGATGGCTTCGGGATCGAGGTGGTCGAAATGTCCGTGGGTGACCAGGATCAGGTCGGCTTTGGGAAGCCGGGAATAGTCGGCTTCGGCCGAAACGGGATCGATATGGATGACAACCCCGTTCCATTCCAAGATCAACGAAGCATGGCCCAGAAACGTGATCCGAAGATCGCCTCCGGATGTCGGGATTGTATCGACGGCGGGAATCCGGCCCATGCCCTGCCTCCTCTCCACGTTCTTCGCACATCCCGGAGGTTTCGTTCTCCTCGGGAATCGACTTCCCGCTTTTTTAATCTCCGCGCTGTGCGCTTCGGGTCCTCTCGATTCGGAGAATGATCAAGATAGCAAAAGTCGAGCCGGGAAATCAACCGCGGGTTGCCCGGCGGGATTGACCTCGGACTGCCGTTAGCCTAAGGTAAGAGAGTCATGACCGGAAGAACGCAAAAACCGAACAAGAGAAAAACGAAACGGACGAGCCTGGGAACGACGGAATCCATTCTGGAGAGCATTTCCGACGGCGTGTTTACTGTGGACGAAAATTGGCGGATCACTTCGTTCAATCGAGCGGCCGAGTTGATCACCGGCGTCCGAAGGTCGGAGGCCTTGGGGCGGCTGTGTTCCGATGTCTTCCGGTCGAGCATGTGCGAGGCGGACTGCGCCCTTCGACGAACGATGAGATCGGGCAAACCGGTCATCGGCCGGTCGGGGTACATCATCAATGCCGACGGGCGACGCATTCCGATCAGCGTTTCGACGGCCGTTCTTCGCGATCCCCGCGGCCTCGTGGCCGGTGGCGCGGAGACGTTCCGCGACTTGAGCGACGTCGAGGCCCTCCGCCGCGAGCTCGAAGGCAAATT
The DNA here is from genome assembly GCA_964411395.1 of uncultured Eubacteriales bacterium. GTDB lineage: Bacteria > Acidobacteriota > Aminicenantia > Aminicenantales > UBA4085 > JAAZPG01. Next base: position 27,649 of record CAYPKX010000011.1, on the reverse strand, counting down.
CCGCCTGGGTGATATGGCCAGTCGCAGCCCTCTCATGCAGCGGATTTTCGAAGTCTTGCCGGCGATCGCGGCGAGCCCGAGCACGGTCCTCATCCTGGGGGATACGGGAACCGGCAAGGAATTGGTCGCTCGGGCGATTCACGATCTGAGCCCGAGAAGGAAAGGGCCTTTCGTCGCGGTTAACTGCGGAGCCCTTCCGGATACGCTGCTCGAATCGGAGCTCTTCGGCTATAAGGCCGGGGCTTTTACCGGGGCAAACAAGGACAAGCCGGGACGGTTGGCCCTGGCCGAAGGGGGGACAATTTTCCTCGACGAGATCGGGGAAGTCAGCCCGGCCCTCCAGGTTCGTCTTCTCCGGGTTCTCCAGGAACGAACATATGAGCCGTTGGGGGCGACCCGGTCCCGGTTCGCGAATATCCGTGTTCTGGCGGCTTCCAATCGGGACCTGACCGTTTTGGTCAAGGAAGGCCGGTTTCGGGAAGATCTTTTCTATCGGGTGAACGTGATCCGGCTCGAGCTTCCGCCTCTGCGCCATCGCAAAGAAGACATTCCGATCCTGGTGTCCCAATTCATCGAACGTTTCAATCGGGTTCAGGGCAAATCCGTTAAGGGCGTGGATGGCGAGGCCCTCTCCCTTCTGATGGCCGGAGACTGGCCGGGAAACATCCGGGAACTGGAAAACATCATCGAGCGGGCCTTCATTCTGTGCGGAGACGGACCCATCCGGGTCGCTCATCTGCCCGGCGATCTGACGCGTGAATTCCGCGGGGCTGCTCTCGGGACCGACATCCGCTCGGCCCGGGACTTGCTCGACGCGCAAGCCGTTCGAACCGCGGTGATAAAAGCCGGAGGGAATCGAACGGCGGCCGCCCGGGAACTCGGGATCCACAAGACGACGCTCTTCCGCTGGATCAAACGTCTGGGTCTTTCTCTTGAAGATCTTGAGGGGCGATCGGGGCGCTGAGCCGGGGCCCGCTCCACCGGCCGGAATTGCTTTTTTCTTTGTCTTGGGTGTAGGATGACCCGGAAATGTTGATTCCAAAGAAGGCCCAGCGCCCCCTGCGGCTCGGGTGTCTGCTTTTGTTCGCCGTTCTCTTGCTGAGCATCAACTTTCTCCATTCGGAAACATCGGCCGCAAGTCAGGCCAATTGCCCGGCCTGTCATTTCCTGGCTTCCAACGTATCCGCGGGCCCCGCCCTCTTTTTCGTTCTTCCCCTTCTGATTGTGCTCGGGGCCGTCTGCGCCGATCCCCTGTGTCGGTTTTACGAAATCGGCATTTGCCTGTTCCTTTCCCGTTCCCCTCCAACCGGCTGATTTTTCCGTCGGCGTCTTTTCCCCCGGTTGGTTGACACTCCCGGTTTGATCATGAGGAGGACGAACGGTGAAACATCTCAAAATCATCGGACTCATCGCCGCGGCCGGGTTTTTTGCCGTCCCCGGCGGGCTGTCCCAGGACGGCCTTTCCGCGGGCCTGACGATCGCTCAATGCATCGAAATATCTTTATCCCGCAATCCTCTCTGGCTTTCCTCGGAACAGGATATGAGGGCGTCCCTGGCGCGAATTGAAAAAGCGCGGGCCATCCCCCAACCGTCTCTGGATTACGATTCGGACCTGCAATCCCGACTGATGGACTTTGGTGGTTCAGGGGAGTCGTACCTGGGATTGTCTCAGACGCTGGAATTTCCCGGGCGGCGGGCTTTGCGGACAAAAATCGCCCGGCTGGAATCTCAGGAGACAGCGTCGGAGCGGAGCAACCTCCGGGCGCAGATCGTTTACCAGATCACGGAAACGTTTTACGGCGTTCTCCTGGCCGAGGAGAAAAAGAAATATGCCGCTCAGGACCTGGAATTGGCGCGCGATTTCCTCCAGAAAGCGAAGGTCAAGTTTGAAGCCGGCGACGTGGCCCGGGTGGAAATCGTCCGAGCCGGAGTGGAGGAATCCAAGGCCGTCACGGCCCTCGCCGTCGCCGAGAATAACATCCTTCTGGAGAAAGCCCGGCTTAATTACCTTCTCGGCCGGCCGAAATCCGAAGCCGTGAGCCTTCGAGGCGGTCTTGTCCGAGGACGCGTCGCCTTCGAGATCGACCTTCTGATCCAACGGGCCCAGATTGTCCGACCGGAAATGGCCGGGATGAACGCCCGTCTGAGCCGGGGAGCGGCGATGAAAAGGGAAGCCGAGCTCTCGATGTTGCCCGATTTTAACCTCGGCCTCTCCCGGCATCGGATCTCCGGAGAGAAAACAACTTGGGATTTCACCCTTTCGGTTCCGATTCCCTTATTTTTCTGGCAGCCGATCCGCGGCGATATGGCCGAAGCGAAGGCCGCCCTCCTTTCCCTGGAGCTTCAGGCGGAGCAGCTGAAAAACTCCATCCGTCTCGAGGTTGAGCAAGCCGGGCTGCAGGTTCGAGCGGCTGAGAATCAAATCGTTCTTTTCCAGGAAAACATTCTGGCCCAGGCTCAGGAAGTGTATGACCTTTTTCTCTATAGCTTTCAGGAAGGGGACATCACCGGTATCGAGCTCATCGAGGCCCGGCGGACCTTGATTGAATCCCTGAAATCCTACGCGGATGCCCAATACATCTACAACATAGCCCTGGCGTCCCTGGAAAAATCCGTTGGCGAACCTCTTAAAGGAGGCGAAATTGAATAAGAACTCGAATAAAAAAATCCGGGTCGTTCTCGGTCTCATGGCGTTCATTCTGGCCCTGGCTGCCGGGGAGGCCTGTTCCCGCCGTCAGGAGGGGAGGGGGGGGGATGACGCATCGGAATCGGTCTCAACCGGCGGGGGGAGAGGGGCCGGACCGCGTCGGGGCGACGGCTCGCCGGGAATGGGGAAGGGCGGAGGACGCGGTCTCCGGGCGGTCACGGAATCTCTCCGTTTGACCGAGGCGGAAGCCAAGGCGGTTGAAATTGAAACAGAGCCCGTATCCTATCGGCCCATGATCTCCGGTCTGCAGGCGACGGGAAAAATTCAAGCCCATCAGTTCCGCAAAGCTATCGTCAGCTATCCCTTCCCGGCCCGGATTGCTCAGCTCCATGTCCGTCCTGGGGATTGGGTCGATCCCGGAAAGCCCCTGGTGACTCTTCAGAGTGAAGCCGTAGGAGAAGCCAAGGCCGAATTTTTCAGGACCCTGGCCGATCACGATCTGGCCCTGAGCAATTTCGAGCGGGAGAAGCGTCTATTCGACCGTGGCGCCGGCGCCGGGAAAAACGTCCAAACCGCCGAAGCCGAGGTGAAGGTGGCCGAAGCCGCCCGGAATGCGGCCGAGAAAAAACTCCATATTTTGGGTTTCACCGAGGCGCAGGTTCGAGCCGCCGGCACGGTGCACGAGATCAATCCGCTGATTACGCTTTTCGCTCCCATCGCCGGCAACATCGTCGAAAACAGCGTGGTGATGGGCGGCATGGTCGACCAGGCGACGGAGATTCTCACGATCCTTGACCCTCGTCTCCTGTGCGTGGACGCCGATGTTTACGAGCGCGATATCGCCAAGGTTCGCCTGGGTCAAAGAGTCGACGTGACCGTGCCGGCCTACCCCGGGTTGGTCTTCAAGGGGACACTTAAATACGTCGGCGACGTCCTGAAGGAGGACACGCGGACGGTGACCGTCCGGACCGAGGTCGAAAACGAAGGCCGTCGGCTTAAGCCCGGCATGTTTGCGAATCTCGACATCGTTCTCGAGGAGCGAAGCCGGGCGCTGACGGTCCCGGCAACGGCCGTTCTCGATGACGGGACAGAGAAAATCGTCTTTATCCAAAGAGGCCATGACTACCTTCGCCGCGTCGTCGTTACAAAATCCAGAATCAATGGTTACCTCGAGGTGCTGAACGGTGTTTCCGAGGGAGAGGCCGTCGTCGTCAAGGGCAGCTATCAGCTGAAGTCCAAGATGTATGACCTGATCCTCAAGGCGGGGATCCATTGAGTCGAAAGCCCGGGCGGCCGGCTTGACGCCGGACGCGGAGGACCTCAAATGATCGACAAACTCATCGATTTTGCGCTGAAACACCGGCTTCTTACGGTTTTCCTAATCGGCCTGGTCTGTATCTGGGGAGTCGTCGTCTATTTCCGGATGCCGAAGGACATCTACCCCGACCTGAATGCGCCCCTGGTCAACATCATTACCGAAAATCCCGGTATGGCCTCAGAGGATGTCGAACGCCTGATCACGTTCCCTCTCGAGAGCCTTCTCTCCGGAGCGCCCGGCATCACCAAGGTTCGCTCGGAATCGACGACCGGGGATTCGGTTGTTACCGTCGAGTTCGATTGGGGCATGGATATCTACAAAGCCCGACAGATCGTGGACAGCAAGCTCGAGCTGATCGCCGGGCGGCTGCCCCAGGGGACGAGCCCTCCCACGCTTGGGCCGGTTTCGTCCCGCATGGGCGAGGTCTTTGAATTCGCGGTTGTCGGGGAAGAAAGCACCGATCCCATGGAGCTTCGTTCGACGGCCGACTGGACCATCCGTTATCAACTTCAAGGCGTTCCGGGGGTGGCCTTCGTCATCAACCTCGGCGGCTTCGTCAAGCAGTTTCAGGTCTATTTGAAGGCGGATATGCTCAAGAATTTCGGAATCACCGTGGCCGATGTCAAGGAAGCCATCGAAAAGAGCAACCGGAACTTCAGTGGCGGCGCCCTCGTCAAAGGCGCCCAGGAGATCCTGGTCAAGGGAATGGGGCGGATCGAAACGATGGAGCATATCCAGAACACCGTGATTACCTCCGTACGGAATGTCCCCGTCTATGTCAAAGACGTTGCCGACATCAGGGTTGGGGAGAAATTCCGCCGCGAATCAGGCGGTCATAACGGCCGGGAAGCCGTCTATGTCACCGTTGAAAAACAATACGGTGGAGATACGCTGACGGCCATCGCGAATGTCAAAAATGCTCTGGCCCGGATCCGCCGGGCCCTTCCCAAATATATGGGGATCAAACCGTTCTACGACCAGTCCGTCCTCATCATCAAATCCATCCAGCACGTCGAAATCACGATCCTCGAAGGCATCGTCCTCATCGTTCTGGTCATGATCTTTTTCATGTGGAATGTCCGGAGCGCCCTCCTGGCCTCCCTGACCATTCCGTTTTCCATCCTCATCGCCCTGGTGATCATGGATGTGTTCGGAATCAAATTGACGGTCATGTCGATCGGCGGCCTGGCTATCGGCATCGGGAAGATGGCGAACGGCTCGATCATCATGATCGAAAACATCTTTCGATTGTTGCGGGAGCGAGCCGATCAGGCGCCGCTCTCCGAGATCGTTACCGAAGCGGCCAAGGATGTCGGGAAATACCTCTTCTCGGCCAGCCTCGTCATTATCCTCGTCTTCCTCCCCCTCTTGACGCTCCAGGGACTGGAGGGGGCTATGTTTCGACCGACGGCTTTTGCGGTGGCGGCGGCGCTTTTCGCGGCTATGATCCTCAAGATCACCCTCCAACCCGTTTTGGCCGTGGTTTTTCTGGCCAGGGGGAAGGTCAAGGACACCAGGGATCCGGTCACGGATTTCCTTGCAGCCAAGTACAAGTTCGTCATGGAAAAAGCTCTGGCCAGGCAGAAGCCCGTCCTGACCCTCTTTTTCCTCCTCATCGTCGGCGCTGTTCTTGGTTTTCTGTCTCTGGGAAAGGAATTCGTCCCGCCTCTGGACGAAGGGGCCATCATGGCCTCCACGGTCATGCTGCCCGAAACCTCGCTCGACGAATCGGTGAAGATGGGCCGGCGGATCGAGCAGATCTTCCTGTCGTTTCCGGAGGTCATCTCCGTGTCCAGGACGACGGGCACCGCGGAAGCGTCCGAGCATCTCCACCCGGTCAATCACAGCCACTACAATATCGAGCTGCTGCCTCGGGAAAAGAGAAAACGCGGCTTCGATGAGATCACCGAGATGATGCGCGACGAGCTCGACCGGCTCCCCGGCGTCGCCTATATCTTCGAGCAGCCGATCGCCAACAAGCTGGCGGAAATGATGACCGGCGCCGAAGGGCAGCTTTCGATCAAGCTCTTCGGAGCCGACCTGGACGTCTTAAACGAAAAAATCGAAGAGATGCATCATATCCTGACCGACGTTCCCGGCGCGGCCGATCTCCAGGTTGAGCAAACGAGCGGCGTCCCGCAGCTTGTCATCCGTTTGGACCGGGAGAAAATGGCCCGCTTCGGCATTCCCGTCGGCGATGTCGCCGACATTATCGAGACTTCCCTGAACGGGATCGAGGTGACCGATGTCTATGAAACGGACCGGGTCACGCCGGTTTTCATCCGTCTTTCGGAGGAATTCCGGAGCGACGAGGAGTCCGTCCGGAATCTTCTGGTCGATGCGCCCGGAGGTCTGCGGATTCCGCTGTCCGAACTGGCCGACATCTGGCGGGACGAGGGGCCGCAGACCATTTTCCGGGAAAATCTCACGCGCCGGAAAATCATCAAGGGCAATGTCGAGGGAAGGGATATCGGAAGCTTTGTCAAGGAAGCCAGGGCGAAAATCGAGGCGGAGGTCGATCTCCCGGCGGGTTACTATGTCACGTTCGGCGGGCAATTCGAGAGCCAGCAGCGAGCGCTCCGTCACCTGACACTCCTGATGATGCTGGTCATTCTCATCATCTTTGTCATCCTGTTCTCTTCGTTCGGCTCGCTGCGGCAAGCCCTGTTGGTCATCATGAACGTCCCATCGGCTTTGATCGGCGGAATCGCCGGGCTGTTAATCGCCGGCGAGACGCTTAACGTTTCGTCGACGATCGGGTTGATCGCTCTTTTTGGCATCTGCGCGCAAAACGATATCATCCTGGTGGCGAAAATCAACGACCTGCGGCGGAAAGGAAGAACGCTCCGGGAAGCCGTCGTCGAAGGGGCGCTTCTCAAGTTTCGGCCGATTTTCATGACCGACATGGTCATGATCGTGGCCCTCCTGCCCATGGCCCTGGTGAATACGACGGGTTCGGAGCTCCATCGGCCGCTGGCCGTTGTGTACATCGGTGGATTTTTCTGCGCCATATTCCTTCGACTCATCATGGTTCCGGTGCTCTATGAGACGCTCGAGAAGCTGGGGATCAAGAAAACCGAGCGCGTGAAGGCGGAATGATAAGTAGCATGAAGGCTACCATAAAGGAGTTGAATAATAGCGATAATGCTTCTATCGAACAGAACATAATATTTTCGAGGTACGAATAACTATAGTTATTACAATAAGATATAGAGCTATCGCCCTTTAACGAAAAATGGCACGATAATCGCATTTCTTCATGTTGGGAACGACATGAAGAATCAGAAAATGAAAGCGGCGTTCGCGACATGGAATGATCGCATCGCTCCGGTTTTCGATGTATCGGAGAGCCTTCTTCTCCTGGAAATCGAGGGCGGGCGGGTCGTCCGAGAAACGCGCCATATTCTTTCGGGTGATGACCCCGAAGAACAAGTACGAGCCTTGGTCGAAACCGGAGCCGAGGTTCTTGTCTGCGGAGCGATTTCACGGTTTCTCTGCGAACAGATCATGGCTCGAGGGGTCCGGGTGATGCCCTTTATCGCCGGGACGCTGACGGAAATCATTGAGGCCTGGAATGGCGGAACCCTGGGTAAGAGCGCCTATGCGATGCCGGGGTGCTACCGGCGAGGGCATGAAAGAATCGGATATGGTTCAGAAAATATCAAGGAGGTCAACCCCATGAACACAGGAGGACAGAGGCGCGGCGCCGGAAGGGGCGCCGGCCAGGGAATGAGGGGCGGAGGAATGGGACGCGGAGGCGGACCGCTGGCCGCCGGGCCGGTCGGCGAGTGCGTCTGTCCGAAGTGCGGACACGCGGAACCCCACGAACGCGGAGTCCGGTGCGTTGACCGAAACTGCCCGAAGTGCGGCTCGGTCCTGACCCGGCGCTGAAATATCGCCCCATCGAAAGAAGAATTCAACCATGATCAAAGGAATCTATACACTTCAAGTGACGCCGTTCACGAAGGACTTCAAGCTGGACGAGTCCGGACTGAGAACCCTCACCCGGCGCCAAGTCGAGGGCGGCGTTCACGGAATCGCCCCGCTCGGGGTTACCGGCGAGAACTCGGCCTTGACCGAAGACGAAGTCATGCGGATCGTCGAGATTATCGTCGAAGAAGCCGGGGGCAAGGCTAAAGTCGCCCCGGACACGTGTTCCAACAACCTCGAACACACGATCGCCCGAGCTCGGCGGTACGCCGAAATCGGCGCCGACTATGTCGTCGTCTTCGCTCCCTATCTTGTCTTGCCCAACCAGGACGGACTTGTCGATTTTTACCGGCGGGTCGCTGACGCCTCTCCGGTGCCGATCATCATTCACAATGCTCCGGCCAGGATCGGCGTCAATGTTGAACCGAAAACATACGCGAAGCTCATCGCCCATGGCAATATCGTCGGCACCAAGGACGGGAAAAAAGAGCTTGATCATTTGGCCAAGCTTCTCCATTTGGCCCGGGGGAATCCCTTTGAGGTCTTTACCGGAAAGGACACGACCGCGTATCCATTGATGGCTTTCGGCGGAAGCGGCATGTTCAGCGTGGCCGCCAATATCCTGCCCAAAGTCATGCGCGACATCGCTGACTTCGGCCTTGCCGGGAACCATGAGGAAGCCCGGACGCTCCACTACGCTTATTACGACATCTTCGCCGCTCTGCGGTTGGAAACCAACCCGATGGCCGCCAAGGCGGCTCTGTCCCTTCTCGGTTTGCCGGGCGGCCCTCTCCGGCCGCCGCTTTCCGAGCTCAGCGACGGCAATCGGGAAATCATCAAATCGCTCTTGAAGGAGCGGGGGCTTCTTTGACCGCCCGCATCCGAAAAAGAATCAAAAAGGAGGCTACGACAATGCCAAGAGGAGACGGAACGGGACCCCGCGGAACGGGGGCCATGACCGGCCGCGCGGCCGGATTCTGCGCCGGATCCGGCCTGCCGGGTTACCGGAACCCGGTCCCCGGTCGCGGATGGGGGGCGGGTTTCGGCCGGGGCAATAATATGTTCTTCGCCACCGGCCTTCCGGGCTGGAGGCGGTTCGGCGGGTTCGCCGGGCCGTTCGTAAAGCCTGATCCGGAAATGGAAAAGCAGACGCTCAAGGGACAGGCGGACGCCAGGCAAGCGGAGCTTGACGCGATCAAGAAACGCTTGTCCGACCTAGAGGCCGAAGCGGAAACGGCTTAGAGACGGAAGAACGAAAGCATTTTCGGCTGCGAAGGCAGGGGCTCGAAACGGCCGGACGGACGAAAAAGCGAACGGGAGAAAGAAGAGGTGTCTTAATGAAAATCGCCTTCACGACTTCGGAAGCGGATCTCGGCGCGCCGGTTGACAGCCGATTCGGCCGGGCTCCGAAATTTCTCGTATACGACCTGGAAGCGGGCGCGTTCACGGTGATCGATAACGCCCAAAACATGAACGCGGCCCAGGGAGCCGGGATCCAATCGGCCGAAACCGTGGTCAGGTCCGGGGCCAAGGCCCTGGTGACGGGGCATTGCGGTCCTAAAGCTTTCCGGGTCCTGTCCGCCGCCGGTGTCAAGGTCTATGCCGCCGAGGCTCTGACGGTGGCCGAGGCCCTCGAGCGATACCGGGAAGGAAAGCTCCTCGAATCCCTGGCCGCCGACGTCGAAGGGCATTGGTGAGGAAAACGCTTGAAGAACCGCAACAACCTCAACCTGCTGATTGACTCACTCCTGACCGTCAACCTGGCCGTTCTCGCGGGGATCGGCTGGCTCCTGAAATATACGCTTCCGCCGGGCCGGGACCGCGTCTTGAGAACGGGGGAAAACCGGGAACTCTTTTTCCTCGGTTGGGACCGGCACCGGTGGGGGGATGTCCATCTGGCGGCCGCCTTTGTGATGATCGGCCTTCTCGTCCTCCACATCATTTTTCATTGGAATCAGATTGTCTGCCTGATCAGAAGTGCCGTTCCCTTAAAGCCGCTCCGCCGGGCTTTGACGGTGGGAGTCATTCTCGTGAGCACGGCCATTTTTGCCGCCGCGTTCATCTTCCCGCCGAAAACGGGTGATATGGACGATTTCTTATACCGCCATGCCCGGGGCGCGCTCCTCGAGCCCGAAGTCGAACCGACGCCGGTCGCGGAAAAGCTTTCTCTTTCGGCCGAAATTCCTGCAATCCCCGCGGAAGGTCATCAACCCGGAACAGGAGGCGAGGCCCTTCTCAACGGCCGCCTCACCCTGAAGGAGGCCGCCGTTTTTTTTAAAATATCCGTCGCCGAGGTCAAACGGCGGCTCGGCCTGCCCGACGGTTACTCGGAGCAGGAAACCCTCGGGCGCCTGCGCCGAACCCGCGGCATGACCATGATCCAGATTCGCGAATTGATCGAGAAAAGACGCTGAACTAATGCCTTCTCCCGAGTTGACGAGACAGAAAAGCGGGATGAACACCTCCCTGGATTGCCTGCCGTGTTTTGTCCGTCAGGCATTGGAAGCCGCCCGGATGGTCTCGGCGGATCCCGGTCTCCAGGAGCGAATCGTTCGAGAAGTCCTGTCCTTGATCCGCGGGATGACTCTGGACGGATCGCCGGCCGTCTTGGCCCAGAGGTTTCACCGGCGAATTCGAGGGATTATCGGCCGTGAGGACCCCTATCGCGAGGCGAAGGACCGGCAGAACCTGCTGGCGATGAGTCTTCTGCCGGACTTGCGGTCTGAAATCGAGGCCGTGCCTGATCCGCTCCTTGCAGTTACGCGCTTGGCCGTTGCCGGAAATGTGATCGATATGGGAGCCCCGGGCGACATTTCGGAGTCCCGGGTGAGAGAGGCCGTCGGCCGGGCTCTGGTCGAACCGCTTTTCGGGGAACAGGATGGATTTCGCGAAACGATCCTCTCCGCCCGGAACATTCTTTATTTGACCGATAACGCGGGGGAAATCGCATTCGATCGCCTGCTCATCGAGCGGCTTGGACCGTCCCGCGTAACGGCTGCGGTCCGGGGCGGGCCTGTCATCAACGACGCCACCCGGGCCGATGCCCGGGCCGTGGGACTTGACGAAATCGTCGAGGTCATCGATAACGGTTCGGATGCGCCGGGGACGCTGCTCGAAGACTGCGGGCCGGAGTTCCGGCGGAGGTTTGACGAAGCGGACTTGATCCTGGCCAAGGGCCAGGGCAATTTCGAAACGCTCAGCCGTCATCCGGGCAATATCGTTTTTCTTTTCAAGGTCAAATGCCCGGTGATCGCCGGGCAGGCCGAAGCCCCGGTCGGAGCTCACGTCTGCGTTCGCTCAACCGAAGGAAACCGGAGACCCGGGAGGCCGTCATGATCGTAGCGGTCGCGTCCGGCAAGGGCGGAACGGGGAAGACGACCGTCTCGGTGAACTTGGCCCGGATGTTCGGCTCCGACATCCGGCTTTTGGACTGCGATGTGGAGGAGCCGAATGCGCATCTTTTTCTGAACGCCGGTCCGGCCGAAGAGGAGATCGTGTCGCTTCCCGTTCCGGAGGTGGACGAAGCCCTGTGCGACGGGTGCGGCGCCTGCGGAAAATTCTGTGCTTACCGGGCCATCGTCTCCTTCGGGACCACACCCCTTGTTTTTCCGGAAATGTGTCACGGTTGCGGAGGGTGTGCCCGGGTTTGTCCCAAGAGAGCCATCCATGAAGTCGATCATCGTTTCGGCGTCGTCGCGACGTCGACGTCGGGGAACATTACCCTGATCCAGGGCCGCCTCGATGTCGGCGTTCCCAGCGCCCCGCCCCTGATTCGCGCGGTCAAGGCCCGGCTGCGAAACGGAGGCCCGGCGATTCTGGACGCGCCGCCGGGAACGGCCTGCCCGGTGATCGCAACTCTTCGGGGAGCGGATTATGCGATCCTCGTGACGGAACCGACGCCCTTCGGGCTCCATGACCTGACCCTCGCCGTCGACGCGGTCCGACAGGTCGGGATCCCTTTCGGGGTTCTGATCAACCGCTACGGAACGTGCGATGAGCACGTGGAGGACTATTGCGCGGCCGAACAAATCCCCTTGCTTCTGAAAATCCCGGACGATCGCCGAATCGCGGAAGCCGTCTCCCGAGGGAGCCTGATCATCGACGTCCTCCCGGAATATCGAGTGCTTTTCCAGAGTCTTATTGAAAAGACCTTCGGTCTTCAGACGGCGGCCGGAATAAAAAGGTGACGCATGCCGACATATGAATATCTCTGTTCCGTTTGCGGGGTAAAATTCGAACGGCGGCAAGCCATTACCGAACCGGCTTTCGAGGCCTGTCCGGAATGCGGCGGGAGCGTCCGACGAATCGTCAGCGGCGGGGCCGGATTCATCATCAAAGGGGCACCCGGCGGCCGGGCCGATCGGACCTGTTCCATGGAACGGACGGGAACGACCTGTTGCGGAAGGGTTGAGCGCTGCGGAAAGCCCCCGTGCGGGGGCAAATCATGATAAAAGATGACATCCGTCATGTTTACGGACCGGTTCCCTCGCGTCGCCTGGGCCGGTCGCTTGGGATTGATCTCGTCCCGTTCAAGACCTGCTCGTATGATTGCATTTATTGTCAGTTGGGCCGGACCATGTGCAAGACAACGGAAAGAAAAGAATATGCCTCCGTGGCAAAAATATTCGCGGAATTGGACGGCAAGCTCGCGCAGGGGGTCGTCCCGGATTATATCAGCCTGGCCGGATCCGGGGAGCCGACTCTTCATTCCGGCCTTGGGGAGTTGCTCCGTGGAATCAAAAGCCGGACGTCGATCCCGGTGGCTGTCCTGACCAACGGCTCTCTGCTTTGGCAAAAAGAGGTCCGAGACGAATTGCAGGCAGCCGATCTCGTCATTCCTTCCCTCGACGCGGGAGACGAGGCTCTGTTTCAATACGTCAACCGCCCTGCTCCGGGGATCCCGTTTGACCGCATGGTGGAGGGAACGGTTGAGTTTACAGCAGGATTTTCCGGCGCGGTCCGGCTGGAAGTTTTCCTGCTGGCCGGGGTCACCGGTGTTTTGGCCGAGGCCGAAAAGATCGCCGCCCTGGCTCGGAAAATCCGGCCGGCCCGGATTCAGTTGAACACGGTGGACAGGCCTCCGGGAGAGGACTTTGCCTTTCCCCTCGGCCTGACGGACATGCGCGACCTGAAGCGGGTCTTCGATGGCCCCGTGGACATTATCGCCAAGTATGCCGGGGGAGGCCCGCCGGTGGAAGGGGAAGAGGCGGCGGGAGGGGAAGAGGTCCTGACCCTCATCCGAAGGAGGCCCTGCTCGGCCGAGGACGTGGCCGCGGGTCTCGGTCTTCACCTGACGGAGGCGATCAAGTCTCTCGATGTCCTGGCGAAGTCAGGCAAGGCCAAAAAAATGCCGTCGGGAGGGAAGAGCTTCTATGTTGCGGTCGGATCAGACGGTCCCGGCAAGGATTCCGAATGAGCGAAGACGGCTTGAAAGAAATCGTCGTCATCAGCGGCAAGGGCGGGACGGGCAAGACCAGCGTCGCGGCGTCGTTGGCCTTCCTGGCCGACCGGCCGGTGATCGCCGATTGCGATGTCGATGCGGCCGATATGCACCTTCTTCTCGCTCCGCGGATCAGGAAACGCCATGAATTTTACAGCGGCCGCGAAGCTGTGATTCAAGAAGACCGGTGTACCGGGTGCGGCGGCTGTGCCTCCGTTTGCCGTTTCGGCGCCGTCCGTCCATTTTCGGCGAAGGCGGTCTTGGACGATGGTTCGAGCGCCCTCTCGACCTGCCAAGACTGCGATTATTGCGTCCGCTCCTGCCCGGTCCGAAACGAGGCCGTCATCCGTGAATTGCGGGGAACGTCCGGGGAAAATCCGCCTCCGGTTTTTTCCATCGATCCGCTCGGTTGCGAGGGTTGCGGGGTTTGCGTGCACGCGTGTCCATCTCAGGCGATCCGCTTTCCGGAAAGACTCTGCGGGGAATGGATGGTTTCGGATACGAGGTGCGGTCCCCTGGTTCACGCCCGATTAGCCGCGGCGGCCGAGAATTCGGGCAAGCTCGTCTCGACGGTTCGCCGGGAAGCGCGCCGCGTCGCGGAAGCGGAGGGGCGGAACGTGATCATCGTGGACGGACCACCCGGAATCGGGTGCCCGGTCATCGCCACGGTTACGGGGGCCACGTCGGTCCTTGTCGTGACGGAGCCCTCGGTTGCCGGAGAACACGACTTGGGAAGGGTTTTATCCTTGACCCGGCATTTCAGCCTTCCCACGGCTGTCTGTGTCAATAAATGGGACCTGAATCCCGGGATGACGGAGCGAATTGAAGAAAAGGCCCGGACGGAAGGGGCCTCGATCGCCGGCCGGATCCGGTATGACCGAGGTGTTACTCGGGCCCAGGTCAAGGCCAAGACCGTCGTCGAAACGCGGGCGCCGAGCGCCGAAGACATCCTAAACGTCTGGAAAGGGCTGTCAAATATAACGAAACGCAATATTTGGCGAGGACAAAACCATGAGGCATCATAACGACGAAGCGACGAACCGGAGCGGGGAGATGGCCGCCTGCGACACCCGCGGCGATCAGAACGGCTCCGCCCCCCAAATAATGAAGGGAGAGACGGACAGGGAGTTTGCGGACCGGGCCAGGCTCCAAGACCGGCTTTGCCGGATCAAATCCAAAATCATCGTCCTCTCGGGTAAGGGGGGTGTCGGGAAGAGCACGGTCGCCGTCAACCTGGCCGTCGCCCGGATGTTGGAGGGAAAGCGGGTCGGTCTGCTCGATGTCGATATTCACGGCCCGAGCATCCCGACGATGCTCGGGCTTGAGGGGATTCCCGTCCACGGCGCAGGGGACGGGCTTATTCCCATCGATCGGGACGGCCTTAAAGTCATGTCTCTCGGCTTTCTCCTTAAAAACCGGAACGATGCCGTCATCTGGCGGGGACCGATGAAAATGAACGTTATCCGGCAATTCCTCCAGGACGTCGCCTGGGGCGATTTGGACGTCCTGATCATCGATTCTCCTCCGGGGACCGGAGACGAGCCGTTGTCCGTTTGCCAGCTGATCGGCCGGCCCGACGGGGCAGTGGTCGTAACGACTCCCCAGAAGGTGGCGGCCGTGGATGTCCGCAAATCGATCACGTTCTGCCGTCAGCTCAACGTTCCCGTTCTTGGGATCATCGAGAACATGAGTGGATTCGTCTGCCCGAAATGCGGAGAAGTCACTCCGATTCTCCGGACCGGCGGCGGCCGAGGCCTCGCCGAAGATATGGGCGTTCCGTTTCTCGGCTCGATCCCCCTGGATCCGCAAATTGCCGAGGCCGGAGACGCCGGCCGGGATTTTATCCGGTCATTCGCTTCCAGCCCGACGGCGGAAATATTGCGCAAGATCCTCAAAAAGATATTCCCGGCCGACGAGCCGATCGAATAGTTGGAAAAAAAGGAGAAAAGGATGAGAATTGCGATCCCCTTGGCCAACGGAATGCTTTCCGCGCATTTTGGACATTGCGAGCGTTTCGCCCTGATCGATGTCGACCCGGATAAAAAAACGATTCTCAACCGGGGGGAGGCCGAGGCCCCGCCGCATGAACCGGGCCTCCTTCCGGCTTGGCTGGCGGAAAAGGGGGCGAACGTGGTCATCGCCGGGGGCATGGGAGGGCGAGCCCAGGGGCTGTTCGCGGAGCAGGGGATCGAGGTCGTGGTCGGGGCTCCCTCGGAAACTCCCGAGAAGCTGGTCGAGCGCTTCCTTGTCGGAACGCTTGAAGTCGGCGGAAATCTTTGCGATCATTGACTTAATCCGATGACGACCGGCATTGATCAGGGGCATTCCGGATGCGTGTTTTGCGGAACGGGAAATCCGCGTTCTCTGCGCTTAAGCTTCCAATCGGAACGAGACGATGCGGTCCAGGCGCGGTTTTTTGCCGAGGAGGACCTCCAGGGATACAAGAACGTTCTTCACGGCGGGATTGCGGCCGGCTTGTTGGATGCGGCCATGACCCATTGTCTTTTTCATAGGGGGGTGAAGGCCGTTACGGGGGATTTGCATATTCGTTTCGTCAGAGCCGTGACGTGTCCGTCATGTCTTGTTATTCGGGCTTGGATGCTCTTTTCCCGCCCGCCCCTCTACGGCCTTCGGGCGGAAATCACGAGCGGAGGGCTATTGGCCGTATGGGCGGAAGCGAAATTCGTCCGGCGGCGGGAGGGCCCATGTCGCTCCGGGAAGTTTTAGTCAAAGTCCTGGTCGATGATCGGGCCGGAGACGGGCTGGTTGCCGAACATGGCCTGTCGATCTGGATCGAGACGGGGGGAATGCGCCTTCTTTTTGATACGGGATCGGGAGGCGCATTAGCGCCGAATTCCGCGGCCGTTGGTCTCGATCTCGGTTTGGTCGATGTTGTCGTCTTAAGTCACGGACATGACGATCACACCGGGGGAATCTCGTCCGTTCTCACCCGGACGTCTGAAGCGACAGCCTATTTTTGTCCCGGGATAGACCGGGAACGTTTTGCCTTGAGGGAGGGAACAAAGCAATTCGCCGGAATGCCTCCGGCGGCCCGGGCCGCCTTGTTCCGGATGCCCCGGGAAAAGATTCACGAAGTCGATCGGCCGGTTTTCATTTCCGAGAATATCGGGCTCACCGGTCGCATCCCCCGGGAAACGCTCTATGAAGACACCGGCGGCCCGTTTTTTTTGGACATCGAGGGAAGGCAGCCCGATCCAATCAACGATGATCTTGCCCTCTGGGTCCGCCTCGAAGACTCCCTCATCGTCTTCGTCGGTTGCGCCCATGCGGGATTGGTGAATACCATAAACCGGGTCCGGTCCTTAAACGACGGCCGGCGGATTCGAGCTGTCATCGGCGGCTTCCACCTCCTTCAAGCCGGACCGGTTCGCCTGGCTCACACCATTTCCGCCTTGCGAACCTTAAATCCCGGCCTGATAGCTCCGGGCCACTGCACCGGCGCGGGGGCTGTGGGCGTTCTCCGTGAAGCTTTTGGGAATCGGGTTCAGCCTTTCGAAGCCGGCACAACCTATAGGTTTTGAAAACGTTCGCCGGTTTGCCTGGCCGCGGATTTTTAGATATAAATGGTATCCCTTTCCATTGTTCATATGGATTATTCATGATGGGTTTAGGATGGTGAAGCCAATGAGGACAAGAAGCATAAAGGACCCAACCGGAACTTCCCTTCTTCCCGGCCGAATAACGCGGGAAGACGTGAGGAAGGCGGTCATCGGGCGGGATTTGGCGTTTCAAACTCCGTACGGCTTCCGCCACCTTTTCTATGCCGACTATACCGCTTCCGGCCGCGGATTGACGTTCATTGAGAAAATCCTGGCCGAAATCGAACGGTCGTACGCCAACACTCACACCGAGGATGATTATACCGGCCGAACCATGACCCGTCTGGTCCATCAGGCCGAAGCCCGGATCAAGCGGTTCGTCAAGGCCGGGCCCCACGACAAGATCTTCACGGCCGGATCGGGTTCGACCGGAGCCCTGAAGAAGCTCCAGGAAATGATCGGTGTTTATCTTCCGCCCGTCACCCGCGAGAGGATTGAAACCATGTGCCGGACGGCCGGAGAACGCGGCGTCGACTTGAGCGAGCCGCTCCGGAGCATCAAGCCCGTCGTTTTTATCGGTCCGTACGAGCATCATACCAACGAGCTCATGTGGCGCGAGGCGTTCGCCGAGGTGGTTGTCGTCGGACTCGACCGGGACGGCGGGTTCGATCTTGAGGATCTTGAACGCAAGCTCGACGATCCGGCCACGGCCGGACGCCGGCGTTATGCCTCGTTTTCCGCCGGATCGAACATCACCGGCGTGCGGACACCCGTTTACGCGGTCGCTCAAGCCTGTCATCGCCGCGGAGTTCCGGTCTTTTTCGATTTTGCGGCGGTCGCCCCCTACGTCGAAATCGACATGAACCGGGATGCCCTTTCGGCCTTCGATGCGATCTTTTTCTCCCCCCATAAATTCCTCGGCGGCCCCGGCACCTGCGGACTCCTGGTGATGAAAGATCACCTTTACCGCTCCGATCTCCCCCCGACCACCGCCGGAGGAGGGACGGTCGTTTATGTCGGCCCCAAAAAACATGATTATTCGGCCGATATCGAAATCCGGGAAACCGCGGGAACTCCGCCGATCCTCCAGTTGATCAAAGCCGCCCTGGCCATGGAAGTGAAGGACAAGATCGGAACGGCCCGGATCGAGCGGCTCGAATCAAGTTACTTGAAGACCTTTACCGCCGGTCTCAAGCGGATTACCGGGATCCAATTCGTCGGTCCAATCGAGGCGGGAGACCGCGTCCCGATCCTCTCGTTCAATATCGCCCATGGCGAACGCCTTCTGCATCCGAAATTCGTGACCAAGCTGCTCAATGACCTCTTCGGCATCCAATCGCGGGCCGGCTGCAGCTGCGCCGGGCCTTACGGCCATCGTCTCCTCGGCATCGACAATGAAAAGTCTCTCCGCTACCGGGAAGCGGTTGTCTGCGGCCGGGAGGGCATCAAGCCCGGCTGGGTCCGGGTCAATCTTCACTGGGTTTTCGATCGAAGCGACCTCGAGTTTCTTCGAAAAGCGATCGCTTTCGTCGCGGAAAACGGGCCGCTGTTCCTGCGATCATATGAGTGCGACCTCCGGACCGGGGAGTGGACCCACCGGAGCACCCGGGCGGAGAACCGAAGGGGAAGGTCGAAAACGGACAAGTCCTTCTCGGGTCGGCGGATTTCGACGTCCCAAATTCCATCTCTTCGCGCGTCCTATTTTCAGCACGCGGAAGCCGCGGCACGGAAGCTCCGCCGGCTGGGAATGCCGAGGTGGCGGGACGACGGCCCCGACGCGGGCCTGCGCTACTTCCATGTCGCGGAAGAATCCGGACGGCGAGACGGGATTTGATCTGGTCTCCCGATGGCGGCGAAGGCGTCGGAATTCCCTCCCGGTCTGCATCCGGTTCGACGGTTCGGCCTTCGTTCCGGTCCCGGAGACAAATTTCTGCTATAATACCGATGAATTCGATCTGAATAAGGAGCGTTTTTGATGGCCACGATTGAAGTCGAAGGAAAGACGATCGTCCTCAACGAGGAAGGTTTTCTCGAACATCCCGAAGAATGGAACAAGTCGATTGCCGCCGCCCTGGCCAAGAGGGAGGAGGGAATCGAAGAACTCGGGCCCGAGCACTGGGCCGTCATCGAATATATCCGCTCGTTTTTTCAGGAAAACCAGCTGGCTCCGATGGTCCGGAAGATGTGCCAGAACACGGGTTTCACCCTCAAGCACATTTACGACCTGTTCCCGTCGGGTCCGGCCAAAGGCGCCTGCAAGCTGGCCGGCCTGCCCAAACCGGACGGCTGTGTCTGAAGAAATAAATCCGGTCGCCGCGGCAATCCGGCCGGGAAAATCCGGCGGCGGATCAGACGAACGGACGGACGGCGGTTCCTGAACGATTTATTCTTTCCGTCTGCCCCGAAAACAATCGAAAGGCTGAGCGACGATGTCCGTCGGTCAGCGTTTTTTTGTTGAGGCGATCTCCCGGACGGCGTTGATGGCCGCTTCGATATGCGCCTCGGTGTTGAAGGGGCCGATTCCGAACCGCACGGCGCCATGAATCTTGTCCGTCCCCAGATGCTCGTGGACGAGCGGAGCGCAATGGAGACCGGTCCGGCAGGCGATGTTGTGATCGACGTCGAGCATCGTCCCGACATCGGCGGCGTCCATGCCCTCGATGTTGAAGGCCAGAACGCTGATATGGTTGTCCAGATTGTTCAGGCAGTACAGAATGACCCGGGGAATCTCCCTGAGCCCGGCGACGAGCTTTTCGGCCAGGGCCATTTCCTGATGATGCACGGCTTCCAGACCCTTGGCTTCGATCCATTTCACTCCGGCGTGCAGGCCGGCGATTCCGGGCAGGTTGGGGGTTCCGAACTCCATCCGGTATGGGTATTCCTCGAGATGAAGCTTCTGGGCGGAGCGAACGCCGGTGCCGCCGGCCCGCGTCTGCCGGATCTCGACGCCTTCGCGGACATACATCCCGCCGACGCCCATGGGGCCGAGGAGGGACTTGTGCCCGGTGAAGCAGACAACGTCGATGAAGTCGGCCTGGATGTCGATCGGGAGCTTGCCGGCCGACTGGGAAGCGTCGATGACGAAATGGATGCCGCGGTTCCGACATCGCCGTCCGATTTCCCGGATCGGCTGGATCGTTCCGATGACGTTGCTGGCGTGGTTGCAGGCGACGACTTTGGTCTTCGGCTTGAACCGTTTTTCGATTTCGTCCGGATCGACGAATCCGTCCCGGTCGAAGGGGACGATGTCGAGCTCGACTTTGCGGTCGCGAGCCAGGTGGTAGAGCGGCCGGAGGACGGAATTGTGCTCGACCATCGTCGTGATCGCATGGTCGCCTTCCGCCAACAGGCCCCACAACGTCAGGTTTAACGCGTCGGTGGAATTGTAGCCGAAGCACAGCCGGTTGGGGTCGGTCCCGTTAAAAAACCGGGTCAGCTGTTTGCGGGTGTTTTCGACGACTTCGCCCGCTTCCAGGCACAGGTCGTACCCGGACCGGCCGGGATTGACCCCCGCCCGACGGTAAAACGAGTCCATGAAGCTGTAGACCTCTTCGGGTTTGGGGTAGGAGGTCGCGCCGTTGTCCAGAAATATGAAAGATGACATCCTCGGTTCTCCTTGCAGGGATTTGTACGAAGAGTGTTATCCTATGAAAAGCCGCCGAAAAAAGCAACCCGATAAATTCACCCGGAAAATCGGCGCGAAGGATGCTATAATATCGACCCGGCCGGCTTTGCCGGCAAAATCGTTATGAGGAATCGATCAACGTGAGTCCTGTCCTGCGGTTCGTTGAAGATCAACTTCAGATCATCGCCCTGATGTTCATGGCCGGTGTCTACCTGATTCGGATCGTCTGGCTGCTCCATTTCCGGAAAGTCCGGGAGAGGGCGCAGCCGGAAGGCCGGGCGGGGGTCGGGGCGCTGTATTCGGTCTCCAATATCGCCATGCCCTGGGCGATGGAATCGACCCGGAAAAATTTTTTCTTCTATCTTCAGTTCGTCGTCTTCCATCTGGGCGTGGCGGCGGCCATTGCCGTGACCTTCATCATCCCGTACGCGCCGCGGTGGCTCGAACCCCGGGGAGTCACGATCGCGTTGCGGCTCCTCCTGGGAGCAGCCCTGGCCGTCGGACTGCTGCGCCTCATCCGCCGCTTGAGCCGGCCGCTTCTCCGGGCGATCAGTACTCCGGATGATTACGCCGCCATCCTTTTAATGATCGCCTATTTCGTCCTGGCCTTTGTCGCCGTACCCAACCGGCCGGAGAAGGGGGAAGGCCCGATGATCGCCTTTTTCATCCTCACGGCTTTCTTCCTCGTCTATGTTCCCTTTTCCAAGATCAGCCATTATCTGTATTACCCGTTCACCCGGATCTTTCTCGGCCGTACGCTCGGCCGCCGCGGCGTCTTGCCGCCGAGAGCGCAACGCGGCGGAAGAAAAACGGACCAGGAGGTCGACGCGTGAAGACGAAACGCCCCGAAAGTTCCTCCTCTGTCGAAGGGCTTCCCCTGTCGACGGCCTCCCAGTCCAAGGCCCGGGCCGACGCGCTTCCCTCGATTCATAAAAGCCTTTTAAAAACCTATGACCCCGACGGCGACAATGTCCGGCGTTTTCTTGATCTCCTGGCCGACCGTCTGACCCGGCCGTTGGCGGCCTCGCTGGCCGCCTGCGTCCATTGCGGGATGTGCATCGAATCCTGCCATTATGCCTTGACCCATCCCGGCGATCCGACGATGACGCCGGTCTATAAAGCCGACCAGATTCGGAAAATCTTCAAGCGCAAGATCGACTGGACCGGCCGGATTGCGCCCTGGTGGGTCAAAGCCCGCGCGCCCAAAGACGATGCGGACTTGAACCGGCTGAAAAATATCGTTTTCGGCACGTGCAGCGCCTGCCGCCGGTGCACGTTCAACTGTCCGATGGGCGTCGATACGGCCTTGTTGATCCGGTTCACCCGGGGCCTTCTGACCGAGCTGGGCATCGTTCCGGAGGGCGTCTTCAACGTCAGCCGGGACGAGTGGGAAACCGGAAACCAGATGGCGGTCTCGCCGGTCGATTACCTGGAAACGATCCAATGGATGAGGGACGACCTCCGAGCCGATCCGAAGCTGGCCGATCTTGATATTCCGATCGACCGCCTGGATTGCGACTTCATGTACACGATCAATCCCCGGGAGATCAAGTTCGACCCGAGATCGATCGCCCAGGCGGCCAAGATTTTTCATCTGGCCGGAGAAAAATGGACGATGCCGAGTTGGGGCTGGGACCAGACGAATTTCGGCCTGTTCTCCGGAGACGACCGTCTGGGCGGTTATGTCGCCCGCAATCTCTATGAAGCCGCGGTTAAGCTCCGGGCCAAACGGATCGTGATCTCGGAATGCGGTCATGGATTTCGGTCGACGCGTTGGGAGGGATACAACTGGTCCGGATACGACCAGGATGTCCCCAATGAATCCGTCATCCGGACTCTCGAAAGGTATTTGAAGGACAAACGACTCCGGGTCGATAAAAACAGGAACAGCGCGCCCGTCACCTTCCATGATTCCTGCAACATCGCCCGCTCCGGAGGGATGACCGAGGAGCCGCGCCGGATTCTTCGCCGCGTCTGTTCGGATTTCCGGGAGATGTACCCCAACCGCACCGAGAATTATTGTTGTACCGGCGGGGGAGGCCTTCTCTCGATGGCCGAATACCGTCCTTTGCGGATGGAAGCGGCCGCTTTAAAAGCCCGCCAGCTCGAGGAAACCGGCGCCAAGCTCGTCTGCACGATTTGTCATAACTGCGTCGACGGCCTGAACGATGTCATCAAGCATTACAAGCTGGACATGCGCGTCGTCCAGGTCCTCGAACTCGTCGAAAACGCTCTTGTCTATTGAAAGGAAGGGAACGATGAAAAAAGTCGGCATCATCATCTGCGGTCGGTACAAAGCCTGCGGCGGCGGCAAGTGTCTCCGGGCCCTGCGGGAGCGGAAGGGAGCTTTCGCCCGGTATCCGAAGGAAGAGCCGGTCGAGATCGTCGGCTACAGCTATTGCGGCGATTGTCCCGGAGGCAATGTCGAATATGTCCCGGAAGAGATGAAGAAGAACGGGGCCGAGGTCATTCACCTGGCCACCGGCCTGATCGTCGGATATCCCCCCTGCCCCAACATCCGGCGGTTCAAGGAATTCATCGAAACGAAATATGGAATTCCCGTCGTCGTCGGGACTCACCCGATCCCCCTGAAGTACGCCCAGGCCCAGGCCAAACTCTCCTTTTGGAAGGATGCCCGGATGGAAGAAATCGCCGGGGACCTCATCCACGAGGATCCGGCGATTCAGGAAGACTATAACTGAGCGCCCCTCTCCCGGCATGCGCTTCTGGCTCGGGCTGGGCGGCAATGAGGGCGATTCCGCCGCCCTGTTGAAGGAGGCGATCCGCTGCCTTCGGGCGGAGGGGATCCGGATCATCAAACGCTCTTCCGTTTACCGGACCGAGCCGGTCGGTCGAATGGACCAAGCCTGGTTTTTCAACCAGGCGCTCGAAATCGAAACGGATGTCAGCCCGGCGGTCCTGCTGCGGACGGCAAAAAAAATCGAACGGGAACTGGGCCGCAAGCCCGGACCGCGAAATGGCCCGCGTCCGATCGATATTGACATTCTGATGGCGGAGGACGCGGTCGTTCGAACCCGCCTTCTTGAAATTCCCCACCCGCGTCTGGCCGAACGAAAGTTCGCCCTCATCCCCATGGCCGAAATCGCCCCGGATCGAATTCATCCCCGGTTGAACAAGACGATTCGGCGAATCCTTCGGGAATGCCCGGACATGTCGAAAGTCGAACGGCTGCGGGTCAGCGTTTCAAAACGGAAATATCCAGGACGGGATTGACTTCGTGCCATTGGCGGCCGATCTGGGCGTCATACCGGGCCAGTCCATACACCCTGACCCGGCTGCCGGCCAGCGGCGCCGAGATCCGGTCGGGACTGAGGATTTCGCAGATCACATACGGGCTCTCCCCCTCGGGGCTGGAGGCCAGCAGGAAATGGAGCGTGTTTTCCTCGGCGTCCATCCAGACCTTGCGGACGTAGCCTTCGGTGGCGATATGGGGATGAGCGTTCAGCGGGACTTCGGCGATGTCCAGAACCTGGAAGCGTTCGAGAGCGATACCGGATATGGCCCTCGCGGACGGAGGGCCGAAAATCGAGCCGCGGTTGAGAAAGACAAGCAGGACGGCCTGGGCGACGACCATGATGGCCAGAATCCAGGTTGTCTTCGGAGCCGCCGCCGCAAGGGACCAGGACATCCGCCAGCCCTCCCATTTCCGGCGCAGGCCACTCCCTCCGCCGGCGTCGGCCAAAGCGGCGGAAAACGGGGGAGGTGTTCCGAATTCATCGATAATCAGGGGGTTGTTTTTTTCGAGCGAGGCGAGTTTTTGGGCCATGCGATGCCCTTCCGCCATGCGCGAAATGGTTTCCCGGCAGGCTTCGCACGCCGCCAGATGGGCCTCAAGCTTCCGAACCCGGCCGGGCGCGAGAGTTCCGCACAAATAGGGGAGAAAATCGCGGCGGGCTTTTCCGTGGCGAATCATAGCCATCTCCGGAAAGGTCCCAAACGTTCGCCCAACTCGGCCAGGGCGCGGTTTAAGCGCGAAGCCACGGTCCCGGACGCGCAACCGACGGCGCGTCCGATCTCCTCGTAGGACAGGCCTTCCATGTACTTCAGAACGACGACATCCCGCATCTTCGGTGAAAGACGCCGCACGGCGTGCATCAGGATGCGCTCCCGTTCCCATTGTTCGATCTCAGCGGCGGCTCCCGACCGGTTGTCGATTTCATCCCGGCTCCCGAGAATATTCTCGAGCGGGAGGGAGGGAAGCCCGCGGCGGCGGCGGTGATTCAAACATTCGTTGCGGGCGATGCGGTAAATCCAGGTCAACAGGCTGGATTGGAATCGGAAACCGGACAATCCCCGGAAAAATTTGAAGAAGACGGATTGAAAAACATCCTGAACTTGTTGGGGATCGCCAATGGAATATAAGAGAAGAGTCCAAATCCGGTTGCGGTAAGCGTCGTAGAGAGTCCGGATGGCTTCGGGATCTCCGGCCTGGGCGGCGGCGACAAGCGACCGCTCATCGCGGTGATCGACTGAGGCTTGTCCGGAGGAACCGGCGGCCTGATCGCTCCTGCCTCCGCCGCCGGAGACCGCGGCGGCTCGGCCGGACAAGCATTCGTCGGCGAAGACGGACAGCGCGGCGCTTTGTCCCGGATTTCGTTTTCTCATCGGTTCGGACTCTGTGAAGGCGGCCTCCGCCGCTTTACCTTCGTCTCCGATCGAAATATAATCATCCTCGTCCGAGGAAGTCAAGACAAACGGCCGTCTTCGCCGCGAATAAAAAATACGTTGGAGAAACGTGGAAGAATTTTCGGCGGGCTCGTGTCTATGATTAAAGAGGAGTTTGTTATGCCTGCAAAGATTATTTATCGTACGCGTAAGCCCAGCGCACTCATTTTTGTTCTCGCGTTCCTTTCCCTCGGTCCATCTTTTTTAGCCGCGGCGGATGATGTCAGGCTTCAGGGCTCGGTCTCCAGTTTGGGCGGCAAGCCGATCGGCGGCGCCGTGGTTCTTCATCGGGAAAGCGGCCTGAAAACGACGACCGGCGAGGATGGATCGTTTGCCCTCGAGCTCGAACGGGCCGAACGCCTCGTCCTGGAGGTCGTTCATCCGGATTATGTCGACGGGCTTTTCCAAATCCCGGCGAAATCCTTCGCTCAGAATGTTTCCCTGATTCTGGCCCCGCTCGTCCGGCAGAGCGAGGAAGTCGTGGTCACCGCCCTCCGTTTCCCGGAACCAACCGCCCACATCCCGGCGGCGGCGACGGTGTTGGCGAATACGGCGATCGGTGAAAATCGGGCGCCGAACCTGACCCAGGTCCTGGCCGAAGCCACCGGCGTGGCTCCGCTCGGGACCGGCGGTTTTTCGATGGTGCCGTCCATCCGGGGCATGGCCCGGAATCGTATCCTCATCCTGATCGATAACGCCCGCATAACGAGCGATCGGCGGACCGGTCCCAATGCCTCCTATGTCAGTCCCGAGGACATCGATCGGATCGAAGTTCTGCGAAGCCCGTCCTCGATTTTCTATGGATCGGACGCCCTGGGAGGCGTCGTCCACATTTTTACCAAAACGGCCCGTGAAGAAGGCCTCCACGGCGGGCTGCACGCCGGGTATGGAACGAACGGCCATAATGCCGAGTACGGAGTGAACCTGTCCGGGAAAAAAGGGCCGTTTTCTTTCTATCTTTCGGGACAGAACAATCAGTCGGACGATTATGAGTCTCCGAATGGCGAGGTCGGCTTGTCCCGATTCAAACAGGCCGGATTTTTCGGCCGGGCCGCCTACGAAACCGAAGCCCGAAGGATCGACCTGAGCTTCCTCCTGGCTCGGGGAACGGATATCGGAAAGCCGGCGTCCAACACCGCCACCAAACCGACCTGGTATCCCCGGGAAAACCAGAACCTGGCCCAGTTTCACTGGACGGAAAAGAGCTTCGGCGGCGGTTCCCTGAATCTCATGGCCTTCGCCAATCCCAATTATTTGGAAACGCGAACCGATACGCTGACGGCGGCGGCCGGGGAGGCCTCGGAGTTCTATCGCTCCAAGGAAGCGTATGCCAAGACCGAAAGCACCGAATTCGGGGCCCAGGTGTCTTATTCCCGCCTGTTCGGCGGGTCATTCCGTCTGACCGGCGGCGTCGACCTGTTCGGCCGTTCCAAAGCCGGGGCGATCAATGATGAAATCTCGTATAACGCCGCCGGGAGTATCACGAAAACCGTTCACGAAACGCCTTATGTCGACGGCAAGCGCCGCGACCTGGGTTTCTATGTGTCGGCCGATTACTCGGGCATCGCCGATGTCGATCTGATCGGCGGCCTGCGGTACGACCTCGTCAACCAGAGCGCCCGCCCGGCGGGCGGATCGGATACTTTGGAATCCGACCGGACCGCCGTCACCGGATTTTTTGGAATCTCCTATCGGATGACCGACCGGTTGACGGTGTTCGGCAATGTCTCCCGGGCCTATCGGGCGCCCGGACTGAGCGAGCTTTTTTACTCCGGGATCACCGGCCGGGGCGTCATCATCGCCAAGCCCGACCTCACCCCGGAGATGAGCCTCAACGGCGACATCGGCTTCCGGTATGTTGGAAAACGGATCTATGCCGGATTGTATGGCTTTCTTTACGGGATCGATGACTTGATCGACCGTTACCTGGTCGCCGACAAAGTGTACTCGTATCTCAATGTCGAGGACGCCCGGATCAAAGGGATCGAATTTGAAATGGAATACTTCCCGTTGGCCGGGCTGAAGCTTTTCGGCAACGGCGCGGTGATGAACGGGGAGAGCCGGATCACCAAGGATCCGGTCAACGACATTCCGCCCTTCCGCCTTCTTTTTGGAGGACGATACCAGTGGCGCGGCCTTTCGTTTGAAATTTCGGGCTCCTATCAAGCCGGGAAGGACAACCCGGGGGCCGCCGAGATCGCCATTCCGGCTTATACGTATGTCCAGGCCAGAGTCGGCTATATCATTAACGGATCGGTCAGCGTTTTTGCCCTGGTGAAGAACGCTTTCAATGAAACTTTTCTCGGCCGCCCGGATCCGGACGGAGTCCTGGAACCCGGCCGAAACGTCGTCTTCGGCGCCCGGTATCATTTCTGATCGACAGACACGCGCCGGTCCGCCTTTTTTTCAAAAGGCGTCCCGGAAGTGTCGCCCTGGCTCCTGA
>CAYPKX010000010.1:27739-40644 GCA_964411395.1 uncultured Eubacteriales bacterium | reverse complement strand
GCATCCGTGACCATCCGAACAAGGCCGGAACAACAGGGGACGGTCATGATGGCCACCGTCAAGGATTTCAAGTCGTTGAGCTTGATGATTTCGGCGATCTTAGCCGCGTAATTCGAGGTGTCGTCGAGCTTGGGGCAGGCGATCACCAGCTTTTTCCCCTTGAGAAGGTCGGCGTGAAAGCTCCCCAGGGCGAACGCCGTGCAATCCGCGGCGATCAGCAGATCCGCGTTTTGAAAATAGGGGGCCAACGGCGAGACGAGATGCAGCTGGACCGGCCACTGGCTCAATTCCGAGCGTCCGGAAATCTTCGCCGCCTCGGCTTTTTCGGGCTCCCGCTTGATCTCGCGAGCCAGACTCCCGGGACAACCGCAGGCGAGCGTCTCCGCCGATTTCGACTTGACGGAAGCCGGAGCGTTCCCGGCCGCCTCGCTGTCCGGGTGAACCAGGCCGGCGGCTTTTTTCCCCCGGGTTTTCAACACATGCTGATAGGTCATTTTCGGGTCGTAGGCCTCGCTCTCCCTTTCGATGATTTTCAGCGCGCCGGTCGGACAGACGTCCAGACAGGCTCCCAGGCCATCGCAAAAAAGCTCGCGGACGAGCACGGCTTTGTTCTCTTTATCCAGGACCAGGGCCCCTTCCAGGCAGGCGGTGGTGCACAGCCCGCAGCCGTTGCACAGGTCCCGTTCGATCTCGATGATTTTCCGCTTGGGCATCTCCGTCTCCTTTATGAACGAATTCGCCCCATAATGCCTGAGAAAATGCGGGGACTCCTTGATGAAAGTCAAATTACCGAAGGAGGGTCAATCCCCGATCGCCGCCCGAAGCGCTTGACAATTCAGGATGCGGATCTGGCGGCCGCGGACTTCGATCCATCCATCCGCAACCATGGCCTTGAGGGTCCGGGAAAGGGTTTCCCCCACCGTTCCCAACTGCCCGGCCAACTCGCCTTTTTTTACCGTCAGGCCGACGAGGCAGCGGCCGACGGGCGCGCCCGCGCAGCTTCCGAGCAGATATTGGGCGAGACGCTGGCGGACCGTCTTGAGCCCGAAACTTTCGACCCGGCCGCTGAGGAGAACGCATTTTCCGGCCAGAAGATCGACGAAAAACAGGGCGGTTTCCGGATCGGCGGCGATCGCCGTTCGAATCCGGGCGGCTTCATATCGGATCGTCGTCGTCTCTTCGGCCGCCGCGGCCGAAAAGGGAAAATTCAAACCCGCGAGGGCGAACGCCTCGCCCAAAAAATCCCCCGGGCCGAGACGGGCGACCTGAAGCTCCCGGCCGTTTTCATCGGTCCTCAGAACGCGGACGGCGCCCCTTTCGATCTGAAAAAAAGCTCCGGCCTTCTCTCCGGCCCGGAAGAGAGCCGCGCCGGCCGGATGGATTTTTAAACGGCCCCATCCTCGGATTTTCGCCTCGACCGCTTGTCTGGATGTCATGCGTCTTTTATTCCGATCCGGGCTCGCCGGCCCGTCCCCATTTGCCCGTCAAATCCCGAAGGGCCGGTTCCATCTCGGGAAAATCAAATGTAAATCCGGCCGATAGCAGCCGGGCCGGCAAAACCGCCTGATCGGCGAGAATCGTCTCCCCGGCCATCGCTCCCAGCACGGTTTTCAAGACGAAATCCGGCACGGGTAACCAGGCGGGCCGGTTTAACACCCGGCCGAGAAGACGGGCGAATTCTTTTTGACGAACCGGCCGAGGCGCCGCCAGATTGAACACGCCGGCCGCTTCCCGGCGTTCGATGAGATAACGAATGGCCCGGATTTCGTCACGCAGATGAATCCAGGAAAGGAAACGACGGCCGCGGCCCAGCGGTCCGCCGGCGAAAAATCGAAATGGCCGAAGAAGTTTGGGAAACGCCCCCCCGTCCCGGCCCAGAACGACCCCGCTTCGGATGATGACTCTCCGGACGCCGAATTCTTCGATCCTCCGGGTGGACTGTTCCCAAAGCTCCGCGACTTCGGCCAGAAAACCGTCGCCGCGGCTGGAGGATTCCTCAAGATCACCCTCCCGGCGGAAGCCGTAGAAACCGACCGCCGAGGCCTGGACAAGAAGACCGGGCTTGACCGCGGCCCGCTCGACGGCTTCGACCACGGCTTCGCCGGCCCGGATCCGGCTTTGGATGATCGCCTGACGGCGCCGTTTTGTCCAGCGCCCGGAGCCGATGTTTGCGCCGGCCAGGTTGACGATTCCCAGGGCGCCCGAGGCCGATTCCGCCCAGCCGATCGATGACCGGCCATCCCATTCTTGAAACCGAGCGCGGCCGGCCGCGCCGGCGGCCGGCGACCGGGTGAGGACAACGACATCATAACCGGCTTCGTCCAGTTCGCGAACCAAAGCCCGGCCGATGAAACCGGTCCCCCCGGTGACAAGGATACGACCGCTCGTTTCTCTCATTTCGACGGGTCCATTTTAACGCATTCCGCCTGATTCTCGAATCGAAAAGACGGAACCCTGTTTATCCTCCGCGTGAAACGAGTTGCCAGGCCGGCGGAAATCGGCATAAGATGGGGGACGATATCCAAACGGAGGTCGAAAGCATGACCCGTTCCCGCCTCGCCTTCACCCTCGCCCTCGTCGCTCTTGTTTTAGCCGGCGTCTCATCCGCCGCCGCTTCCCTGACCCCGACCCCTCCGGAGGACGGCCCCTCCCGAAAAGCCCGTTATGCGGCCTACGCCCGGGCCTCGGCCGATTGGGCCTGGGACCATTATGACGAAACCATCGCCCAATGGAAAAAGTCGTTCGATCCGAACAACGTTTTCGGATACCGGGCTCCCGGCGGATTGCTGGAAATGGCGGCCATCTACGCCCATTTCGCCGAAACCGGGCGGAAGACCGCCGATATCGAACGGGCCCGGAAAGTGCTCCTGACCTACGCCGACTTCCGGGCCGAATATCCCGAGAAGGCCCGGCAGTCGCGCCCCGATTATGAGAAAGGCGTCCCGCCGCTGCCGGACTTCTTCACGGTGATGCGCTATATCCGGGCCTTCGACACGCTCCATCGGCTGAAAAAGCTCAGCCCGGCCGAGGAGGCCGTCTGCGAGAACACCATCGTCGAAAGCGTCAGCTACATGATCCGGACTCAGGAATGGGGGGCGATGAACCGGTCCATCCTCCGGGCGGAAACCCTGGCCTGGGCCGTCCGGGCCCTTCCCGGCCACAAGGACGCGCCGATCTGGGAAATGCAGCGGAAGGCTTTGGGCGACGACAACTGGGGCAATTGGGAGATCGAGGACGCGACCATCTATAACGGCGTCTGGTTGTACTCTCTTCTCGGATACGCGGACGCCCTGGGAAAAACCTCCGAACTTCTGCGGACGCCGGAAATGTATTACTACGGCCGGTACTTCCTTGGCCTGATGAGCCCGGCCGGAATGATCCCCGACTTCGGCGACGCCCGCTGGGAGTCGAACTGGCCTCATTTCCTGGTCTTTTTCGAAGCGGCCGCGGCCTCGGCCCGGGATCCCGAACTGGCCTGGGCCGCCGACGCGCTCGCCCGCAAATACATCGACTTCGCCAAACCGACGAGCGTCGGCCTGGGCTACATGCTCCTGGACGCGATCCGATTCGGGGCGGGAACGGTCCCGTCCGCGGCGCCTTCGACCCTTTCGCAGGAAGTCATGGACGACGTGGTCGGAAAGAAAATCGTCTTTCGGGACGGCTGGAAGCCGGAATCCCTCTTCCTCCTCCTCAATTACCGCGACGAAGGGGACGGCGGCCTCAATTTCCGCGACTACCTTCGGGACACGATTCCCGTCGAAGAAGAGAAGATGACCCACGGCCACGCCGACGAAAATTCCATTCCCATGCTGATGGCCGGAGGCTCGCTCCTTCTTCACGACGCCGGGTACCGCGATTACATGCCCAGCGGGCCGTTTGGCGCCTACCGCCAGGATTATTTTCATAACCGCCTCTGCGTCCGGCCGGAAAAGCTTTTCTTTGGCCAGAAAGCCGGAGAGCCCCGCTACAGCACGACCGAAGCCGTCCCGGCCCAGAACCTCCTCGATTTTCTTCGCAACGCCGGCTCCTACCGGAAGGTCCGGACCCAGAAGGTCGACTTCCTGAATCTCCCCGATTTCGATTACAGCCGAACCCGGGTCATCGACGACAACTGGGGCTATGCTTCGGACCGGGTCGTGGCTTATGTCAAGGAAGCCGGGGCATTCGTCGTCTTTGATTTTCTGAAATCCCTCCGGGAGGAATACTTCACCGCAGCCAACCTCTGGCATACCCGGAAGATCTTCGCCCGGGGCGAGCACTGGTTCGACACCGGCTACGACATCCTGACCGCCGAAGGCGCATCCGTCCAAATTCCGTTTTCCCCGAACAAGCGCCTGCTGATCGCCTACGCCGACGCCGTCTATAAGTTCGAGGGAACGGAAACCCAGAAGCGGCATTACCAGGACGAACAGACGATTTACCAGGTCACGGCCCAGCACTTCGAGCTGGGCGAAACGATCGGCTTCGTCACGGTTCTCTGGCCGCATGAAGCCGGCGCCGACCCGCAGGAGCTGGCCGGCCGGATCAAGCCCCTGCCCGTCGAGAATCCGCGGGCCGGGCTGGCCGTCGAAATCGAATCCGGCGGAAAGCGCTTCGTCGTCGCGGCCAAAGCCGACCTCCGGATGGACATGAGCCGCGACTCCAGGCGGCCCAAATATACCTACGAGGCCGGAAAGGTGCGATACGGCGACTTCGAGACCAACGGCGATTTCCTGTTCGCCGCCCAATCGGGCTCCCGGCTCGATTACACGGCCGTCAATTTGACGCGCCTCTTCCACCGGGGCCGGCTTCTGAAAGAATCGCATCCCTGGATGTCGGGCCTGGCTTTCGACGGCTCCCCGAACGCCTCGGAACAAGGGAAGCTGCGCTACTGGCGGGAATCGATCGACGGAAAATAAACCCGGCCGCCGGATTTTTCGTATAGAAGGACGAGATCGATCCGAGGAGGTTCCCATGCGACCGGATAAATTCATCCCCGTCATCGCCCTGATCGCCGTTATGATCCTCGCCTCTGCGGCCTGCCGGGAAGACCGCCCCGAGCCGCGGCTGGAAACCCACCGGACCGTTCCCGGCGAAGGGGCGCGGGAGGCGGTTGTCACGATCCGGATGAATGCCGGCGAAATGCTGGTCCGCCGGGGTCCGGGCGGCGATTTGATGAAGGCGTCGTTTTATTATAACCGGCGCCCCTGGGAACCGCGGATCGATCATCAGCTTTCCGACGGCGTCATCCGCCTTCTGGTCGAACAA
Source organism: uncultured Eubacteriales bacterium (assembly GCA_964411395.1). GTDB lineage: Bacteria > Acidobacteriota > Aminicenantia > Aminicenantales > UBA4085 > JAAZPG01. The sequence continues at coordinate 35,397 of CAYPKX010000010.1, read as the reverse complement.
CGGCGGATGGGCCCGGTTTTCGGCCGGGTTCGAAACAACTGGGCCATCGAGCTTTCGCGGAACATCCCGATGGAGCTGCGTCTCGATCTGGGGGTCGGAAAAGCCGAAATCGACCTCGCCGAAATCCCGGTTCGCAAGCTCGACATCCAAGTGGGTGTCGGAGGCATGGACCTCGACCTTTCGGGCGCCCGGCCGGAAAGCCTGATCGGCCAGATCGAAGGCGGCATCGGCAAGGCCGCGATCCTTCTTCCGGAGGAAATCGGAGTTCGGCTCCGGATCGACGGAGGCCTGGGCGCGATCAACGCTCCGGGCTTCATCAGGGACGGCGACGTTTATCGGAACGAGGCTTGGGGAAAGACTTCCGTCGGGATCGAGCTGGAGATTGAAGCCGGAATCGGACGAATCGATCTGCGGCTCAAAGGCCGCGGCTCATCGTCCTTCTGAGCGGTAGGGATCGCCGGAAAACCGGAACATGTAATCCGGATCGATTCGGGGAAGATCGGTCCGGTGCGTCTCCATCAAGGCGATTTTCATTTCCAGAAGATCGGGAAAATTTTCCCCGTAAATAAACGGCGTTTCGCCGATCTCCGCGACCATCATATAGACGGACCGGGACTCCCGCCAGAGGCGGATCATATCCTTGGCATTGACGATCTCGTTATCGATCATCGCCTGCAAGTCTTTTAAATATTTGGATTTACCTCCCGCGGTTCGGGCTCCCAGAAACCCGTGAACGTCTTCGATCCAGGCGGCGGCGTTCCGAAGCGTCGTGTAATGTCCGCGAAGGGCTTCGATCCGGACGGCTTGGTCCTCAAAGACCCGGGCGGCGCGCTCGTTTCCGGCCCGGGACGATTCCCGGGTCTTCTCCTTGAATACATCCAGCGCTCGAGCCAACGGCTTCCAGACGCCCGCATCGATTCTTCGCCGGGCACGCCGCGCATAGGACGGCGGGATCAGGTCAAAAAGGACGTCTTTGCCCAGATCCACCCGGTTGGGATTGTGGGGCGGGGTAACCATCACCCGTTCATAGTAAGCCCGCTCATCCTCGGGAATCCGGTCGATATCGGGAACCAGGGGCCGCACGAGCAGCCGGTTCCAGATCGAACCGAATCCGGAATAAAGCGAAAGCGGCATGAACTTGCGGATGGCCTGGTCGGACAACCGCCACCCTTCGACCAAAGCCGCCGCGTAATCCCGCCCGACCCAGTTCTCGGCAATTTCGGATGCGATTTCATCGGCCGTTCGGCGGGAGTCGAGCTGAAAGGCCCGAAAAACCTCCTGATTGACGGCGTAAGGCGCAAAATCGGGCGGGTGAAGGCCGCCCAGGTGAGCCAGATTTTTAACTCCGAGGCGGACGCAGGATTTCAGCTTTTCATGGGTCAGCCAGGGGAACGGGATCCCGAGCAGCGGCTCATGGTTTCCGTGGCTGGAGAAGAAATGATAGTAATAACACCGGCCGTCCCGTTTTTCGAGCGAACGGGCGGCGGCCGCATCCTTGGGCAGCAGCCGGTTATGCAGGGCCGAACCGAGGACCTGGATGTCCGGATAAGCGGGATGGGGGTAGTTGTTCTCCCAGCCCGAGGTGAGAAGCGAATTGCCCTCGACGTCAACTCCCTGGCCGAGAAGCGGCCAGAGGTGCTTTCGCTCGCCGTAAAAGGATTCGAGCCGGGTGATCACCCGAAAACCGGGATTGATTTCGGCCGCCGCATCCCGGAGGATCCGGAAGAAGCCGGCGATATTTTCGGCCGCGAGACGGGCGATTTCCTCGTCGTCTTTCCATTCCCGGACCAGATACGGCCCGCCGTTGCGTCCGACATAGAGCGACTTGGTATGCTCGAATCCCGAGCCGCTGTCGTTGGACCAGAGGGATAAAAATTCGAGCTCCGGCGCCTCGGTCATCAGCCGGGTCATCATCTCGGCGTAATGCCTCCGGGCGGCCGGATGAACGAGGCTCAGGGAAAATCGGGGCTTGAAGCTCCGGAACGGATGATCGACCCGGGGGCCGCGCAAGGTCGGATATTTGCGGAAAAAGTCCTCGGGCAGGGAGCGGGGCTCGAAACAGAGGAGTCCGGGAGCGAGGCCATACTTCACGGCTAAACGGGCGTTCTCCTTGAGGCGGTCAAGATTGGCCCGGAGATATTCGGCCGGATACGTCCCCCGGTTGAGCCGGCTGTCGACAAACTGGTCGAGGGCCGGGCAGTAGGTATAAAAATCCGGATAAAACTCGTCGGGAACTCCGGTTTCCGCCGGAAACGGGCCGGCCAGGGCATTGACTTCGATGTGGGTGAATCCCAGCCGGGCATATTCCCTGACGTACCGTTCCCGGTCGAACGGCCGGATCATCCGGGCATACTGGGTCAGCACGAGATCGAAAGTCGATTTTTCCCGGCTGAAGGCCGGGCGACGGACCCAGGGACAGAGGTCTTTCAACCGCCGGTTTTGAAGACGTTCGACGATTTCCGAATAAGCCAGGAACAGGAAAGCCGGCCGGCCGGCGGCCAGAATCCCGGTGCCCTCCTCGTCGAGGTCGAGGCAGACCCAATCGTCCCCTTCCGGAAGCAAACAGCCCGCGGCTTTGAGCCGTTGTTTGACGGCCGCATCGGCCGTAACAACCAGGACCGCTCCCTTGGGAATCCGGGACGGGACGGTTTTCGTCCGCACGACGGCAACATTCCCGGGAAGACCGGCGGCCCATTCGACGGCGACGGTCGCCTGAACCGGATGGCCCGTTTCGGGGACAAGAAACCGCTGCGTCCGGGACAAAGCCTCGCGAAGCTGCGGGCTCACGCCGGTATCCCCCGCGGGACGTTCGGAGGCGTTTTCTGAAACGAAGGCCGGGGCGGCAGCTTCTTGATCGTCTCATGGGTGAACTTGTCGAAGATGTACGGCTTGGCCGTTTCATAGTCGATGAGGCCATCCCGGCACAGGCGGACGAGGCATTGATCCAACGTCTGCATTCCTTCTCCGGCCGAGGTCTGGATCGTCTGGAAGAGCGATTCGGTCTTGCCCGAGCGGATGTTGTTCCGGATGGCGAAATTGGCGAACATCAGCTCGCAGGCCAGAATGCGGCCGGGTTTGTCGATCCGGGGGAGGAGAATCTGGGACACCACCCCGAGGAGGTTGCTGGCCAGCTGCATGCGAACCTGGGGCTGCTGGTCGGCCGGAAAGACGTCGACGATCCGGTCGATCGTCTGGGCCGCGCTGGAGGTATGAAGGGTGGCAAAGACCAGGTGGCCCGTTTCGGCGGACGTGATGGCGATTCCGATGGTCTCGTAATCGCGCATCTCGCCGACCAGAAAGACATCGGGGTCCTGGCGCAGGGCGTATTTCAGGGCGTTGCGGAACGACAGCGTGTCGGCCTCCAGGCCGACTTCCCGCTGGGTGACATAGCACTTTTTAGAGCCGTGGAGATATTCGATCGGGTCCTCGATGGTGATGATGTGGTCGTTCCGGGTTTCATTGATCCGATCGATGATCGCCGCCAGCGTCGTGGACTTGCCGCTGCCCGTCGGGCCGGTGACCAGAACGAGGCCCCGTTTGGCGCCGGTGAAGGCTCCGATGGCCGGCGGAAGCCCCAGGTCTTCGAGCTTCGGAATGTTGACCGCCAGGGCCCGGATGCAAACGCCGATCGTCCCCCGAGTCCGGTGGACATTGACCCGGAACCGGCCGACGCCCTGAACGCCGTAGCCGAAATCGAGCTCGTGGCGGCTTTCCAGGTCCTTCTCGAAATGATGGATCTGTTCCCTGGTCAGGATCTCGTAAATCAGGTTCTTGACCTGGTCCGGGCTCAACCGGTCGGTCCCCGGGACGGGAGTCAATTCGCCGTGAACCCGGACAGCCGGCGGACGGCCGGCGATGATATGAAGGTCCGAGCCGTTCATTTCCATCAGAATTTTAAACAGGTTCAACATCATCATGGGATGTCTTTCTCCAAGGGGCGTTTATCTTAGGCTTTTCCGGATTGGTTTTCCATCACCTTTCCCGATGAATCCGGGGCCGCTCGAGATGAAAACCGGCTACAATTTCACGATCTCCAGCCGGTTCCCCCGCGCCTTGAGAAACCGCAGGAAATCCGGAGCGGAAATCGTCAGGGTGGCCGTATTGACGTTGGGATGGAAGTTGACGAAATCAGACCGGGTCAGGTCTTCATCCAGGACGACAATGACCTCGCGCTTGTCGTCGGCCAGCAGGCCGAAAGGCGAGACTTCGCCGGGATGCAGGCCGAGGTACCGGGCCAAACGCTCGTCGGAAGCAAAGCTCAGGCGGCTGTCGCCCAAGGCGTGGGACAAAGCCAGGAGGTCCAGCGGTTTGAGATGTTCGGCCACGACGAGGTAATGGCGCTTCCCCGGCTTGTTTCGGAGGAAGAGGTTTTTACAATGGGCCCCGGGGATGTCCTTCCAGTGCGTCACCGCTTCGGCCACGGTGAAAGCCGCGGGATGTTCGCGGCGGGTGTAGGGGATCCCCATCCCGTCCAAGGCCTCATAAACACGCTGTTCCCGTTCTTCCATGTTCCGTGAACCTTTCCTTCTCTCTTTGCGTATCTTCCTAATGAGGAGGCCGACACATGAAATTCATGCTGTGGCTTATTCTTCTGATTCTGTGCTGGCCCCTGGCCCTGATAGCCCTCATTCTCTATCCCCTCGTCTGGCTTCTTCTCCTCCCTTTCCGGCTCATCGGGATCACGGTCAACGCCGTCTTCGACCTCTTCAAAGCCGTCATTACCCTCCCGGCCCGGTTGCTCCGCGGTTCCCTCTGATCTCCGCCGTCACACTTTCCAAAACGCCGGCGCGGCCAGCCGCTTCCAGAGCGGCTTGGGCTTGATCAGGAGGACGGGCAGGACGAAAATCACAAATTCCAGACCGAGGACGGCCAGGTTCCGGGACGACAACATCACCTTCCAGGTCCCCCGTTGAAGGTACGGAAACCAGGGCAGGTTGAAAAAGGCGTCGGAAAGCGGATAGAACAGGCGGATTCCGACCGGCTTGAGAGTGTCGATCACAATGACGTCGGCAGCCAGGTGGGAAATCCCGGTCAGGACGAGACCCAGCCGGCTTTTTCCGTCGGCCAGCAGGAACATGCACCCCAGCGAAACCACCAGGACGAACAACAAATTATGGGTGTAGTATTGGTGGAGGAAGAGAGCGTGGCCCTTAAAGACGGCATGGAGCAGAAAATCGATATCGGCCGCATTGGCGATGACGATGTAGAGGATCAGCGTCCCGACCGTCTTTTTCCGGTCGAACAACCGCCAACCGAGAAGGCCCAGGCCGGAATGGGCGACCGGGCTCACGCGTTCACCGCTTCCGCATCCGGCCGGCCCGATTGTTTGCTGTCCATGGGATCGGCCTGTATTGTACGGGATTGCCCGCCGAAAAAAAAGGGCGCGAGTCCTCCTCCGGTCTCAACCGGGGGGCAGGTGTTTTCCCATGTTTTCCCTCAATCGGGAGAAGAACCGTCGGGCCTCTTCGCCGTCCCGGGCGGCGATGACATGCTTCAAAAATTCCAGTTTCCGGGTGATTTTTTCCAACTGGGCCGAAGAATGGGGATTGAAAAGGATTTCGGCCAGCAGGCCGTCGTCTTCGCCTAATAGCTTCTCGGCGATTATCCGATGCTTTTTGAACGTCGTCCCCGGCACCGAAGGCCCGTCCAGGCAGGCGGCAAAGACCATCGAGGCCACAAAGGGTACCGTCAGGGCATAGGCCATCAGCCGGTCATGCTCATCGAAGGAGCATGTCCGGACGGCAATTCCCAACCGGCGAAAAAAGCCCTCGAGGAAAGCGGCCGCCTCCGGGCGGGATTCGCGAATGATCACGGCGCTCTCTTCTTCCAGAGCCGCCGGGTTGGCAAAAGTCGGGCCGAACATCGGATGACAGGATCCGAACCGGAACCGGCCCTCCCGGTAATATTCCGGAAGCGACGTTTTGATGGAGGCCATATCGCAGAGCAGGCAATCCGGCGGGAGCATTCTCTCGACCTCCCGATAAGCTTCGACCGTCCCGGCCAGATCGACGGCATTGAGGAGCAAATCGGGTTTCAACCCGGCGATGTCGTCCGGCCGCTTCAAGGCCGCAACTCCGGCTGCTTCGCGCATTTTTCCCGGATCCTTGTCGAAAATAAAAACCTCGTGCGTCCGGGCCAGTTCGCCGGCCATCCACGACCCCATCCTGCCGAAACCCAGAACGACAATCTTCATGAGCGCGCCTCCTCGTAACAGCCGAAAACTTTCATGAACCGGGCGGCGGAGGCAAGCCGGTCCAGTGCCCCGGCCACGATCGGATCACCCGGCGAACCATGGAAATCAAGGAAGAAGGCGTAACCGGACGGATCGGCCGGCCAGGGGAATGACTCGATCCGGGTCAGGTTGATCCCCGCCTCGGCAAAGATGCGCAGAACGCCGAACAAGGAGCCGGCCTTGTCGGCCGCCTCGAAATTGAAGGCGATCGAGCCTTTATTCCCGCCGGCGACACGAGGCTCCCGGCCGAGGACGAAAAAGCGGGTCATGTTCGTGTCCCGGTCCTCGAGGCCTGATTTGATGATTTCCAGGTGGTAGAGGCCGGCGCACAGCTCACCGGCGACGGCCGCCGCCCCCCGCGGCCTTTCCCGGAAGAGCATCCGGGCCGCCCCGGCCGTATCGTAGAACGGCCGGGCTTCCAGGCCGTTGCGGCGGAGGAATCCCTGGCACTGGGCCAACGCCTGGGGATGCGAATAGACGGCTTTGATTTCCCTGGGATCCGTTCCCGGAAGAGCCAGAAGGCAATGGCGAACCCTGACGCGGACCTCGCCGACGACATGGAGGGGCGTATGGAGAAGAAGCTCGTTGACCCTGGTGACCGTTCCGCCCAGCGTGTTTTCAACCGGAACGACGCCGTAATCGAGTCCGCCCTCCTCGAGGCCCTTGAATACATCCTCGAATTCGGGATAAGGAAGGGCGGCCTGGCCGGGAAAATAGGTTCGGACGGCTTCTTCGCTGAACGCTCCATGCTCGCCCTGGAAGCCGATTAATTGCAAACCCTTTTCCTGAAGACCGCGGCTTTCGGCCATGATCTTTTCCATGATGTCGCGGTTGAATTCCGGGCGCAACAGGCTTGGTCCAAAGCCGAAGGCCCTTTCTAAAACTTCCGCTTCTCTCCCAAGGTCGGCCGAGGCGGGCTTCAGACGCCGGGTTCTCAAGGCCCATTCCATGCGCTCTTCGATCAATTTCAAAAGCTCAAAATCGATTTCGTCGATCTTCATGCGGATGTCGTCGAGATTCATCATGATTCTCCTTCGTAAAATCAGGGATGGGAACAAAGTCGAAAATCGGCGGCGACGAAGGCCGCCGCCGCTTCCAGGATCACCGGTATGCGCAGGGCGAAGCAGGCGTCATGCCGCCCTCCCGGACGGCGAACCGCCGGTTCGCCGGTTTTCAGGTCGATTGTTTCCTGAACCCGGCCGAGGGTGGCCGTCGGCCGGACGGCGACCCGGAAAACGACATCGTTGCCGTTGGTGAGCCCGCCGTTGAGTCCGCCGGCGTGATTGGTCCGGGTCCGGCCGGAAGAATCGAGGATCGCATCGTTGTATTCGCTGCCGCGCAGAGCCGCGCCGGCAAATCCGTCGCCGAATTCGAGGCCCTTGATCCCGGGACTCGAAAAAAGGAGATGACCGAGGACGGACTCGAA
>CAYPKX010000010.1:5750-27729 GCA_964411395.1 uncultured Eubacteriales bacterium | reverse complement strand
TGCCGTAATCCCCCTTGGCCATGTCGTGTATCAATCCGACCGGCAAACCCGCAATGACACCCTCGACGATCCCCCCGGCCGAATCGCCGTCAGCCGCGGCCGCAGAAACAGCCGATTCGATGTTCACCGAACCGCCACAAGCGAGCACTTCGCTATGGACTTTGGCCGGGTGGATGATCTTTTTTGCCACGACTCCGACGGCCACAAGCCCGACTGTCAATCTCCCCGAGAAGTGCCCTCCGCCGCGGCGGTCGGCGTAGCCGCCGTATTTACGAGAAACGCAGAAATCGGCTTGTCCCGGCCGCGGAAACCGGTCCAGGTCGGGATAGTCCCCGGAGCGGGCCTCGTGGTTATCAAAGAGAATCGCCAAGGGGGCCCCGGTGGTCCGACCGCGAAAAATCCCGCTGAAAAGGCGGGGCGTATCCGATTCGACCCGGGCTGTTGTTGCCGGCTTCCCGCCCTTTCGACGGTCCAGATCGGCCGTGAAATCCTCCTCGGAAAGCTCGATTCCGGCCGGACAACCGTCGAGAATAATCCCGACAACCGGCCCGTGGGACTCTCCAAAAATCTCGATCCGCAAACGCCGTCCGAAAATATTCATGATATCCGCCCTCCCAGACGGGCCAGGTCATCGAAAAAGCCGGGATAGGATTTCGAGACGCATCCCGAGCCGATAAGGCCGATTCCTTCCTCGGAAGCGAGGCCGGCGGCCGCCAGGGACATGGCCAGGCGATGGTCGCCTCGGGACTCGGCCCGGCCGCCGCGACTCCTTCCGCCGCGGATACGGGTTTCCCCTTCTGTCCATTCAACCTCAACTCCGATTTTTGCGAATTCCTCCTGAATCGCCCGGTCCCGGGCGCATTCCTTGTGCCGGAGGCGCTCCGTCCCCCGAAGAAGGCTCGTTCCCTCGCCGCCGGCGGCCAGGGCCGCGAGCACAGGGAAGAGATCGGGACATTCGCCCACGTCGAATTCAAACGGCCGCAAGGCGGCCCGTTCAGACACGATGCGGTCCGGCAAGACACGGACGCCGGCTCCAGCCGCCTCCAAGGCGCCAAGGACGGCCCGATCCGGCTGCCGCGAATCGACATCGAGCCCCGTCACTTCGACGCGTCCGGCCAGAGCGCCGGCGACAAGCAACGCCGCGCCCGCCGACCAGTCCCCTTCGACGCGAAGCGCGGCCGGGCGGTATGTCTGGCCTCCGGGAATCCGGAACGCCGCAAGATCCGGCCCGCATTCCAGAACGCCACCGAAGGCCCGGACCACTCCGATCGTCAACTCGACATAGGCCCGGCTCTTGAGATGATGGACAACGATTTCGGAATCTTTCCCGGCCAGGGGAAGGGCGAGAAGAAGCCCGCTGAGAAACTGGGAGCTGACCGATCCATCCGTCACGGCCCGTCCGCCGAGAAGGGGTCCGGAGACCGTGACGGGCGGCCGGCCGCCGGTCGTCCGGACCTTCACCCCAAGTTCCCCGAGAGGCCCTTCGATCATGTCCACGGGCCGACGCCGGAGCGATCCCTCCGCCTCGATCGTGACCGGACGGGAAAACAAGGCCAGAATCGGGGCGAACATCCTCAGGGCCAAACCGGATTCGCCGCAAGTCACCCGATCGTTTCGAGGGACCGCTCCGCCTCGAACGCCGATCCGACGATCCGCGCCGCCGGCCCAGGAATAGTCCACTTCCGCGCCCAGGTCCTCGATCAGGCGGAAAGCATGGGCCGCATCGTCGCAAAGCGAGGGGTTGAAAATCATCGTTTCCCCCGGGCTGAGGAAAGCCGCCGCCGCGGCCCGCTGGGTCAAGCTCTTGGACGGCGGCGCGGCCACCAGCCCGTCAAGCCGGGAAGGCGCAACAAATCTCATATTCGATCCTCCTGGCGATGTTTTCGAGATCGTCCGGCCGTCGACCGTTGAGAACAACAGCCGCGGCTGCGGCCGCATATGCCGGAAGGCGGGACTTAAACAGGGCCGCAAGCTCCGCCCGGGCCGTTCTCCCGTCAAGAAGCGGCCGGCTTCCCGGAGGTAAAACGGCCGCGGACGCGGCGGGATCGGAATAGATCCAGAAGGTCGTCATTCGGGAGGCGAGGCGCGCCCGAATGGCCGGATCAAGAACCGCCCCGCCGCCCAGGGAAACAACCAAATTCGGATCATCATCCAATTCCAGGATGACGGCGCGCTCCAACGCCCGGAAGGCCGCTTCGCCGTCGCGGGCGAAAATTTCCCCGACGGCCGCCCCGGCCGCCGATTCGATAAGCGCGTCGGTATCGGCCAATCGCATTTTCGCTCTTCGGGCCAGGCAAGCCCCCAGAACGCTTTTGCCCGCCCCCATGAATCCGGTCAAGGCGATCGGCTTCCGGCGCTTTCCCGCCGGGCCGTCTTCGGCCAGGACTTTCTTCATCTCTTCAACCGGACCGGGATGGCCGGTCAAGAGGGTGAATCCGGCCGCAGCCTGGTGGAGGAGCCAATCCCGTCCGGAAATAACCGCGGCTCCGCGGGCAGCCGCGTCAGCGGACAATTTCGACCCTTGATAGCGGGCATCCAGGACCACATGGTCCGGTCGGAGCAATTCCGGATCGAAAGGGTGTTCGACCGTGGAACGGCAGGAAATAATGATTTCGGCCCGGTCAACCGCCGCGGCCGTCTTTTCCTGAGCGAGCCAGGCGCAGCCCAGCCGCGCGGCCGTTTCTTCCGCCCGGGATGCGGTGCGGTCGACCACGACGACCCGGGCTCCCGCTTGAAGCAATCCAAAAACGGCCGCCCGGCCGGCGCCTCCCGCCCCAAGGACGAGGGCGGCGCGCCCGGCAAGTCCGACGCCGCGGCCGGCCAGGGCTCGAACCACGCCGACGGAGTCGGTATTCCGTCCGATGAGCCGGCCGCTTCGCCGGATGACGGTGTTGACGGCGCCGATCCTTCGGACGTCCGGATCGATTTCATCAAGGAAAGGCAGGAGCGCTTCCTTGAACGGCGCGGTTACATTCAATCCCGCAAGATCCAGGGCCTCGGCCAGCGTCTTGATCTCCCCGGCGTTCTCGACGGCCAGCCGGGTATAATGCCCGGCTATCCCGGCGGCTCGAAATCCGGCGGCAAAGAGCTCGGGGCTTCGGCTGTGAAGGATGGGCCGACCGGCCACGGCATAAACGGCGGCTTCAGACATTTTTCCAATCCTCCCAAAGGCTTCGGATCCGTCCGGCCTCGAGCTGGCCGGGAGCGGTTTCCCTTCCCGCGGCCGGAGCGGCATAAGTGAACGGAGCTCCCAGAAGAGGCCCGACAAGCCGGGTGACTTTTCCCGCCGGGCCCATGCCGATCGCGATGACCGGCTTGGGATAATCGAGCAGGCTCAAAAGCCGGGCGTTGTCGGCCGAGCCGCCGCTGCGGCAGGCGATCTTGACGAGCTCGCCGCCAAGCTCGAATCCTTTTGCCCGGATATCCTCCAGAGCGGCCCGAGACGGTGTTCCCGACCACTCATGAAAGGAGATGATCAGACGGCTGCGGAAAGCCCGGACGGCTTCGGCGATGTCCCGACGGCTGGAGAGCGGCGCGTCGATTTCGAGATCGATATAGGCCGCCCCGGCCGAGATCGCAGCCGTCAACAGACTGATGCGTTCGATCTCGGGAACGCGGCCCGGGCGGAAAGCGGCGATCAACCGGGGATGCCCGGAAAAAATCGTTCGGACCGATTCGACCGTCGCGTCCGCCACGGCATCCAGTCGGATTTCGGCGAAGGCCTGACGGATCGCTGCGGCTCGCGCCGCAGCCGCCGTTTTTTCAGCGAGACTGACGCAAATCACGGAGGGCCTCCCTGAGGGCGCCGGGCCGGACCGGGCGGATGACTCCGGCACCGAGACGGCGAAGAAAGACGAATCGGATCCGGCCGCCGGCTTTTTTCTTGTCCATCTCGACGGCCGCCAAAAGACGATGGAGAGGCGCGGCGATTCGCGTCGGCAGACCGAGACGGCCGAGAAGGGCGATCAACCGGTCGGCTTCCTTTTCGGGAAGGAGGCCCGCGGCGGTCGAAAGGCGCGCTGCGGCGGCCATTCCCGCCGAGACGGCCGCTCCGTGACGGAGTCCGGCGGTCCTCTCTAAAGCGTGGCCGAGCGTATGCCCGAAATTCAGGAGCGCCCGGGGTCCGCGCTCGTGTTCGTCCCGGGCGACGATCCCGGTTTTGATCACTGCGGCCCGAATAACCAGCCGTTCTAAAACGGCAGGATCGCCGGCCAGGGCCCGGCCGGCGGAATCCTCGAGCTCTTCGAACAAGGACCGATCGCGGACGGCCGCGGCTTTAACGATTTCGGCCAGTCCGTCGCGAAGGGCGGCCGGAGGCAGCGTGGCCAGAAAACGCGGATCGGCCAGGACGAATTCCGGCGGACGGAACGTGCCGATGATGTTTTTATACCGGTCGAGATTCACCCCGTTTTTCCCTCCCAGGGACGCATCCGCCTGAGCCAATAACGTCGTGGGTACGAAACCGCAGCGGATCCCCCTCAGGTAGACGGCTGCGGTCAAACCGGCCAGGTCGCATATCACTCCCCCGCCCACCCCCGCCAGCGTAGCGCCCCGGTCGTAGCCGCGCCGGAGAAGCTCGCGGGCGATCCGCTCGACGACGGCCAGGGTTTTCATCCGCTCGCCCCGGTCTAAAACGAGCGTGTCCCAGCCGCGGAACGTTCGTCCGTGCAACCGGGCGACCTTTCGATCGGTGAGAATCAGCGTCCGGTCTTTTTTCGCCAATTTGTCCAACCGGAAGGCGGAGGAACCGATCCGGATCTCCGTGCGCCCGCTCCGGCCGTTCAACACCAGCCGGGTCACGGCAGGGCCTCGACGGCGGACCGGAGAGTCCGGACGCGGCGGATCATGGTTTCGAAAGCGTCCGGAAGCAGCGCCTGGGCCTTGTCGCTCAGGGCTTCCTTGGGATTATGGTGGACCTCGATGATCAGTCCGTCGGCTCCAGCCGCAACCGCGGCCAGACTCATGGGCCCGATCAGGCTGACCCGTCCGGTCCCGTGAGTCGGGTCGACGATCACCGGCAGGTGGGTCAGCTCCCGCACGGCCGGCACGGCGCTCAGGTCGAGGGTGTTGCGGGTGTAGACCTCGAACGTCCGGATCCCGCGCTCGCAGAGGATCACGTTGGAATTTCCGGCGTTGAGGATGTATTCGGCGCTGTTGAGCCATTCGGCGAGGGTCGAGTACATTCCCCGCTTCAGCAGGACCGGCCGGGAACCTTTCCCGACCTCCTTCAACAGCGAAAAATTCTGCATGTTCCGGGCCCCGACCTGGAGCACATCCACAAACTCCGAAACCCAGGAGACATCCCGGGGATCGAGGACCTCGGTCACGATGGGAAGGCCGGTTTCCCTCCGGGCTTTCTCCAGGATTTTAAGGGCTTTGAGTCCCAAGCCCTGAAAGTCATACGGCGAAGTGCGGGGCTTGAAGGCTCCGCCGCGGAGAGCATCGGCTCCGGCCGCTTTCACCGCCCGAGCGATCGTCAGCAGCTGCGGTTCGCTTTCCACGCTGCACGGGCCGGCGATGACGGCGAATCCGCGCCCCAGGCGGAGGGGCCCGGCTTCGACGACCGTTCGGGGTTTATCGACAAGCGCGGCTAATTTCAATTCCTGCATGGGAGTACCTCTTTTCATGGACAGACCGATCCGCGGGGAAAAAGGGGGCTGGGGGTATGGGTCTTATTTCGGGCTTATCGCCCGAAATAGAACCCAAAATAGAAAGACCGGGAGGCGGCTGAAGAAATCCCGGTCGTATTCATGCGGTCAGAATAAGGATTTCCCTTTTTCCTGTCAAGCGAAAGATTTGTATTTTCCGCTCGAAATGAAGGATAATCGCGGCCGGGTTCACAAGGAAAGGAGGCCGCCATGAAATTACTCCGCCGCATTCCCATGCTGGGATTCATCCTGGTCATTTACAACGTCCTCGTCCTGGTCAAGGACGAGACCGTTCTTTTCAACCCGTTATTTGCGATCCGGATGATGTCCAAGGCGGTCTGGACGCCGACCGTCGGCGACCTGATCCTGGTGATCGGTCTCTTTTGCCTGTTTTTCGAAATCTATAAATCCACCCGGACGAGCGAGGCCGAAATCATCGGCCACATTCTCTCCACGCTGATCTTCGTGATCTTCCTTCTCGAGTTCATCATGGTGAAGCGGGCCGGGACGACCGTGTTCTTTCTCCTGACCCTGATGTCGCTGTTTGACGTCGTCGCGGGCTTTTCGATCACGATCAAGACGGCCCGGCGGGACTTCGCCATGGACCGGGATTCGGCGATCGTCGCTCCGCCCGGCCATTGAGCCGGAAGGATTATTTCCGATATTGGGAGATGAACTCCTCGACTTCCGGGATGCCGCCCTGGAAGATGAGGTAGCCGTTGCTGGGCTCCCGTTCGGTGATCTCCCCGGCGACCGGGGTCAGCATGATCCGCTTGACCTCGGCCGGGTCGGTCGTCTGGCCGAGAGTCCAGGCCAGCTTCACATAGGCCACTTCCGGAAGCATGTTGGCCGCCGGAACCACGCCCAGCTCCATCATGTCCCGGCCGGTGTCATAAACATACATCTGGACAAAGCCCCAGAGCGTCTGGACGGTCATGTAGACGGCGATGTTTTTATCCTGAGCCCGCTTCAGGGCCGGATACAACGGCTTGTTGACGTGGCCGAGGCCGGTCCCGGCGATAATGATGCCCTTATACCCGTTGTCAATCAGGGAATCGATGATGTCCGGTTTCATGTTCGGGTAGTAATAGACGATCCCGACTTTCTCCTCGAAAGCCGTATTGACGATGACCTTCTTATCCGAACGGCGGCGCTTGTAATCCTGGCGAAGCGGGGTGATCTTGTCCCGGCTGACCATGGCGATCGGAATGTCGCCGATCGTTCGGAAGGTCGAGCGATAACTCGAATGCATTTTCCGAACCCGGGTTCCGCGGTGCAACAGGCCGTAGAGATCCGACGTCGGGCCGAACATGCAGACCATGACTTCGGCGATATCGCTTTCGGCCGCGGTCTTGACGCTGTGCATCAGGTTCAGGGCGGCGTCAGACGACGGCCGGTCGGATGAACGCTGGGAACCGACCATGACGATCGGGACCGGCGAGTCCTGGATCATGAAGGAGAGGATGGCCGAGGTGTGGTGCATCGTGTCCGTGCCGTGGCCGATGACGATGCCTTGAACGCCCTTTTCGATCTCCCGGGCAATGGCCTGGGCCGTGCCGATATACTGCTCGGGGCCCATGTTCTCGCTGAATACTCCGAAGAGCTTCTCGGTCTCGAGGTTGCAGATATCGGCCAGCTCGGGCACCGAGCCGTAAAGCTCCCCCGGCGAAAAGGCCGGGATGACCGCCCCGGTCCGGTAATCCAGCCGGCTGGCGATCGTCCCGCCCGTCCCAAGGAGCTTGACCCGGGGCTTGACCGGATCGTAGGGAAATTCCTTCTCGGGGATCTTGTAGTGGGCTTCCTTCCGGCCCTGGATTTCGACGGCCTGAATGCGGTCGACCGCGACACCGATGTTGTACCCGGAGCGCAGTTTGAGGACGACGTGAAGCGGATCCGCCGTTTCCGAACGGGGCAGGATGATCCCGACATAAGATCCGTCGGCCGTAACGATTTTTGCATCGCTCCAGACCTGAGCGTTGAAGCCGCGGAGGACCTCGAGGGCCCGGCCGCGATAGCCTTTGTACTCGGCGTTATTGAGATCGTTCATGGCTTGGCCTTTTTCAGCTCGTCGGCCATCAAGCCGGCGGCGGCGGATCCGTCGATCCGGCCGCGCCAGTCGGCCATGAGCAAACCCATCGCCCTCCTCATTCTTCGCCCTTCATCCTGGAATCGGCGGCCCTTCAGACTTTGGGCGATCCGCCGGGCATCGTCGGCCGGGTCGCCTTCGGCCGCGGCCGGGAGGATCTCCTTGACGGGACGGTTCCCGGTCAGGACGGACTCGAGGACGGGAAGCACGCCTTCCCGATACAAGCGTTTTTCCCGAAGGGCTTCCAGTATCTCCTCGAAAACGGGAGCTCCGACTGGGAACGGAGGCAATCCCTTTCTTTTTAATCGCTTGGGATATTGAATGAGAATCACCGCGGCGACTTTCGGATCGAGGCCCCAGGCCTTGACGGCTTTTTCGAAAAGGCCGGCTGAGGGAGACATCGAAAGCCGTTCGACAAGATCGGCCGGCACCGCGAGCTGCCGGTACCACTTTTCCCGGTCGGTGACCGAGGGCGGCAATTCGGCCCGGAGGGAGGCCAGCCGCTCCGGCCCGATCCTCTTTGGAGGCAGATCGGTATCCGGGTACATGCGGTCGGGTCCGGGAAGGATGCGCTCAAACCCGTTGGTATCGTCGCGGAGAGCCTGGCGCGTTTCCGAGGGCACGCCGATCGTCGCTTCCCTGGCCCGGGTGATGATTTCCTGAATCCCCTGGCGGGCATCCATTTCCTGGCCCCAAACCAGAACGACGGCGTCCTCATCCCGGGCTCCCAGGGCTTTCTTTACGGCCGTCCACTCGGAACTCGAGATCGATTCGCTCGGGCTGTCGGAATGAAGAATATTGGGCAGGACGGTCAGGCAGGCAATGACCCGAACCCGGTCGGAGATCTCCTGGCTGAAAAACGTATCGGTCTGAGTCGGCCAGCGGAGAAGGCCGCGGAAGCCGCAAAGCCGGACGCCGCAGACGACCATCCCGACCTTGACCGCCGCTTCGATCGGCATGTATTGGGTCTTCTTGAGGTGCTTGGTCACATCCTCCGAAGAAGCGGCAAATGAATCCGTCGTCACCCCGCGGCGGTTGAGCTCCGTCCGGAGCCGGAGGAGATTCCACTGGCGCATGGCCTCGTTGTAGGTCAGGCGCGGAATCCGGGGAATCTGGGGAACACCCTTGATCTCGATCCGCGTTCCCCCGGTCACGCTGACGTTCACGTCTTCGCGCCCGGCTCCGATCCCCGTCCGGACCTTCCCGGTCGATCGGACCATTCGGCGAAGGATCTGGCCGACCTCGGCGACCTCCAGGGGAGTGCGCATATCGGGAGCGGTGACGGTCTCGATCAGCGGCATGCCAAGCCGGTCGGTCTTGTAGACCCGGCGATGGCCGACATCGCTGACTTCGCGGCAGGCGTCTTCCTCCAGCCCCAGCTGGATGATTCGAACATCGCGGCCGTTGAAGTCGATTTTGCCGTCCACGCCCACAATCGTCGTCCGCTGGAACCCGGTCGGGATGCTCCCGTCCAGATACTGCTTCCGGGCGATGTGGAGCTCGTCGACCATGACGCACTTGTAGAGCATCGCGATCCCGAGGGCGATATCCAAGGCCTGTTCGTTGATCATGAACGGCGGCGTGTCGTCCATCTCATAGGTGCAGACGCTCTCCCGGTTGATCCGGTAGATGATCTCTTTTTTGGTCTTGAATTCCATCAGGGCGGTGCCGTCATACTCTCCCAGCTCCGAGAGCGTCGGGCGCATGTGGCGGAGGATCTCGGCGTGGTAGACGTCGCTGTAGCGGCCGGCCGGGCAGCGGCAGAACAGCTTCTTGTCGGTCAGAAGCTGCTGGTGAATCTCCAGGCCGGATTTGAACCCGACCGTCGCGTAATCCTCGGACGTCATCTTTTCGAACGGTTTGAACTGAAAATCAATGGACATCAGCGCCGGGTCCTTCGGCCCGGAAGGGACATTTTCCTCGTTGGCCGCCTGTAAGTCAAGGAAACCCGCGTTTCGCGCCTTGACAAGGACGGGAGACGGCAAGATAATGGTCTCCCGTGGACGATCAAGCTTTTATACGCCCCTGATATGGAACAAATCACCCACCCTTTTGTCCGGAAAAGTGTTTTCACGGGTGTTCTGGACCGCAATCTGAAGAAAATCGAAGCCCGTCTCGGCGTCGAGCTGTCGACCCGGGGCGAGGCGCTGACCATCGCCGGCGCTCCCGAAAAGGTGGCCTTCGCCCGGTTTTATTTCGACCGGATCGGCGACCTCGAAGCCAGGGGCCATGAACTCCGGGAGGAGGACTTCCAGATCATCCTCGATCTTCTGGAGCAGGGGCGGACCAAGCCGGTCGAGGATTACCTGCCGACGGAGCCTTTGAGCTTCGCCCGGAAATCCGTCTCGCCTAAAAGCCTGAATCAGCAGGAGTACATCCAGGCGATCCGAACCCACGATCTGGTGTTCGGCGTCGGCCCGGCCGGAACGGGAAAAACGTACCTGGCCATGGCCATGGCCCTGACCTTCCTCCAGAACAAAATCGTCAGCCGGATCATTCTGACCCGGCCGGCGGTCGAAGCGGGCGAACGGCTGGGTTTTCTGCCCGGAGACATGATTCAGAAGGTCAACCCCTACCTACGGCCGTTGTACGATGCGCTGTTCGACATGGTCTCGGGTGAACAGGCTCAGCGGCTGATCGATAAAAACATTATCGAAATCGCGCCCCTGGCTTACATGCGCGGGCGGACGCTCAACTCGGCCTTCATCATTCTCGACGAGGCCCAGAATACGACCCGGCCGCAGATGAAGATGTTCCTGACCCGGGCGGGCTACGATTCCAAGGTCATCGTCACGGCCGACATCACCCAGATCGACCTCCCCCGGGCCAGGGATTCGGGCGTGCTTCACGCCCTGAAGATTCTTGCTCCCCTCAAGGAAATCGCCATCTGCAAATTCGACGAACGGGATGTCGTCCGACATCCCCTCGTTCAGAAAATCATCAAGGCTTACCAGAAAGCCGAAACCCGCAGCGGCGACTGACATGCCCCTGATTTCGTTCAAGAATCTCAAGCTGTTCAAGACGCCCGCTCCGAGCGCCTCCCGACGCCCGGCCATGGAGGAAAAGGCCGGCCTGATCCATAACATCCTGCGGAATCCGTTTATTCTCATCGCCGTTTCCGCCCTCGTCCTGGCCTCGGTCCTTTCCTACCTCCCTTCGAAAACCCTGACCGAGCTCAAACCCGGCGATATCGCCGTCGAAGACCTCGTCGCCCCGGCCGACCTGACCATCGAAGATACGGAGACGACCGACCAGCGGCGAAAGGAAGCCGTCGCCGGGATCCTTCCGGTCTACAAATTCGACCCCAACGCGATGCTCAACACGGCCGACCATGTCCGGCAATTTTTCGAATTCGGCCGGGAGTGGCTGAAAACGCCGCCGCCGCGCAATCCGGACGCCCTGAGGGCGCCGGTCCGGGAGCAATACGGCCTGGAGCTCGCGCCCGAAACGCTCCGGTCCCTGGAGCGGGAGGAGTTCGCCCCGGAGCTGGAGGGAAGCCTGCTTTCGCTCCTGGAAAAAGTCTCGGCTTCGGGCCTGATTCTTTCCAAGAGTCTCTTCGTCAACCGCGAGGCCGAGCGCGGCTTGAATCTGAAGCGGGCGGACGGACAGGAAAAGTCGGTCCGGATCGAAGACATCCTCGAAATCAAGGAAGCCAAAAGCCGGCTGACGAGCGAGATCAACGCCCTCGACCTTTCGGCCCGCCGCAAGGGGCTTCTCATCAGCCTGTCCCACGCTTTTCTGTCCCCGAACGTCGCTTATGACCGGGTCGAAACCGAGGTGCGGAGGACAAACGCCTGGTCGGCCGTCGATACCGTTTTCTACACAATTAAAAAAGGCCGGGTGATCATCCGCAAGGGAGACGAAGCCGGCGAAACCACGGTCCGGTTCATAACCGCCGTCAACCGGACCATCCAGGACCAGGGCGCCTGGCTGCGGAGCTTCGTCGGGGCTTTCCTTCTGTTCACCCTGCTTCTCATCACCCTCTGGTACTATCTCCGATCCCTCCTGCCGCAGGCCACGGCCGTCAAGTACTTCCGGATGATGATGCTGACCATTTTCGTCAGCCTTCTCCTCTACAAGCTCGGCCTGTTTTTGGCCGGGACGACGAGCATCCACACCCGGGTCTTCCTGTTCTCCAACGCCGAAGCCTATAAATTTCTCCTCCCCCTGCAATTCGGGGCGCTTCTCTTCGCTTTTCTGACGACCAACGCGGTCGCCCTGATCTTCGTCGTCCTCAACAGCCTGCTGGCCGGATTCCTGGCCGAGGCCGATTTCTTTCTCCTCCTCTTCGGCCTGATCGGGGGGATGGCGGCAATCTACGGGATCAAGTATTACGGCCGGGCCAAGCGAACCCACGCTCTCCGCGCCGGCTTTTTCATCGCCACTCCGGTCAATATCTTCGTGGCCATCACGATCCACCTCGTCCGGCCGCGGCCGGCCGGCCTCGACATCCTGGCCGCCGAGACCTTCATGGCCGTTCTGGGCGGCCTGGCCAGCGCGGCCCTGGCCTTCATCTTCCTGCCCATCTTCGAGAACCTGTTTCGCTTTGTGACCCAATCCAAGCTGTTCGAACTGACCAACTCCGAGTCGGATATTCTCCGTCAATTCGCCATCGACGCCCCGGGTTCATACCACCATTCCCTGATCGTCGCGGCGATGGCCGAGAAAGCGGCCGAGAAGCTCAAGCTCGATCCCCTGCTGGTCAAGGCGGGGGCGCTCTACCATGACATCGGCAAGATCAAGATGCCCGAGTATTTCATCGAGAACAAGGATCGAAAGCACGACGCCCATAAAGACCTGGCCCCGAGCATGAGCACTCTGGTCATCATTAACCACGTCAAGGAAGGCGTCGAAATCGCCCGGAAGGAGCGGCTCCCGGAGCAGGTCCGGGACATCATCGAACAGCATCACGGCAATTCGATCGTCCGTTATTTTTACCAGAAAGCCAAGGAAAAATCCGACCCCGAGATCCACACCGTCGGGGAGGAGAGCTTTCGTTATCCCGGGCCGCCGCCCCAGACCAAGGAAGCCGCCCTGGTCATGCTGGCCGATTCCATCGAAGCCGCTTCGCGCAGCCTCCGGATCCACAAGGACGAGCACCTGGCCCGGGTGATCCGCGACATTTTCGACAATTACCTCGAGGACGGCCAGCTGGACGATTGCGCCTTTTCGCTCCGGGAAATCCGGGCGATCGCCCAATCGTTTCTGACAACCCTCCACACCATTTTTCAGCCGCGCGTCGAGTATCCGGGTTTCGACTTCGAATCCAGGAAGAAATCGGGCAAAAACGGCGATTCATCCGAGAGGACCCTCCATGATCGAGATCATCAACCGGCAGACGAAGAGCCGCATCAGGACTGAGCGCTTCCGGGCCTTGATCGAACGCCTGCTCCGGCGGGCCCGGATGAGCGGCGCCGGCGTCACCCTGGTCTTTGCCGGGGACGCCGCCGTCCGCCGCCTGAACCGCGATTTCCGCGGCAAGGACAAAACGACCGACGTGCTGTCGTTCCCGATCCATGGAAAGGGCGAAGACAATCGGCCGCATCTGGGCGACATTATCATCTCCGTGCCCCAGGCCCGGAAACAGGCGGCCGCCCTCCGGCATCCGCTCGAAGCCGAGCTGGCTTACCTCGCGATCCACGGATTCGTCCACCTCTGCGGCTTCGAGCACGAGGAAGGTCACGAGGAAGAGGAGGCCCGCACGCTCCGGCTCCTCCGGAAAGAAAAGCTCGTCTTGCTCCCGGGAGACGGGAGGGGCTAAGGCCATGGCGGATTCGGTCTTCACCTGGATCGGGCTGGGATTGAACATCCTGGCCGCGTTCGCCCTGTCGCTGTTCCACCTGACCCTGTCCCGATTCTCCAAGATCGGTCTGAGCGGTTATCTGGAAGAACGGAACCGGCCCGACCGGGCGCGCATCCTCGACCGTTACGACGACATCAAGACGGCCGTCGAGTTCTGGAGGATCATCCTTCTCCTCGGCCTGGGCGTCTATGCCGTTCTGGCCTTTCCCGGGCTTCGGATCCGGCCTCTCCTGTCTTTTCTCCTCGCCGTCGGGGCCTACGCCCTCGTCTTCGACATGTTCCCCCGGGTGCTCGCGGCGGTCGATGAGGATCGTTGTCTGGAATTCTTCCTCCCCTCCCACCGCCTTTTTCTTCTCCTGGCCGGGCCGGTTTTAAGAATCGACCGCTGGCTTTCGGTTCGAGAAGAGCAAAAAGAGGAGGCCGAGCCCGATGACCGGGAAGCCGGCGATGAGGAAATTGCGACGTTCATCGACGAAGCCCGGGAAGAAGGCATCATCGAACAAGGCGAAGATACGCTCCTGCGCAACGTGGTCGAGTTCGGCGACACGGTGGTCCGCGAAGTCATGACCCCGCGGGTGGACATGGTCTGCATCCGCCGCGATGCGACCATTCAGAAGCTCCGCAATCTCTTCATCGCCGAAAAATATTCGCGGATTCCGGTCTACCGCGACCGGATCGACGGAGTCGACGGTATCGTCATGGCCAAAGACCTCCTGGCCTTTTCCGAGAAAGAGCACGAGCCGGTGTCCATCGAGCCCCTTGTCCGCCCGGCCGTTTTTGTTCCCGAATCGATGCGGCTGACCGACCTCCTCCGGGAGCTCCAGAAGGCCAAGCAGAAGATGGCCATTGTCGTCGACGAGCACGGCGGGGTGACCGGCCTGGTCTCCATGGAGGACGTCTTCGAGGTGATCGTCGGCGAAATCCAGGACGAATACGACACCGAGGAAGCCCAGATCGTTCAAAACGCCCCGGGAGACTACTCGGTTTCGGGGGCGGCCAAAGTCGAGGAGATCGAGGACCTGTTCGATCTCGAGCTGGCCGACGAGACCTTCATCACGGTCTCGGGCTTGATTGCCCAGACCCTCGGGCGTCTTCCGACGCGCGGCGAGCGCCTGGATATCGGACGCCTGACCATCGACGTCCTGGACGTCGATCAGAAACGCATAAAAAAACTGAGGATCCGAAAAAATGCCGAAACAAATCCCGAAGAATCCCCCTAAGCCGGCCGCCGCTTCCGCCGGAAAGCCCCGCAAGTCCCGGACGCCCAAAACCGCGCCGAAACCGATGTTCCGGACCGGCTACGTCGCTTTGATCGGCCGTCCGAACGCGGGAAAATCCACTCTTCTCAATCAAATCCTGAAACAGAAAATCGCCATCACCTCGAACAAGCCCCAGACCACCCGGTTGAGCATTCTGGGAATCCACACGACGCCCCGGGGTCAGATCGTCTTCATCGACAATCCGGGCCTTCATAAACCCCTCCACAAGCTCAACAAGCGGATGATGAATTTCGTCTACGCCTCGCTCGAAACGGCCGATCTCGTCTGTCTCCTGGTCGACGCCACCCAGAAATTCGGCCACGGAGACGAGTTCGCCCTGGATATGCTGAAAAATAATCGCAAACCGGTTTTTCTTCTGCTGAACAAGTCGGACATCGTCAAGAAGGAAAACCTGCTGCTTTTAATCGACCGTTACCGGGCCCTTCGGGAGTTCAAGGAATATATCCCCCTTTCGGCTCTCAAGGGGACCAATGTCGACGTTCTGGAACGGTTGTTGTTCGACAATCTCCCCCAGGCCGAAAAGCTCTACGGCGACGAGGATGTCTCCGACCAGTCCGAGCGCTTCCTGTTCGCCGAGATCATCCGCGAAAAAATCCTTTCCCGGGTGGAGGCTGAGCTTCCCTGGGCGACGGCGGTCTACATCGACCGGATCGACCGGCGCCGGGGGGAAGACACGGGCGAGGAGGCCGAGGGCTTCGACGAAGACGGCGGGGAAGACGTTGCCTTCGAAGACGAGGAGGACGGCGACAACTCGCCCCGTAAGGCCGCCGCGGCGAAGCCCGACCCGGGCCGCGAGATCGCCGTCCCCGGCGTCACGGTCGGTCCCAACATGAGGCGCCGGGGCGAGAAGAAAACCATGACCCGGGAAGAACGCCGGGCCCGGCCGGTCGTGTACATTCGGGCCAGCATCTTCGTCGAGCGCCCCAATCACCGGAAGATCATCATCGGACGACAGGGAAAAAATATCAAGGAAATCGGCATTGAAGCCCGCCGGGAGATCGAGGAGATCCTCGAGGCCAAGGTCTTTCTCGAGCTTCGCGTCAAGGTCCGGCTGCGGTGGCGCGATTCGCCGGACGTTCTCGATCTGATCGAAGGCCAGAAGGAACTTTAACCCGGGACGGCGGCCCGGGCGCCATCGAGAGACGATGCCGACATTCCTGAAATGGATCATCATCTCCGCCGGCGCCGCCGCTCTTTCCCAGGTCCTGAATGTCCTGAGTTACCGGGTTCTGAAGGCCCGCATCATCCGCCGGCAGAAGTGGGACCTCAACATCTGTTGCGGAAAAACCGACGGCGGGGGGGTCAACGCCGATATCTTCCGCCACGCCGGCGTTCCGAGGTTCGTCCTGATCGAGGCGGTCGACCGGCTTCCGTTCAAGGAGAAGACGTTCGATTCCGTGCTATGCTCCCATACCATGGAGCATGTCGAGGAGCCGGATGCATTTTTCGCCGAGCTCCAACGGGTGGGACGGCGCGTCACTCTCATCCTTCCGCCGCTCTGGGATGTCTCCGCCGTACTGAACGTCCTCGAGCACCGATGGATTTTTTTGACGCTCCGGAAAAAGCATGACCGGCTTCCCCCCCGCGTCCGGCTGCCCCTGGCCCGGACCGTCCAACGCCTTCTCGGCCAGCGCCTGCATGCCTGAGGGAATCATGTCGCCCCACGCCACGGCCATGATCTACGGAATCGCGGCCTCGATCCTGTTTCATCTGTCCAAGGGGATGCAGCGGCAGGGCATCGAGGCCGTCGCCTCGCTTTCCCGAAAACGCCGAAGAGAGCGGGCGGCCGAAGGCCGAACACCCTCGCCGGCCAAAACCGCGCTCTACTGGACGGGATTCGTCCTGAACAACAGCCTGGGACTTTTTTCGATCCTGGCCAACAAGCACGCCCCTTCTTCTTATTTCACTTCGATGTTCGGCCTCGGTCTCATCGCCCTGATGCTCTATTCCGGCTTTATTCTCAAGGAACCGATCCGGCCCCGACACTATCTCGGGGCCCTGGTCCTGACGCTCGGGACGCTGATTCTGGGCTACGACGGCATCCGCCGGCCGGAATTGACCATGGCCGGAGTCGATCTCCGCATCGCGGCCGTCGTTCTGGCCGCTTCGTTTCTGGGCGGCTATCTTTTGATCCGCCAGGCTCGAAGGAAAGGGGGCCCGATGCGCCCGGGCCTGGTCTACGGTCTGCTTGTCGGGCTGTCGGCCGGCATCGATCCCGTCCTGAAGGGAATCGGCCAGAATCTCGACGGAGTCGGCCGATTTCTCCCCAAGCTGCCGTTGGGTTGGGCGTTTTTTCTGGCCAGCTTTTTCTTTGCGACGTTCTCGTTTGTCTTCAGCCAGTGGGCTTTTTCCCGGGGAGTTCGGGCCTCGACCCTGATCCCCTCCCAGAATTTCGCCTATCTCACCTATCCCCTGCTTTTCCAAGCCCTGGCCCTGCCGCGATTCGCCCTGACCGGACTGGCCGTCCTCGGGCTGTCCGTTACGACTCTGGGCATGGTCATCATGCAGGCCAAGGATGGACGACCGAAACGGCCGATCAAGACGAAGGACTGAGGAAGGAAGC
Organism: uncultured Eubacteriales bacterium; assembly: GCA_964411395.1. Lineage (GTDB taxonomy): Bacteria > Acidobacteriota > Aminicenantia > Aminicenantales > UBA4085 > JAAZPG01. The sequence goes on along the minus strand of CAYPKX010000010.1, from coordinate 10,350 downwards.
GGCGGAAAGCCGGCGGCGCGGGGGGCGCGACAACAAGCGGGCATATTCATCAAGAATGGCCTGGTTCACTGAATCCCAGTCCCGGCCGGCAATGTTTTTCAATCCCGCTTCTCTGACCCGGCGGAAAAACGCTTCATCGGTCAGCAATCGCCGACAGGCCTGGTAAAACGACCGGGCGTTTCGCGCTTCGGCCACCAGTCCCCCGCCCGTTCCTCGGACGATTTCCTGGCATCCGCCCTCGTCGGAGACGACGGCCGGCAGGCCCGAGGCGATGGCTTCCTGAATCACATTGCCGAAGGTTTCAGTCGGCGACGGAAACAGGAGGAGGTCGGAGCTGGCATAGGCGACGGACAGCGCTTCTCCGGTCAGATAACCCGGGAAAATGGCATCGGGCATTCGTTTTCTCAGGTCGTCCTCCTGGGGGCCCCGGCCGAGGAGGACGAAGACCGGCGAGATGTCCTGATCCTTCTTGAGCAGATCATAGGTCCGGACAAACGTGCGCAAGCCCTTGAACCAGGCGAATCGGCCGGAAAACAGGATGATTTTTCGACCTTCGGCCCCCCACTCGCGGCGAAGCGCTTCGCTCCGGTACGAGGGGCTGAAACGGCCGGGAATCAGTCCCCGCCCCCAGATGGAGGCTTTTTGAATGCCGTGCCTGGCCAGTTTCTCGCCGCTGTCCCGGCTGGGGACGAGGAGGCTGTCGGCCCGGTTGTAATACCGCCTCAGGATCGGCCACCAGATGTGGATCAGATACCAAAGATTGCGCTCCTCGAGGTAGGAAATGAAATCCGTGTGGTAGGACATTAAAAGCGGGATGCCCCGGATCTTGGCGTAAGCCGAAAGGCCGAGCCCGACGGCGTCGGGAACGGTCAAATGAATGAGGTCGGGCTTGAAAGCCCGAATCCTCCGGAACAGATCCGGCCCGGGCAGGGCAAACCGGTAATCCGGATAGAACGGAAGGGAAACGGCCGCAACTTTTTCCACGGGGACGCCCGGCATTCGAGTCGGCTTCCGGCAGAACGACCAGACGGCCACTTCGGCCTTGTGGTCGCGAAGAGACTTGATCAGCTCGAAGAGGGTTTTGGTGGCTCCGTCAAAGTCCCGGATAAACATCCCGGCGTAGACGGCGACCCGGATTTTCTCCGGAAAGGGCGGATGGCTGTCGATCGCCGACAGGTCCGGAAAATTCCTTTGGTCCATGGCTTTATTTCAATCCGAAGGGAGATGCGGCAACCATACTACCAAATACGTTAACCGGGGTGATGGAGTTTCAATTAAGTTTAACACAATTTCCCGCAAAGCTTCGATTTACTTGACTTATCGACTCCCCCATGCGAAAATCAGGCTCCCCTTTCGCTTCCGACGGTGGGTGTAGCTCAATCGGTTAGAGCATCGGACTGTGGATCCGAAGGTTGGGGGTTCGAGTCTCCTCACCCACCCCATTTTTTCCCCCTGAAACTTCGATCAGAGACGTTGCGGACGGATCAGGGCTGCTTTTTAATAAACGTCCCCTCGTCGAGCTCCCGGAAGGCCTGATCGAGCTCTTCCCGGGTGTTCATGACGATAGGGCCGCCCCAGGCGACCGGCTCGCCGATCTTCTTGCCGGCGACGAAGACGTAATGGATGTCCTCCGTCGCTTGAACGGAGAAAGGGCCGGTTTCGGTAAAAAGCATCAGGTGCTCTTTTTCCAGCGTCACCGCATCAAATACGCCTGCGCCCTCGATCAGATAACAAAAGGACGAGGAGCCGTCTTTGGCCGCGTGGGACAGGGTCGCCCCTTTGCTTAGCCGGACGTCCAGATATTCGACCTCGACCATGAGATCTTTGACCGGCCCGACAATCCCCTGGAAGGCGCCGGCGATGACCCGCGCTTCCCCGCCCGGGACTTGAACGACCGGAACCTCCCGGCTGAGGATGCCCCGGTAGCGCGGCTCCATCAATTTATTCTTCGCCGGCAAATTCACCCAAAGCTGGAGTCCGTGCATCTTCTCCTTCGAGGCCTTCGGCATTTCCTGGTGGATGACGCCGCGGCCCGCGGTCATCCATTGGATATCCCCCGGACCTATCGTCCCGGAGTTGCCGATGCTGTCGCCGTGCTCGACGGCGCCTCCGAGCATATAGGTCACGGTCTCAATCCCCCGATGGGGATGCCAGGGGAATCCTTTCACGTAATCTTCGGGATTATTCGAGCCGAAATGGTCGAGAAGCAGGAACGGGTCCGTCTTCTCGGTGTGATCATGGGCGAAAACACGCCTGAGCTTCACCCCCGCCCCATCGAACGTGGAATGTCCCTTGAGAATCATTTTTTTCATGGGTCTCTCCTCCGTGCGTCTTATTATTATGCCTGAGTGGGGCCGGGGCGGATATTGATTTTTTTAAAGACCGCCCGGACGAAGACGACCAAAGCCGGCCTGCCGGAAAAATCGCAATCGAGCGATGAATTTTTCCGCCGCGGCCTCCGGGACCGCCGGGTCCGCTCCGGACGGTCCGCCGGGGAAGCCCGGGATTATCGCCGGTGCCGTCAGGAGGGAGACGGATTTCCGGTTTCGAGGACGACGAAGAAAGCCGCGCCCCACGGGGACAGAAGCGAACATTTCTCTTTTGAAAACGTATTACTTCGTGACCGACCGAAGTCTGGAGAAAGCATGAAACCCCACACCCTTTCGCTCTTTCTTGGTACAGGAGCCCTCGGCCTCCTGATTTATTCCTCAACGGCTTGTTCTCCGGATCAAAGCTCGAATCCCGGCGCGCAGCCCCGCATCCAGGCCTTTGAAAACGGTCTCCAGGCTTTGTCCGAAAAGCCGTCCGAGCCGAACGCCCCTGCGCCCCAATCCTCAACCCTGGCCGAGCGTATGGCCTTTTATAAAGTCCCGGGCGTCAGCCTGGCCGTCATCAACGACGGCCGCATCGAATGGGCCCGGGAATACGGAGAGATCACCGCCGGAAGCGCGAAGCCGGTCACTTCGGAAACCCTGTTTGAAGCCGCCTCGACGACAAAAGCGCTCGCCGCCGCCGCGGTTCTTCATTATGTCGAGGCGGGCCGTCTCGACCTCGACGCCGACGTCAACCTCTATCTGAAATCATGGAAAGTCCCGGAGAGCCCGTTCACGCTCACGGAAAAAGTGACTTTGCGCCGGTTGCTGACCCACCGGGCCGGCCTTCCGATGACCAATATGGGATACGATGAAAAGGCCGGAGCTCCGACCCTCCTTCAAGTGGTCAAAGGCGAGGCCCCGGCTGAAAACAAGGCCGCGATTCCCGAAATGGTTCCGGGGAGCCAATGGCGCTATTCCAACGTCGGCTTCGCCCTGGTCCAGCTCGTTCTCGAGGAAACCCTCGGACAGGATCTTGAATCCATCCTGTCGGACGTCGTTTTTTCCCCGCTCGGGATGACCTCGTCCACGGTGGTCTATCCCCTGCCGGCAACCTGGCGGGCGCGGGAAGCCATGCCTCATGATGAAAACGGGCAGGCCGCCGCCCCGGCCATGCATCCGAGCGCTTTGGCCCAAGGCGGATTGATGACCACGCCCTCCGATCTGGCCCGCTTTCTGGTCGAGCTTCTGGAGTCTTATCACGGAGCATCGTCGCGGCTCCTCTCCCGGGAGACGACTCGCACCATGTTCCATCCGGCGGCCGCGCTCGATCCCCGCCTCTTCGGCTTCGCGCTCAGCGACGCTTTGGGTGTCTTCGTCAAAGGAGAAGGCTCCGCGTTCACCGTCCTCCATCCCGGCAATAACTACCCCGGCACGATTTGCTGGTTGATCGGCTTTCCGGAGCGACGCCAGGGTGCGATTGTCATGCTCAACGGGAACAACGGCGAAGCCCTGGCCTTCGAGATCATCTCCGCGCTGGGCCGCATGTACGACTGGCCGCTGCTGATGTGACGAAGCTGTCCGCCGCCCGAAAAGGACGCCGCTCCCGGACGGACGCGAATGATTCAGCCGCGCCCCGGACCGAAAATCACCATTTTTCGTTCTCTTTAACCCGGGCCCGGATAATCTTCTTCACCAGCGCCGCCGAAATCGGATGCTCGGGCGTGAAATGGACGCTGCCCTTCGTCCTGACATAATCCTTGAGATCGTCCTCAAAGGCCTCCAGAGTCGATCCGGGTAAGAAGCTCAAGTAAAAATCAGGCCCACAGTCCCGGGATAAGCGTCGCACATTTCGGGCATTTTCCGTCCCTGAGGACATTCTCCCGGATGGCGAATCCCAGGCGTTTGACGAGCACGGTCCGGCAGGATGGACACGTCGTATCCTCACCGCCCAGGCCGGGGACGTTTCCGATGTAGACGAATTTCAATCCGGCCTTGACCGCGATCTCCTTGGCCCGAACCAGGGTCGGGACCGGCGTCGGCGGAAGGCGGGTCAGCTTATGGAGCGGTTGGAACCGGCTGAAATGGAGAGGGACGCCGGAAAAACCCTCCTTCGCCAGCCAGTCGCACATGTTCCCGATCATTTTCAAATCGTCCGTCCAGCCGGGGATGACAAGATTCGTGATTTCGAGCCAGACGCCCTCGGTCCTCATCGTTTTCAAGGTTTCAAGCACCGGCTCGATTTTGCCCGCGGTCAGCTTGAGATGGATGCCGGGATCGAAGGATTT
>CAYPKX010000010.1:0-5740 GCA_964411395.1 uncultured Eubacteriales bacterium | reverse complement strand
GTCGATCACCCGGCAGAGCTCCAAAAGCGGTTCCCGGTTGATGTAGCCGTTGGAGACCATGATGTTTTTTATTCCCCTGGCCCGGGCCAGGACGGCCGTGTCCCGCATGTATTCGAAAAACGTGACCGGTTCGGAGTACGTGTAGGCGATGGAGCGGCAGTTCTCGCGGGCGGCCGAGGCGACCACCGCCTCCGGAGCGGCGTTCTGATTTCGCGTTTCCCGAGGACTGACCTGGCTGATTTCCCAGTTCTGGCAGTTGAGACAGGCGAAGTTGCAGCCGGCCGTAGCGAGACTGAAGGCCAGGGAAGACGGGTAAAAATGAAGCAGCGGTTTCTTCTCCACCGGATCGATATGAACTGCGCAGGGATTGCCGTAAGCCAGGGTGAAAAGCTTTCCGTCCCGGGCGATCCGGTTATGGCAATCGCTGAGCTCCCCTTCCTTCAACGTGCATTCGTTGGGGCAGATAAGGCATTTAACGCCGCGCGGCGTCGGCGTGAAGTGCGACGCTTCCCTGCCGTCACCGGGCGCTCCCGCCCCGACGGTTTTCCGTTCATCGGAAAAGGGCGGGCTCCCCAAAGCCGAAAGACAGCAACCGCCGCCGGCGGCCAACATCCCCTTGAGAAAATCGCGTTTTTTCATGACGACGCCTTTCTTCTTTTTGAACCTCCGGGCACGGTCATCAACAAAACCAGCAGGCCGGCCGCGGCCAGAAGATATAGCCCGTTGCGGAATCCGGCCAGCGGAAGGGCCACCATCGGAAAAGCGACGGCGCCCGCCGCCGAGCCCAGCAGGTCGTAGCCGTAGAGACGGTCGGACCGGCCCGAAGCCGCGCTTTCGAGCGCAGCCGACCAGGTCGAAAAACAGGCCCCGACCAGAGCCGCGACGACAAAGCCCAGTCCGAGAATTCCGGCCAGCTTGAGACCGGCAGGGCCGCGCCCGAAGGCCAACCCCGGCGAAAAATAACCGGCCAGGGCCGAAACAAGGATAAGGGCCGACAACGGAGCGGCCGATCTCCCCCGGCCGCTTCCCTTCAACAGGCGCGGCCCAAGGAAGCTGCCCGCGGCAAGGCCGATCATGAAGGTCCCGAGCAACAAACCTGTCCACCGGTAAATCGCCCCGGCGGCGATCTGGAGGAGGAGCAGAAGCGTCACGCTCCATCCCGAGGAAGCCGCTCCCAAAACGAACATCCCGGCCAAACGCGAATTCCTCGTGAAAATTCCGGCCAGAATCAGGACAGCCAGCAGCGCCGCCCCGGGCGCCAGCACGTCTTCGGGAAACCGGCCCAGCCACCATCGGATCTGGGCCAGAAAGGCGGCCGGCCGAAGGTCGGAGTTGGGGAAGGCCGCCGGCCCGACATCCCGGTTGAGCCGCTCCACGCGGTCGCGAAACAGCGTCGCGTCGAAATATCCCGGATTGACGTAGGTATTCCGGACGGACAGCCGTTCCAATCCGGCCAGGATATCAGTCGTCAACGGGCGGTCCGACATCAGGAGATAGCTGCTTTCTCCGGGAAATACTTGCGCTTCACGAAACGCCGCCCGGGCCGCCCGAATGACCGGACCGAGAGTCGCCACGGCGTTTTCCGAGACATAGTTGGCCGTTCCCGGCAAAACGGCGGCCACGACACCTTCCGAGTCGAGAATATCCCGGATCCGGAGGAAGAAATCGGCGGTGTAGAACCGATTGAGATCGAGGCTGAGCGGACCGGGCAAATCGATCAGGACGGCATTGTACCGGACATCGGCCGCCCGAAGCCATGCCGCCGGCGTTTTCCGAATCAAGCGGATTCGGGATGTGTCAGAAGCCAGGCCGAGCTTGAGGGCCAGATCGATCAGATCAGGATCGGTTTCCAGAAGATCGATTCGCCCGGCGCCGAACTTGGCCGCTTCGGCGGGCAGTCCGCCGAGCAATCCGCCGAGGATCAAGACGGCATCCAACCGTTGGGTTTGGACCAGGGCGAAAGCCGCCAGCTCCTCGTCGGCAATCGTGTTTCCGGCGGCGTGAACGAGGAGGCCGTTTTCATAAATGTTGACCTGGCCTTCCGTCCGGGTGACGGTCAAGCGCCCGGAACTTCCCGAGACGGTCCCCACGACATCCTCGTTCGGGTGAAAGCGTTGAACGATAAGCCGGTCGACATCAAAGAGTTGAACGCCGACAGCTCCCGCCAGGAGAAGAGCGGGAAAAACGATACGGGCGCGGCTCCGGGGCCGGGAAAACACGGCGGAAAAGCCGAAGAAGAACGCTCCGGACAGGCCAAGCGCCGCAGGCGACGTGAAGCCGAGAAGGACGGCCGTTGTGACGAAAAGCCCTCCGGCCGCGCCGCCGGCGCTCTCCCAGCCGTAAACCGCGCTCAGAGGCCGCCCCTCGCGTCTCAAGATCCGGGCAGCCCAGGTGAATAAAAATCCGTTGAGAAAGCAGAAGGGCAGAAGGATGGACGCGAGGAAACCGGACATGGCCGCGGGCCCGGCTTCCACGCCCGGGGCAAAGAGCAGACTCTTGCCGACGAACATCAAGGGGAAAAGAACGAGAGGGACGAGAAACAGGGCCCGGACCGCAGTCTCGATTTTATCCCCGGGATTTCCGGCATCGATCCGCCCGGAGAGCCCCCGGCTCGACCCGGCCAGCGATCCGGCTCCGGTCATGAGCAGCCAAAGAAAGAGAATCAGGGAAACGGTCAGCTCGTTCCCCTCAAACAGGGTCAGGGCGTCCCGAATGAGAAGGGCTTGAACGCATACCCCGGAAAAACCGATGCCGGCCGGAAGGAGGAACGCGGCCGGAGTTCTAGGAGCCGGAGGGGGCACGGCCGCCGGTTCGGCCACACCGGAAAAATCGGCCGATCGTTTTTTCGTCCGACGGAAAAAATGGGACATCCGTCCGGCCAGGTGAACGGCGGCGATCAGGGCCATCGCCAGGCCGAAATTGACGTGAATCTGAAGGGCTTTCTCCGACCAGGAAAGCGGCATCCGGGTGTTGACCTGGAGGGCGAGGAGCAGGCCAAGACCGGCCGCGGGGACAAAGGTCAGGAGGAGGGCGTAGTTCCAGATTTTCCGGTGCAGCACCCTGTCGAGGACACCCAGCCGGACAAACAACAGGCTCAGTCCGTACAGGAGGGCCAGGAAAATCGCGATGGGAACCGGCCAATACGGAGCGTTCACCGGTCAGCGTTTATCCTCTTCCTCAAAGATCAGCGCCTCGTAGATATAAATGTCGGCCTGTTTCCATCCGTTCCAACCGATCCCGGCTTTCTCCTCGGCGCAATGCCCCAGAAATTCCTCGAGGGTCCAGCCTGTTTCCGTTGCGACCTGGGGCAGGAACGTCCCCCGGCGGATCCCCTTTTGGATCAATATCCCATGTTTTCCGAGTTGGATCTCCTTGATATCCTTGATCTTGCGCATCGGCGTCAGGACCGAGATCTCGATCCGGATGTCCTTCAATTCCTCGGGTTGGACAGGTTGAAACCTCGGATCCTTGGCTGAAGAGGCCGCGGCCATCTCCTGGACGACCCGAAAAAGAGGCTGGTCCGATTCGAAGATTCCGATGCAGCCGCGGAGCGATTTTCCCTTCCGCAAAGTGACAAAAGCTCCCGCCTTCGCCCGCAGTCCCGGGCCGTAATCCTGCGGCTCGAGATCGGAGAGAGCCCGGGACCGGGCAACGTCTTCGACGGTCCGACGGGCGATCCGGAGCAGGTTTTTTTTATCCCCCGGGGTCAGTTCGAATTCGCCGGCCGGCTCCTCCGAAACGGCGATCGCGTGATAACCGACCACCCGGGACTTGTCTCCGTACGGCCTGATGTCTCCCGAATTCCGATAGTCGATCCGGTTGAATTTCAGGGCCGGATTCCCTTCGGTCAGGTAAAGCAGGACCAGGCCCGACGGCCAGGCGCACATGCTTGTGGCCAGATCCGGGATCCCGAGCCGGTCGTTGTTCCGGAGGCCTTCGAGAAACCGCTGCGGAGAGTTGGAGCAGAAGGCCTCGGCCGTGGCCGCGTCGGCTTTTTTCGCATTCTCATAGGACGGGTAATGGGAGAAATCGGCGCTGACGACAAACAGGTTATCCGGGGTGAAATAGGGCTGGAGAGCCTGAGCGATTCCCCGGCAAATGTCCGGCGATTGAGTGGCCAGGACAATCGGCACGATTTTAAAGGGCTTTTTCAGGGCGACTTGGAGGAAGGGCAATTGGACTTCGATACTGTGTTCGTCTCGATGGGCCGCCGGATCATCGGTAAAATGCTTTCGGTCCTCGGCCAGCGCGGCCGAAATTTCTCTGTCCACGGCGACCGGGCCGAGCGGCGTGAGGTAATCGCCGTCGACATAGACCGAAGCCTTTTCAAGGTGGACACGGTGGGAAGATGCGAGAATGAACACGCGGGCATAGGCGCGTTCCGGGTCGAGCTGATTGTATCCGGAGGCGGCGACGCCCCCGGAAAAGACATACCCGGCGTGGGGGACGACAAGCGCCCGGACGAGCCCGGGCAGGGAGCCTTTTTTCGCCTCGGCTAAAAATCCCTCGACCGTCCGTCGCAGATCGGCGGGATCATCGGGATAAAACGAGCCGGCAACAACCGGCCGGCGGTCCTTTCGCGTTGAAGTGTTCATGGTTTGGCCCTCGCAAGGCCGGACGGGAAAGCCGACGGCCAGTCCCAGGAGTACGAAGCCGATCGCCCGGCCGGCGCATCCCTTCATGAATTGAGAGTAGACCCGGGCAGGCCGGCTGTCAAGGAGCCGGATCAATGGTCCGATTTGCTCTTTTTATGGCCGAAGATTCCCCCGCTGAGAAAAAGCCCGGCGCCCAGGACGAAGCCGAAATTGTACCAGCCGCCGTTGTTATGAACCTCGTACAGGCGGACGGTCTTGCTGAACAGGGAGATGACGAAGGTGACCGGGGAGATCAGGCCATGCCAGACTCCAAGCCAGAACCCTGCTGTTTTTCCCTCGGCATCCGGCGTTTTTTCGGCCGCGTTGGGCCCCGGGGCGCAGCTCCAGGACAACAGGGCGGCGGCAATGATGAGGAAAGCGGCAACGGCAGTCGGCTTTTTCATAAGACTCCTCCTTGGAACGGGGCAACGGCCCGAGCCATGATAATTCGGCCGGGGAACCGGGTCAAGGAGCCGAAGGAAGAAACGGGCGCCGGGGGCGTCTAAAGGGCAAAACATGATAGAATACGAAGGGAAGATCGAGATGAGCCCCAATTCCCTGTCCGAAGCCATCGAGCGGAACCCGACCCGTATCTTCTGGGCGGCGACCCACATCCTCGTCCTCATGTTCGCCGTTTGGCTGGTCTCCCCCCTGATTGTCATTACCGCTTCCGATTACCTGGTGAAGAACTCCTACGCGCTCCGCCTGGCCGGGGGGCTGATCATTTTCATCATGTATATCGGGAAATGGTCGTTCGATGTTTTCGCCCCGCAGGGTCTGGCTCGGAAAGTCTCCCGAATGAGGACGATCGCCCTCGTCGCCTACATCCTGTTGGTCGTCAGCTTTATGATCTATATCGTCGCCCAGGCGGCTTCCCTGTATCTCAAGTCGGGGATCGACCAGGACGAGGCCTCCGAAAAACAATCCCAGATCGAGGTCAGGTCGACGGTAAGCCGGGCGCCTGAGCCGTTTTCGATCGCCCTTTGACTGAATATTTCCCGAAAATTTCGCCGTTTTCTCCATCCGTATTGTTTGCCATAAGATAAAGTCATGCAAGATCACCCCTTTTTGCCGCTTTCGGGCCTTTAGATACCGGTCCAGGAGCG
>CAYPKX010000009.1:39846-41445 GCA_964411395.1 uncultured Eubacteriales bacterium | reverse complement strand
ATTGGCTCAAGGAGCATTCCAAACCCATGTGTCACTAATCTACTGGACTAGTTCATGGCCTTGACTTGGCCTGAAAAAAAGTAAATGATGGAAAGGGAAATCGATAGTCTTAAAGGCCCGGGGGGAACCATCAGGTCCAGGATACGGCTCAAACGAAGGTTCAGTCGATATCGAATGGACGGCCAAGGAGGAGCGATGGAAAAGAAAAGCGGGAAAAAATACCGGGCTCCCATCGTCATGGATCTGGGCGAGAAGGCCAGAGGCAGCGGTTATTGTATGCATGGGGCAAGCGAAAGCGCCGATAATTGTTATAATGGCACAGATCCGGGGCCAGGGAGTTGTGGTCTGGGCAACAGCGCTGAGCTAGCGGCGTGCGGTTCCGGTGGTACTGCAACTGCCGGAGTTTGTAGCGGCGGAGGCGCCCCTCAAGTTTAGGCCGCCGCAATAAGCCGCCCGGCGGTCAGAACAAGAGTTCGCCTCGGGCGAATCGATTATCTTCGTTTCCATTTTTCTTAGGATCAGTCAGTCGCCAGCCGGTGTCTCCACGGGCCGGGATTCCGCCAACCTTCCTTCCTCCGTTTCCGTATTGTATGATACCCGCCGGTGGAGGAAGGTTGAGCCATGTTGAAAATCAATAATCTGACCAAGTCGTTCGGGGACGTTCCGGCCCTGGACCATTTCTCGCTGGAATTGAAAAAAGGCGAGGTCCTCGGCCTGCTTGGGCCGAACGGAGCCGGTAAAACCACCCTGATCTCGATTCTGGCCGGAACGTTGCGCGATTTCACCGGGAGCGTCTCTTTCCTCGGGAGGGACCTCTTCTCCGACCGGAGCTTGAAAAGCCGCCTGGGGATCGTTCCCCAGGACATGGCGTTCTATGAAGAGCTGAACGCCATGGACAACCTTCTCTTCTGGGGCGGATTGTACGACGTTCCCCGGGCCGAGCTTAAAAAGCGTGCGGCTGAAATCCTCGAGCTGGTCGAGCTTTCAGGCCGGTCCAAGGAGCCCGTCAAGAACTTTTCCGGCGGGATGAAACGGCGCCTCAACACGGCCATCGGTTTGCTCCATAAACCCGACCTGCTCCTGCTGGACGAGCCGACGGTCGGCATCGATGTCCAGGCCAAGGTCAGTATCCTCGACCTCATCCGCAAGGTCGGGGCCGAAGGAACAGGAGTTATTTTCACCACCCATCAGCTGGCCGAGGTCGAGGAAACGTGCGCCCGCATTGCCATCATGGACCGCGGCCGCATCCTGGCTCAGGGGACGCTCGCGGAATTGATCCGTCTGGTCGGGGAGAAGGACGTCGTCGAGATCACCGGGGAATTCGCGGCGGCGGCCTTCTCCGAGGCCCTCACGGACTCGAGCGGCGACGGGATCGAACTCCTTTCGGCGGCTGACAACCTGGCGGCCCTCTCCGTCTCCGACACCGAGCGCATCCCGAAGATCATGGACCGCCTCTTCCGGAACAAGGTGGTTGTGACCGACCTCAAAATCAAATCGCCCAATCTGGAGACGGTCTTCTTGAAGCTGACCGGGCGCAGCCTGAGGGATTGAGCGATGCGCCGCTTGCTCCTGATCCTGAGAAACGACGTTAAGCGCCAT
>CAYPKX010000009.1:0-39836 GCA_964411395.1 uncultured Eubacteriales bacterium | reverse complement strand
GTGTTCACTCCGATCTCGAAAAACGGCGATCTTCCTCCCATCCCGGTTGTCCTGGTCGATAAGGACAAGGGGCTGGCTTCGCGCCTGCTCCTCGGGGCGTTTGATTCCGGCGAGGTGAAGTCGATGTTCCAGGCGACCGTGGCCGATGAAGCCGAAGGCCGGGCCCGGATGGTGAAGGGCAAAGCCTCAGCCATGGTGGTCATTCCGGAGCGCTTCACCCTCGACCTTTTGGAGCTCAAGCCGGTCGTTCTGGACGTGCTCAAGAATCCGGCCGAGCAGTTCCTCCCCGATGTCGTCGAGGAGTTCATGAACACCGCCGCGGTCATGCTTTCGGGAGCGGTCCAGGCCTTCGAGCCGGAAGTCCGGGGCGTCCGGGCCATGCTTGACGGCCCTGTCGACTCATTCCCTTGGGAAACGCTAGGCCCGGAATTGGGCCAAGCCCAGAAAAAGATCACGGCGGCCTCGAAGTACCTCGATCCGCTCCTTCTTCGGTTGAAAACGGAAAAAGTCCAGGTTCCCGGAGCCAAAGCGAACGTCACCCGGGCCGATGTCTTTTCCGTCATCCTCCCGGGCCTGGCCGTCATGTTCCTGCTGTTCATCGTCCAGACGGTCATGCGGGACATGATCTCCGAGCGGGAGGACGGCAAGCTTCGCCGGATGCTGACGACGCCGCTTCGCTCCGGCGAGCTCATCGGCGCCCGAATCCTGGGCGGCTGGGCGATGGGCCTTGTCATCCTCCTGGTCATGACCGCCTTCGGAACGCTGGTTTATAAAACGTATGGGGGTCCCTTCGGATTCTATGTCGTCCTGGGCGCGGTCGCGGCGTTCTGGACGGCCGCATTTTTCGCCTTGATGAACGCCCTGGTGAAAAACCGCAACCAAGCCAATGCCCTGAGCGCCCCGATCATCCTGGCCTTCAGCATTTTCGGCGGCTCGATGATGAACCCGGAGGCGATGCCGAAAGCGTTCCGGACGGTCGGGGTTCTCACCCCCAACCGCTGGTTTGTCGACGGAGCAAAGCTCGTCCGGGAGGGGCAATTCCCGGCCGTTCCGCTTCTGGTCCTGGCCGCAAGCGGCCTCGTCCTTCTGCTCCTGGCGATTCCGGCGCTCCGGCGCCGATCCGCGGTGTGACCCATGAAAACCCTCACGCGCATCGTCCTCATCGCCCGGACCGACCTCCGGCTCATGGTCAAGGACAAGGCCTTTTTCTTCTGGACCCTGGCTTTCCCGGTCGTCTTCATCGTCCTGTTCGGGCTCCTTTACAAAACCGAAGACACGGCCAGGCCGACGGCTGAGCTGGTCGTCGTCAACCGGGACCAGGGCCGCTGGGGCGCGTATTTTCTGGAAAAAGTCAAATCGCCGGGAATCGACATCAAAACCGTGGAGGTCGAACCGGACGAATACAACCGGATCCTGATCATCCCCGAGGATTTCTCGGCGAAAATCGAGGCCAAAAAGGACCAGGCCCTGGACTTCAAAAAGCGCGAGAATGCTTCGACCGAAGCGGCCGCGCGCGTCGAGACGAGGCTGTTCCAGGCGATCGCCCGGATTCTCTCGGAGCTCGTTCTCTACGGGGAAGGGGACCTCGGGAAATTCTGGGACGGCCATGCGGAATTCAAGGATCTCGTCCGGGTCCGGAGCCGTTTTCCCGAGAAGACGGTCACCGTCGTCCCCAGCGGATTCGATCATTCCATCCCGGGAGCGACCGTCCAGTTCATCATGATGATGGTCATGATCTACGGCGGGGTGACGGTGATGGAAGACCGGAAAAAAGGCCTCATGGGCCGGATGCTCTTTTCCCCGCTGACGACGGGCGGCCTCTTTTGGGCCAAGCTGCTCGGCCGCTGGGCCATGGGGATGCTGCAAGCCCTGATGCTTTTTGTCATCGGAACGATCTTTTTCAAACTCGACCTCGGCGACGTCCCGCTTTCGCTCCTGGTCATCGCCGTCTTCGCCCTGGCCATGTCCGCCCTCAGCGTGTTCCTCGGCTCTCTCTGCCGGAAGGAGGATATGATTATCGGGCTGGCGATTCTGCTGTCCAACATTTTCGCCGCCCTGGGCGGGTGCTGGTGGCCGATCGAGGTCGTGCCGCCGGCGGTGCGGACGGCGGGAATGATATCGCCGGCTTACTGGGCGATGGACGCTCTTCACAAGCTCCGGTTTTTCCAGGGGGATTTCGCGGCGATCCTTCCGCACCTGGGCGTTTTGCTCGGGCTCTCGGCGGTCCTCTCGGTGCTTGCCGCCCGGTTTTTCAAGATTCGGGAGTGAAGCGGCGATCCGGATTCTTTGCGGCGGAGGCCCGCGCGCGATTCCGGATTCGTTTAGCCTGACCCGAATGGCGGCGAACCCGCGTCAAAGGGGAGAGGAAGAGATGTTGACGGAAAAAACATTTGAAGCCGGCGGGGTGACGATTCATTATGCCGAAGGCGCGCCGAACGGGGGGCCGCTCGTCGTTCTGCACGGAATCTCCGACCGTCGGCAGGGGCTGACCCGGTTGATCATGGGATGGGAATCCCGGCGGCATGTTTTCGCCTGCGATATGCGCGGGCACGGCAAGTCCGGCCGCGCCGCCTCGTACCGGGCGGCGGATTATTTTCCCGATATCGCCGCCTTCATTGAACAGCGCATCGGATCCCGGTCCGCGATTCTGGGCCATTCCAACGGGGCGATGACGGCTTTGGGCGTCGCCGCGATGATCCCGGCTTCCATCGAGGCCGTCATCCTTCTCGATCCGCCGCTGAATCTTCGAGAGGCGCGCCGATCGCCCGGACAGACCGGCGATTACTTAAAGAAGGTCCACGAAATCATATCCGGCGAAAGGCCCCTCCGGGAGGTGATCTTCGAGATATTTCCGAAGATCGGAGAGGCCGGGATCCGGTGGTTTGAGGACACGTTTTCCCGGATCGATCCCGAGGTCATCCGGGTCATGATGGACGGCCGTTATTTTGACGGCTTGGATTTGGCTGCGCAACTGGACAAGGTGACGTGCCCGGCCCTTTTAATTTACGGGGAAGAGGAGAAGGGCGGTTTGGTCCGGGCGAGCGACGTCGAATTTTTTCTGGCCCATGTTCGTAAAGGCGAGGGCCTTCAAATCAGAGGCGCCGGCCATTTCCTTCACGCCGAATGCCCGGAGCGGATTTTGGAGCTGGCGGAGCCGTGGCTCGATAAACAAACCTGTCCATCATAATGAACTTGCCGGAACACCGGCTCGCTGAGTCGTGCTGACGCTTTCTTTCTCCCGCCGGACATAACGGAATCCGCTTGACAAATCCATTTTGAAGTCTTATTTTACGTGGAGAGTAAACGCTCACTCACTGGATTTGTCATGGAAAACACGGCTTTCGGCGACATTCTCGACAGGCGAAAAGCGGAAATCGTCACCGCCGTCCTCCGCCTCGTGGACAAAGTCGGTATCACCGGCCTGACAACCAAGCGGATCGCCCGCGAAGTGGGCTTTGCCGAGGGCGCGCTTTACAAGCACGTCGCCTCGAAAATGGATATATTCCACCTGATCCTGGATGCCTCGGTTCAATCGTTCGCCCAGGCCGATCGCGAGATATCCCGACGCGGTCTCCCTCCGGTCGCGGCGCTGGAAGCCCTGTTCGACTTCATCATTTCCTTCCTCGACGAATTTCCCGGCATTTATCGCATCCTGTTTTCCGACGGACTGTATGCCGAGGACCGGACCTTGTTCAACACGTTCAAGGACTGCATGCTCGCGGTGAAAGATCGCATCCAAACTCTTGTCGGAAAAGGCGTCGCCTCCGGCGATTTTCGTCCCGATGTCGATCCGGACCGGACCGCGGTCAATTACCTGGGCGTGATCCATACCACGTTCACGTTCTGGAACGTCTTCGAGGAGCGGTCGCGGGGATATGCCGAAACGGCCCGGCCCTATTTCGAGGAATATCTGAAATCGCTCCGTCATCCGTCTGTGGAGTCCTCCCATGATGAATAAATGGATCGCCGGCGTCGTCCGGCATCGGGTGACGGTTCTGGTTCTCTGCGGCCTTCTGACGATCGCCGCGGCCGTCGGCTTGACCAAGCTCCGGTTTTACAACAAGCTCACGGAATGGATGCCGAAGGACGACCCTCAGCTCGCCCTCTACCATGAAACCTCGAACACGTTCTCGGCCAACAACATCGTCCTCGTCCTGGTCCGGCCGAAAGCGGGGGTGTTCACGGCCGAAACGCTCGGAAAAATCCGCGAGCTGACCGAGACGCTCAAGAATCGAACCGAAATATTCAGCGTCACCTCGCTTTCGAGCGTGGCCGACATCAAGAAGATCGACGAGGGAATCGAGGTCCGCGATTTTCTCGATGACATCCCCTCCGACCCGGCCGGATTGGCCGCCCTCGAAGCGCTGGCCCGGTCCAAGGACCGCTATATCGGCCAGGTCCTGTCGGAAGACGGGGAGTGGCTCGCCCTGTCGGTGTATATCAGCAACGACGTCGAGACCATCGCGGCCGTTGAAGACGTCGTCATCCCGGTCACGGAAGACGCCCTGGCCGGAACGATGGATGTGTATTTCACCGGCATGCCGACCGACGGCCATTTCATCAATCAGCATACCCGGCGCGACCTGGTCTTCCTCGTCCCGGTCATGCTGGCGGCGATCGTCCTCATCCTGTACCTGAACCTGAGGACATGGAAAGGATTGATTCCGCCCGTGGCGGTCGTCGTCCTGTCCAACATCTGGCTTTTCGGTTTGATCGGCTGGTCCGGCCGGCCGATGACCATCATCACGCCGGCGGCCCCGGTTCTGCTCCTGGCCCTGGGCTCGGCCTACGGGTTGTATGTCGTCAATAAAATCCGGAGCGATGTCGAATCCGGCGCGGCGGCAAAAGCCGTCAACCGCCAAGCCGCCGTCATCGCTTCGGCCGCGGCCGTCGCCGTCCCGATCCTTTATGCCGCGGGCACGGATATCGTCGGTTTTTTGACGTTTCGCGGCGTGAAGCTGAGCTTGATCGCCGATTTCGGCGTGTTTTCGGCGATCGGGTTGTTTCTCGCGGCCGTCCTGGCCGTAACCCTCCTTCCCGCCCTGGCCGCGACGCTGGATTTCGGGACAGCGCCTTCGGGGGAGCCCGCGAAAGCGACCGGCCTGACCCGATTCCTGGACAGGGCGGCCCGACTCATCATCCGCCGGCCCGGCCGGATCGTCGCGGTTTTTGCCGTCGTGATGGCCGTCGGGCTGGCCGGGATTCCCCGCGTCTATCGGGAAGTGGGCATGGCCGGCTTCTATACGAAAACGTCGATGCCCCGGAAAGCCATGGAGATCGCCAATCTCCATTTCAACGGGGCTTATCCCCAATCGATCTATTTCGAGGCCGACGAAATCCGCGACCCGGCCCGGCTGCGCCTCATCCGGAGGTCGGAAAGCTTTCTCTCCGGACTTCCCCGGGGCCTGCAGCCGCTGGGCGTTCCCGATCTGATCGAGGAGCTCAACGACTCGATGAACGACCGGCGGGCCCTTCCGGAAACCCGGGCCGGAGTGGAAAATCTTTGGCTCTTTTTGGAAGGCCGGGGCGAAATCACGCCGCTCATCACTCCCGACGGCCGCGAAACCATCGTTTATGCCAAAATCTCCGACTCGACGACCGCCTTCAGCGAAGATCTGTATGCCCGGACCGAAAATTTCGTCCGGAGCGAGGCGGAGTTGCGGCCGGTTCGGGTTGCGATGGATTCGCTTCCGCCGGCCGAAGCGGAGAACGTCCGTGAAGCCGAGGCCGGATTCCTGGCCGAAGAGCTTTCGTGGGCCGCCCGGGACAAGGGCGGACCGGCCCCCGACTCCGGCGGGATAAAAACGGCCCTCCTGGCCGGATGGAAAAAACCGTTGCCTGCCGGGGATGCCGGCCGGGCGGTTTCAGAAAAACTCCTTTCCTATTGCCTCTCGCCGTCGTTTCCGTTCGAGGCGGGGGAGCGGGAGCTCCGGGCCATTTCGGAGGACTGGACGAAGCTGGCGGTTTCTACGCCGGATTTGGCGATTTCTGCGGAAGAGGCCGCCGGGATCGTCAAGCGGCACATCAAGCCGGCCGATTTTGAGGCCGACCTGGCTTCGGACGCCGCCGCCTCGGCCGCTTATCTGGCCCGCGAAACCGGGGAGAATTTCAAGGTCGAGGCCATGCGTGGAGAACTACGGAAAATCCTCCCCCGGGGTTCGTCCGGTTTTGAAATGCGGGTCTCTTCGATTCTCTACGATCTGGTCGACAACCTGGCGGTTGTCCCTGCGGCCGGCGCGCCGTCCGGAGCCGAGCCGGTGTCGTTCCTTCGGGCCGCCCAGACCGGCTACCCGGTCTTGACGACAAAGCTGTCCGAGTCCCTGTTCACGTCTCAGATCCGGTCGATCGTCCTGGCTTTCACGATCACCCTGATTCTGATGATGCTGATGCGCAAGAGCATCGCCCTGGGATTCCTGAGCATCCTCCCGATCGGATTCGCCACGGTCGTCATGTACGGCCTGCTGGGGTTCGCCCGAATCCCCCTTGATTATGCGACGATGCTCACCGGGTCAATTTCGATCGGGGTGGGCATCGACTACACCATCCATTTTCTTTATGTCGTGACCGAGGAGATCCGGGCCGGGCATCTCCTGCCGGAGGCGATCCGGCTGGCGTTCATCGAACGCGGCCGGGCGATGTTCTCCAATACCGCCGCGGTGACGGCCGGATTTTCCGCCCTTCTGCTCTCCTCTCTCGTTTTGCTCCGAAGCTTCGGCGGCGTCATGGTTCTGTCCCTGCTCTTCTGCTTCCTCGGAGCGATGACGTTGCTGCCGGCGGCCATGCTCGTTTTCAAGCCGCGCGCGCTTCGTCCGAAAAAGAATTCCCAAGGAGGTTCGATATGAAACGCACGATGTTCCTCATCGGGGTGACGGCGATGGCTCTGGTCATTTCCGGCCCGGCCTTGGCCGGGGAAGATGCCGCGACGATTCTGGCCGGCGTGGACGCCCGGACGGGCGGAGCCCTGGCCCCCAGGGACATGCAGTCCAACATGGTCATGACGATCAACCAGGGAAGCTCGGTCAAGGTCCGGGAGATCCGGGCCTGGACCCGGAACAACCCGGGCAAGGACGATGACCGGCTGATGAAGTTCGTCTCTCCGGCCGATGTCCGCGACGTCGGTTTCCTCGTCCTGAGCGACGACACGATGTACATCTACCTGCCGGAGTTCCGGCGGACTCGCCGAATCGCCTCCTCCAACAAGAAGGATGCGTTCATGAGCTCGGATTTTTCCTATGACGACCTGGGAACGGGCGATTTCGCCGGATCCTACGATCCGACGCTCAAGGAAGACAACGCTTCGGCCTGGGTTCTGGAGCTCAAGCGGAAAGCGGGTTCGGATAAAACCTACGCCCGGCTGGTGATGACCGTGGACAAGCAGAAAGGGATGCCGGTCAAAACCGAAATGTATGACGAGGCCGGGCGGCTCTGGAAGTCGGCCGAGCAGTCCTTCGCCTCGGTCGATCATTTCTGGGTCATGTCGCTGGTCAAGATGACCGACCATAAAAAAAATTCGACGACGACGCTGGAATTCAAGGACGTGAAGGTCAACACGGGCGTCGGAGACGACCTGTTCACCGAACGCACCCTGGTTAAAAAAATCCAGGGCTGAGGCCGGAGGCCGGGACCATGAAAAAAACGGCGATCATCCTCTCGATTGTGTTGGTTGGAGCAGGGGCGGTTTGGGCGGAAGAGACGGCCGTGGCCGGAAAGCCCGAAATCACCGGCCGGATCCGGCTATTCTCCTCTCTGTACGCGGCGGACAATCCGGACGGCCTGTTTTTTACCCATCAGGCCGGGCAATTCGCTTTCCGTCGGGCGGAAGTCCGGCTGAAATTCGCCGGATCGGTCAACGACCGGGTGAGCTATGGCTTGCGGTTTGACGCCTTTTCCTATCCGGGGGATTTGCTTGATTCAGGGCAATTTCCCGAGTCCGCCTTTCTCGGTTCGCCCGCTTCGTCGGAGCATTTCGAGCTTGCGCTTTATGAAGGGTGGGTCAAAGTCAGCGACTTTTTGATATCCGGGCTCGACCTGACGGCCGGAAAGCAGAGGATCTCCTGGGGCACGGCCGACAAAATCGGCGTCGTCGACAACCTCAATCCCATCGATTTTGCCAACTTCCTATCCTTCGACCCGGATTATTTCTTCGAGCGGCGGCCCCAGACGGGTATCAACCTCGAGTACTACCCCGGCGGAGCGTGGAAGATCCAGCTGGTCGGGCTCCTTCAGCACCAAGTCTCGCCGCTGCCGTTCGGATACGCCGGACTGGCCGATAAGTTTTTTCCGATGGACAGCCTCGCCGTGACCCGGGGCTGGGATGACAACGCGTTGAAAACCGCCTGGGGGATCCGGGTTGCCGCCCGGCCGCTCGGGCTCGATCTGGGATTGTCCTACTACCGGGGCAACCTGTCGCTTCCTTATCTGCGCTCGGTAAGCCGGGATTGGCTGACCGGGTCGGCCGGGACGTTTTATTACCCCAAGGCCGGGATCTTCGGCCTGGATTTGGCGGGGGATGCGGCCGGCATCGGATTCTGGGCGGAGGCGGCTTATGTCGTTCCCGAGGATGCGGCCGGCCGGCTTTCTTTTCCGATCTATGTCGTCGACCATGCCGTGACCTATGAGCGGACCTTCCGGATGTTTGAGGACGGGTTCTGGAAATACGTCGTCGGCGCGGACTACAATTTCGGCGCAGGATTTTCGGTCAACCTCCAGTTCCTCCACGGCTTTTTCGACGAGGTCGACTACAGCGACGAGGCGGCGCAGCTGTTTGGCTTCCGGACCGGAATGTTTTACGGCGAACCGGGAAATTACCTGCTCGGCCGTCTCGAGTACAAATTCGCCAGGGACACGGTCAAGCTGAAGTTTGGGGGACTGTATGAGACCACGTCCAACGGTACGGCTTTCGTGGTCATGCCGGAAGCGGAATTCCGAATCGCCGATGCCTTCAACCTGGTCTGCGGGGCGTTTGCCGCGGTGTCCGGCGACCGGCAGATGACGAAGTTCGGGTCGTTCCGCGACGACGGCCAGATTTACGCGGGATTCAGGTTGGATTTTTAATAGATCAATAGATCGGGGCCAGGTTACTCAACTCCCGAATTCGAATTCGGGAGTTGAGTAACCTGGCCCCGAATTATTGCGAATTATTTGCGGGGAGGCGCCAGAATCGGCTGGGGCGGGGCGACGATCTCCAGCTCCTGGCCCGTGTCAGGATGGGCAAACCGAATTTTCCAGGAATGAAGGTTGTATCCGAGGTCGCCGGGCAGGACGGCCGCGCTTTCTCCTTCGCCAACGGGCAGGGGCAGGCCGCCTTTCCCGTAAAGCGGATCTCCGACCAGGGGAAAACCGGCGAAGGCCAGATGAATCCGAATCTGATGCGGTCGTCCGGTGGGAATCGTGACCTCGAGAAGCGTCGCTCCGTCGCCGGCTCTTCGCTCGAGCACCCGGACGCGGCTTTCCGACAGCCGGCCCTTGGGATTGTAAGCATGGATGGTCGTCAGAGGGCTGTAGGGAACCGGACCGATCGGGGCGTCGACGGTGAAAGCGTCCTCCCGGACGATTCCGGCGGCCAAAGCCAGATAGGTTTTTCGAATCCGCCGTTCGGCCATGTCCTTTGAAAGCATCCGGGCGCTCCGGCTGTTTCGCGTGAAAAGAATCGCCCCGGATGTGCCGCGGCCGAGCCGGTGAAGCGGCGAACAGTCGTTTCCAAAGCGCTGACGGGCCAGGTGAAGAAGCGTATGTTCCAGGAATGAGCCGCCCGGAAGAACCGGCAATCCCGAAGGCTTGGCCAAAACAACGACGCTTGCGTCCTCGTAGAGCACATCGAAATCCGCGGGGGCGTCCGGCTCTTCCCACGGAGGTCGGCGATAAACGAGAACGTCTCCGACCGCAAGACCTTCGTCGGGGCCGGTGATTCGTCCGTTAAGGGAGATCTGTCCGGCGTCGATGCGCCGGCGCCACTCGTCTCCGGAAAAAAGCGGATACCGAAGGCGGTAGAAATCGACGACCGCCCGGCCTGCGTCCTCGGGATGCAGGCGGTCCGTATACGTCCAGCCTTCGTTCTTCATGTCTCGGTTCCGAATTATATCCCGATATTCGGGAGTTGAGTAACCTGGCCCCGAATTATTTGATAGAATAGGCCTCGATTTTTCTGAATGGTCATCCGTTTCCGCAAGGAGATCGACGATGAAACGTTCCGCCTTCGCGCCTTTTCTCTTCCTGCTTGCCTTGGCCCTCGCGCTCGGCGCCCAGACCAGGCTGCCGCCCGCGGCCTCCGATTATGGTCCATGGGAAAGCCTGGCCTGGACCGGTTCCGCCAGCGGATTTTCTCCGGACGGTCGTTGGCTTGCTTACGGCCTCAACCGGAGTAATCGCGATAACGAGCTTCGCCTGGTCCGGATTGCCGACGGCACGCTGAAAACCATCGCCTTCGGGGCTCAGCCGGTTTTTTCGAGCGATTCGAAATGGCTGGCCTGTTCCGTCGGGGTGTCCGAGGCCGATTCAAAGAAGCTCAGGGATGAGAAAAAACCCGTCCAGAACAAACTGGCCCTGGTCGACCTGGCCAAGGCGGAAATCTCGACGATTGAAGGCGTCGAATCCTTCGCCTTCAGTCCCGACGGAGCTTTCCTGGCGATGAAACGGTATCCTCCGGCCGTATCTCCCTCCGGCGCGGGCCGTCCCGGAAGCGGGGAAGGAGGGGCGCCCGGGACGACATTGCTTGTCCGGCGCCTGGCTACGGGCGTTGATACAGCTTTCGGCAATGTCGCTGAATATTCCTGGCCGGCCGGTGATAAAGGCCGGTATCTGGCTTTCATCATCAGCGTCGAAGGGAAAACCGGAAACGGCGTCCAACTCTACGACCCCGCAACCGGCGCGCTTCGGGTGATGGATTCGTCCTCATCGACCTACTCCGGCCTGGCCTGGCGGAAAGACTCCGGCGACCTGGCCGTCTTCCGGGCCAAGACCGACGAAAAAAAAGAAGGCTCGGGCCAGGTCCTTCTGGCCTGGACGGAAATCGGTCAGAAGGGTATGGAAAAGTCGACGATCTTTGACCCGGCGACCGACGCTTCCTTCCCGGCCGGCCGCCGGATGGTCGATTACCGGCGGCTCTCCTGGTCCAGGACGGGCGATGTCCTCTTCCTGGGGATCGCCGCTTGGGAAGAAAATCCGGTTCCGGGGGATGACCGGAAAGCCGGCGGTCCGCCCTCCTCCGGTTCGACCGATGTCTCGACCGTCGAAGTCTGGCATGCCAGGGACGTTTTCGTCATGCCTCTGCAGAAGAGCCAGGCTGAGTCCGACCGGCGGGCGAATATGCTGGCGGCGTTCCACTTCGCCACGGGAAAGTTGACCGTCCTCGGCCGTGATCCGGTCAACGAGGACGTCACTCCGATTCCCGGGGGAAAACACGCCTTTGCGGCCGAATGGTCCAAGTATGCCTTCAACCGGACGATCGGCCGCCCGGACGCCGACCTATATCTCGTGAACGTCCAAACCGGCGAGCGGACCAAGGTCCGCGAGGCCCTCGACGACTCCGATGTCCAAGCCAGCCCGGGGGGGAAGTATCTTCTGTTCATCCAGGACAATCATTACTGGACGGTCGAAACGTCCACGGGCAAGGTCGTCAACGTGACAGCCTCCGCCCCGACCTCCTTCATCAACCTGGAATCAGACCAAACCAGCCCCGACAAGCCCGCTTTCGGCCTGGCCGGCTGGGCCAAGGACGACGCCGCGATCCTTCTTTATGATCAGTACGACCTCTGGCAGGTGGCGCCGGACGGCTCGGGGGCGAAAAAGCTGACCAACGGCGCGACCGAGCAAGTCCGCCATCGCCTGGTTCGATTGGAGCCCGCCGCCGGCGGCCGCCGGGCGTTCGGGCCGTCGGCCGAGCCGCTCGAGGGGCTCGATCTTTCCAAACCCCTTTACCTGAGCCTCTACGGCGAATGGACCAAGAAATCGGGATACGCCCGGCTCCTTCCCGGCGGCGAAATCACCCGCCTCATCTGGCTCGATCGGGCGATCGGCGGCCTGGCCAAGGCCAAGAACGCCGATGTCTTCGCCTATACCCTCCAGGATTACGACGTTTCGCCGAATATTTTTATTGCCGGCCCCGATCTGAAGAACCCGAAAAAAATTACCGACACCAATCCCTTCCAAGCCAAGTTCGCCTGGGGGAAAAGCGAGCTGCTCGAATACACAACCGACAAGGGCCGCCGACTCCAGGGGGCTTTGATTTATCCCGCCGGTTATGAACCGGCGAAAAAATATCCGATGATCGTCTACACCTATGAGCTCCTTTCCCAGGGCCTCCACAACTACGTCGCGCCTTCGGAACGCAGCTATTACAACAATGCGGTTTTCTCGGCCGACGGATATTTCGTCCTTTTGCCCGACATCGTCTTTCGGGAGCGCCAACCGGGCCGGTCGGTGGTCGAATGCGTCACGGCCGGCGTGAAAGAGGCCTTGGAGACCGGGATGATCGATCCGAACAAGGTCGGCCTGGTCGGTCATTCGATGGGCGGTTTCAACGCCGCCTATGTCGCGACCCATGTCGACGGCGTCTTCGCCGCGGCCGTCGCCGGCGCGCCGATCTTCGATATGGTCAGTTATTACGGCGATCATCACTGGAGCAACGGGATCGCCGAGACCGACCATATCGAAACGGGCCAGGAACGGATGGTCGTTCCCCTTTACGAGGACCTCCAGGCCTATATCGACAACTCTCCCTATTTTGGAACCCATCGGATGACGGTCCCGCTTCTTCTGGAAGTCGGCGATCAGGACGGAACGGTGGCCTGGCATCAAGGCATCGAACTGTATAACGTCGCCCGGCGGGCGGGCAAAAACGTCGTCATGCTGGCCTATATGGGCGAGGACCACGGCCTTCGTCAGGAACAGAACCAGATCGATTACCAGCGCCGGATCCTGGCCTGGTTCGGCCATTATCTGAAAGGCGAGCCGGCCGAATCCTGGATCGTCAAGGGCCGGAGCTTCCTCGAGCGGGAAGCCGAAATCAAGAAGGAAAAAGCGAAAAAATAACATGCGCAAAATCGCCGTTCTCTCCGTTTTCTTCCTCGTCCTGGCCGGAGCGCTCGCCTTCCCCGCGGCCGACCACATCCCGACGCCGGAATCCGTCTTTGGCTTTAAACCGGGGGCCGACGATCGGCTCCTGACCTATGACCAGGTCATCGCTTATCTTCGTGTCCTGGACGCGGCCAGTCCGTATCTTCAGTTGGCCGAAGCCGGAAAAACGAGCCAGGGCCGGACGGTGTATTTTGCCCTGATTTCCCATCCCAACAACCTCGAGCGACTCGATCGTTATCGTGAAATCGCCCGCCGGTTGGCCCATCCGGACGGCTTGACCGATGAAGCCGCCCGGGCCCTGGCTGAAGAAGGCAAAGCCATCGTCCATATCGACGGCGGCTGTCATGCGACCGAGGTCGCCGGGCCGCAGATGATCCCCCAACTGGCTTATGACCTGGTTGCCCGGGCTGACGATCCTCAGAACCAAACGATTCTGGGGGAAACCGTTGGCTTGCTCTGGCCGACGATGAATCCCGACGGCCAGCAAATGGTCGGAGAATGGCACGCTCAAAACGCCGGGACGCCCTTCGCCTCCGCCGTCCTGCCCGTTTTGTATCAGGATTATGTCGGCCACGACAACAACCGCGACGGCTACATGCTCAACATGATCGAGTCGCGGCTGGTGGAGCACTTCTGGCGCCAGTGGGAACCCCACATCATCCATGTTCATCACCAGACGGCGCCTTTCCCGACGCGAATCTGGCTGCCTCCGTTTGCCGATCCGATCGGCTTGAACGCCCCTCCGATCTCCTCGCGCGAAGTGAATATGATCGGCATGGCCATGGCCAAGGGTCTCGAAGAGCGGGGAATGCCGGGGGCGACTCATATGGGGTCGTTCGATGCCTGGTACCCCGGGTATGTCGACTACGCCCCGATTTTTAAAAACATCGCCTCATTCTGGACCGAGACGGCCGGCAACATGGCGGCGCCTCGAGAAAGCCCGTCCGCAACCTTTCCTCAAGCTTACCGCGACCTCAGGCCGCAGAGCCTCTATTCCGGTCCGTGGCCGGGCGGCTGGTGGCGTCTGGGCGAGGCCGTGGCCTATAACGAAACGGCCTCCTTGGCGGTGCTGGAGTATGCCGCCCGTTACAAGACGTCCCTGCTCTACAACCGCTACCAGTCCGGCCGGGATCAAATCGCCCGGGGGAGAACGACGGCACCGTTTGCTTATGTCGTCCCGAGAGAACAACGCGATCCCGTCGCCGCGGTCGAGCTTTTGCGCCGGCTGGCTTTCGGCGGCGTTCGGATTCATCAGCTCGCTCTTCCGGCGGCCGTCGACGGCCGGGAATATCCCGCCGGGACCTGGGTCGTCCCCGCCGACCAGGAATTTGCGGCCATGGCCCGGGAGTTGCTGGACAACCGCGTCTATCCGGACCTCAGAACATTTGCGGGCGGGCCGCCTCTTCGGCCGTACGATGCGGCCGGTTGGACCCTGCCTTTGCAGATGAACGTGAGCGTCCTGGCGGCGGCCAAACCCCTCGAGGCCGAAACCCGGGCGAAGATGATTCTTCTCGGCCCGGTCCCCGATCCGGCGGCCCCGTTTGTTCCGTACAATCTGAACGAGACGGCCGACCCCGCTCCATTCGACAGCGTTCCCGGTATCGGTTTCAATTCCAGCCCGGCGGCTTCGGCGATCGTCCCGCCGCCCGGAACGATCTCCGGCCGCGGTCCGGCTCTCCTCGTCGACCCGGCCGAAAACAATGCTTACCGGGCGATTAATCGGGCCTGGAAATCGGGAGCGAAGGTCCGTTTGACGGCCGGCCGCAAATTCGCGATTCGGGGCCTTTCCCGACCGGGCGAGCGCGCCTTGGTCGAAGCATTGGCTCTCAAAGCCGAACGCGGCCAGGACAAAGGGACGCTGGTCAGGAAACCGAGGATCGGATTGTACCAGCCCTGGGGCGGCAGTCTGGACGAGGGTTGGACGCGGTGGATCCTCGAGCGGTTCGAATTCGATTACGTCACCGTTCGTCCCGAGGATTTCCAGAAGCCGCTCGCCGACAAAATAGACGTTTTGATTCTGGCTTCCGGCGTCCGCATCCCGGTCGAGCGTCCGGCGAGCTCGGCCGCTCCTGCCGCCCTCAATGCTCCCGCGGCCGGACAGGCGATGCCGGCCGGAGGCGAGCGCCCCCGGGGAGGCGCCCGGATTTCGCGTCCGGAACACTCCTATGCGTTGAAGCCCGAGGATCTCAAGCGCTTCGAGGATTTTATCCGGAACGGCGGCCGGCTCGTCTGCTTCGATTCCTCGGCGACCTATGCGATCCGGCAGTTTGGTCTTCCGGTCAAGGATGCGACCGAAGGGCTCAAGACGACCGACTTTTATCTCGGCGGGTCGATTCTGGAAGCTGTTTTCGACCCCACCCACCCCCTGACCGTCGGCATGCCGGTCAAAGCCCCGATATTTTCCGACGGAAGCCCCGCTTTCGAAACGGGGGAGGGGTTCAAGGGCAAAGTCCTGGCGAAGTTCGCGGCCGAAGGATCGCCGCTGCTTTCAGGACTCCTCATCGGGGAAAAATATCTCCAGAACAAAGCCGCGGCTCTTTCGGTCGAGTTAGGCCGGGGCCGTATCCTCCTGTTCGGCTTCTGTCCCCAGTGGCGGGCCCAGCCGTTCGGGACGTTCCGAATGGTCTTCAACGCCTGCCTGTTCGACCGGAAATGACGGGGCCCGGCCCCTTCGTTGAAATGCCAAGGCCGAAGACGTTGGTGTTGATCCCGTTCAGGGTGGCAGGGTCGATCCGGATGAGAGTTTTCACGGCAGACATCCGTTTTATCGCGTTATTGCCTCCTCTCCGTCTTTCTTTCGTCACATCACCGTACCGTTTTTATCGTGAGCGAGCGTGCCGTTTTGTACGTTCTCTGGGTCATGTCGAATCTTGTCTCCCCTGGCGCTCAGGATCGAGCCGCCGATCAGGTCTTCTTCTAAAAGCGGTTTGAGGAAGGCGTCGACCTGGGCGGCGATTCCGTCGGGGGTTTGGCCGCTGCCGGCCGAATGAGCGATAAGAAGAAAAACTTACAGGCTGAAAGCGGCGCGTCGATCCATTTGCGGAATTCTCCCGGCTGCGGAATGTCTTCCCGGTCAGTACTCTTCAAAGGGGGGAAATTGTTACGCTTTGAGCGCGGCCGGAGGTCAAATAAGACATAAAGACCAAAGGCGGAGGGAAGCGAATGAGCATGAAAATCATCGATGTTCGAGCGGAGAACAAGGATTTGCTCCCGTCACTTAATGGCGGACGCGTACCGTGTCTCTTTTCCCCAATAAGCGCAGTCCTCCTGCCGGCTTGCCCCGGTCCGCTTTTCCTGTTGCCTTGACACGTCTTTCGTCGGCCTTGACAGCGATAGACGGTCCTCTTACACTTCCGGGCGCGGCCTCGTTCTTAAAAAATGCACGAGGGCACAACATCGGGGGAGAAGATGAAAAAAACAAACATCCTATGGCTTCTGGCCGCCGCTATTCCGGCTTTGATCGGCGCGGGGACGTTGTCACAAGTGACATGGAAGGGAACGATCCTTAAGGAAGGGGACGTCACGGTTGTCAATAACCCAAAGGAGCCCCTCTATAATACGCCCGTCCTCAAGCTCAAAGAAGATCTTTCGATCGGAGGAGCGGGGGCTGAGGGGGACGCGGGATTTGAGCAGATCATGACCTTCGTTGTCGACGAAGATGGGACGATCTACGTCCTGGACTTTCAGGCCTCGCATATCAAGGCGTTCAACGCCTCGGGAAAATACCTCCGGACGATCGGCCGGAAGGGCCAGGGCCCAGGCGAGCTTCAGTACCCGACGACTTTGTCCCTCAACCGGAGAACGGGGGAATTGGCCGTTTCGCAGCAGTCAAGGGGGATCACGTTCTTCAAAACCGATGGGACGTTTCTCCGCCAACTCCAGCTCAAGGGCATGATGGGCGGCCGGGCCCGGCTTGATTCTCGGGGCCAGATTTACATCCTCGATATCGTCGTGGCCGAGAATGGGTCGAAATACGCGACGCGAAAGCTGTCCTCCGACGCCTCCGTTTTGGCAACCTTGAGTGAAACGCCGACCCCGACGGGACCGGGGAACAAGACCAGGGCCTTCATTCCCGTCCCGTACTTTCTGATCGATCAGGATGACCGTTTCGTCTACGGCTTCCCGGAAACTTATGAGATCCTTATTTACGGGCCTGCGGACACTCGGGTCGAACGGAAAATCACGAAGCCGTACGATCCGGTGGCCGTCACGGAGGAGGAAAGGGTGGAGCGGAAAAAGGACGTTCCGCCCAACTATACGCGTGAGATCGTTTTCCCGAAACACCACCCGGCTTTTTCCCGGTTTTTTATGAGCGATCTCGGCCATCTCTTTGTTCAAACCTACGAAAAAGCCGGTGAGGGGAAGATCCTCCATGATGTCTTCGACTCCGAGGGGCGTTTTATCGGCCGCGTCCCGCTCAAACCCTCCGGCATCGCGGTCCTTAAAGGGAAATACTATGCCTTTGAGGAAGACGAGGACGGTTACCAGATCATCAAGCGCTACGCCCTGACGTGGCAGGTCAAATAAACCAAATCGGCTAAATAAGCTCCCAGCGTTCGAGCAGTTCCCGGTCGTCGAACAGCGTCCGGATGTCGGCGAAGGTCGCCGACTCGCCGCCGCCGAGGACAATGGCTTTCCGACACAGGGCCAGAGCCAGGTCGTAATGGTGGGTGATGAGAAAAATCGTCTGGGGCAGCGAGGCCAGCATGTCCTGAAGGCGCCGGGCTCCCCGGACGTCCAGATCGGCGGTTGGTTCGTCGAGAATGAGGATTGAAGGCCGCCGGCCGATGCTCTGGGCCAGAAGAACTTTCCGCTTTTCTCCACTGCTCAGCTCCGAAGGATGACGATCGAGCAGGCCGGCGAGGCCAAAGCGCTCGCCGAGACGGCGTGTGTCTAAAAGGCCGGCCGGTCCGCCGGCGGCTTTCAGCGAAAACGCCAGCTCGTCGTAAACCGTGGGCATCAGGAGCTGGGTGTCGGCGTCGGCGAAGACGGCCGCGGCCGCTTTTCGGGCTTTTTGCGGGTTTTCGCGGACATCGCAGCCATCGACCTCGAGGGCGCCGCGATAAGGAGAAAATCCAAGCAAGGTACGAGCCAGCGTCGTTTTCCCCGACCCGTTGGCCCCGAGCACGGCGATCCGCTCTCCCGGGAGGGCGGCGAACGACAATCCGGCCGCGACCGGTTTGTCCCGTCTCAGGAGGGTCAGCTCATGCGCGCTGACGCAAGCGTTCACGCGTCCTCCAATCGTCCAAGGGCAGATCCAGAGAGAGTCCCCTGGCCTGGATGTGTTCATGTCGATAGCGGAATTTCGCCGCGGCGAAAACGACGAAGCTTTTGGCCGCATGGATGGTCAGATTCATCCTGGCCCACAAACCGAGTCCGTCGTCCCGGCTCCGGACGGTTCGGCGCATCTCTGAGGCCAGGCGGTTAAAGACCGCCAGGTCGGAGATCATGAGATAGATCATGGTCAGGATATAGCCCGGAATCCGGACCTTTTTTAAAAAACAGAGAACCTCCGTCAGGGTGAATATCAATGTTGCGGCCAAGGCGACGAGAAAAGAAGCATATCCCCGAAGCGCCAGGAGGGCATAGCGGCCGTAATCGGGAACAGAGATCCCCAGAGCGCCTTCAACCAGGCCCGAAAGAAAGAGAACGAGGAAGAAAACAAAGAAAAGGCCCGCTCCCAACCGGACCCGGCCGCGGCTTTGCCGTCGGGCCAGGAAGAGGGCCGTCCCTGCCGCCGTCGCCGGGACGACAACGAGCGGGGGCGCAATAAGTGCGGCGGCCTGGCCGAGGAAAAGGACAGCCGCCTTGATCATGAGGTCCTGTGTTTTCGAACGGCCGCGACGACGGCCGGGACAGCGGTCAGGAGCAGGACCGTTCCGGGGAGGCTTTTCACCAGACCGCCGAGCGAAAACGCCACCCGGGGAAGGCGGAAGACCGTGGCTGCCAAATAGATCAGCCCGAGATAGAAGGCGCGTTCGGCCGCCGTCGCCACGGCGGCGGACGCGAAAATGTTGAGTTTCATACGATGATGGAGGAGGCGGTTGGCCCCCATGAGAAACAGGAGCTCGAGCGTCATGATCGGCCCGGTCGGAGGAACG
Source organism: uncultured Eubacteriales bacterium (assembly GCA_964411395.1). GTDB lineage: Bacteria > Acidobacteriota > Aminicenantia > Aminicenantales > UBA4085 > JAAZPG01. The sequence goes on along the minus strand of CAYPKX010000009.1, from coordinate 20,661 downwards.
GTCATGGGCGGCATCCCGGTCAGGGCGAATGAAACGACCGGGACCGCGACCGCCAGCGGACCGGCGACTCTAAACGGCAGAAGGAATCCGGCCGCCGACAGCGGGAGAAACATCGGGAGAAAGGCCGCTCCGAGACCGAGGACATGAAACAAAACCGGCAAGGCCAGGGCCGCGGCTCCGAAAACCGAAGCCAGCGAGACGTCCCGGAGCTCGACCTTCGCTTTTCCTTCTCTAGGCATGAGGGGGCTTCGTCCCTTCGGAATAGAAGAAATCGCCGTTCTCGACCTTGACGCCGGAAAATCCGGCTTGGCGATATCGTCCGGCCATTCGCTCGTCGGAAATGAGAATATCCTCGGAAACCACGCTTCCCGCGGCGCGGTGGTGGGCGTTGAGGGCTTCCCGGTTCATGGAATGGCAGATGAACAGACGGCCGCCCGGCCGGAGGTAGGAAGAAGACAGCCGGAAGACAGTCTCCTCGTTTCGGAAATGGGGGAAGGCGTTGAAAATCATAACCGCGTCGAACGGGCGGGGGAAGGGAATCGACTTCTCGTAATCCGCCTCGAACACATGCGCGTCGGGGTGTTTGGCTTGAAACGTCCGGACCATTTCGGAGGACATGTCGACGGCGGTGTACTCCCCGGCTCCGGCGGCAAGAAAATAGGGGTACAGAACGCCTGTGCCCGCCCCGACATCCAGAACGCGAAGCCCCGGCTCAAACGAAGCGGCGGCGAAAATTCGACCGATGGATTCATGAAGGCCGGGAGTTTGGTTCTCGTCCCAGGTCGGGGCGTGCCCGTCGAAAAATCCGCCGAGGGGAGGGCGGCTCACAACCCGACCCTCAGGCCGAAGTGGGCGTTCCGCCCGGGCATTTCATAGAGACCGGCGGCGTTGCCGGAAAGGTCGGCGTAAACCATGTAGTCCTCGCCCCCGATGTTGTTGAGTTCGGCAAACAGGCCGAGAGTCCGGTTCAGGGCGAATTCAATCCGGCCGTTAATCAGGGTGTAGGACGGGAGGGGGAGCGTTTTGCCCTGGCCGGCATGGTAATCGGAAACATGCTGGGCGGTCAGAAAGGCCTGGAGGCGTCCGGATTTCCAGCGGACGTCGAAATCGATTTTCCGACCCGGCCGGCCCCTGGTCAAGTCGCCCGTATCCAGCAGGGAAAACGATCCGCCGAGACGGAGCGCGCGCGAGACGGCGGTCTCGAGCCCCAACTCCCCTCCGAAAAACTCAAACCGTCCGGTATTGCGAAATTTCACGGGCGGTTTTCCCCCGGGATTGGGCACGGTTTCGATGAGGTTCGTTCCTCTCATGGTGAAGACCGCAGCGTCGAGGGTGACGCATCCGGCGATCGACTGTTTAAAACCCAGCTCCAGGTTCCAGGACCGCTCCGGAAGAAGGTCGGGATTGGACGAGGGAAAGAGATAGAGCTCGTTGATGTGGGGGGTGCGGAAGGCCTTGGAGAAAGTCGCTCGAAGGGCGGTCGATTCGGCCGCATGCCAGACGATCCCGGCTTGAGGAGACGCTTCCCAGCCGAACTGGGAATCGCGGTCCAGGCGGGCGCCGGCGGAAACGATCCAGCGCCGTCCCAGGGTCATTTCATCGTGGAGGTAGACGCCGACATCGCTTTTCCTCCATTCCCCCTTTGGGGAGTTGTAGCTTTTTCCCCCGAAAAAGCGGGCGTCCAGGCCGAAGGACAGCCGGTGGCTCGAACCCAGGGCCAGGCTGCCCCGGGCGATCCCCCCGCGGTAATGGTCGCGGGAGCTCCAGCCGTCGGAGAAGACATGCCGGCCGAAGTCGGCGTAGGCCAGAACCGACATTTCGGCTCCGTCCCACTTTCCGTCGAGACTGATATCGGCCGAGCCGCGTTTGTAACGGTTCCAGGATGTCAGTGAAGGAAACCCCCATGGCCCCGGTTCATCCTTATTTCCGTCGAAATATTTGCCCCGCAACGACAGGGCCAGGCCGGAACCGAGGTCATACCCCGCCCGGCCGGTGAAGGCGGTACTCAGGTACGAGGATGAAGCGACGTGTCCATCGCTCGACAAGCGGTCGGCGGTTACGAGGTAATCGAGCCGTCCGAGTGAAGCCCCGTGGCGGAGGTTGAGGGAAAACGTCCTGTACGCTCCGTAGGCCGTCGTGAGATCCGTCCGAAAACCCGGGGCAGGTTTCCGGGTGATGACATTGACGACTCCGCCCATGGCGTCGGGACCGTAGAGGACCGAGGAAGGGCCGCGGACGACTTCGATGCGCTCGACGTTGTCGAGGGGATAGGCGTGGGTGACGGCGCAACCGAAGAGGCCCATTTTTTCCGGCCGGCCGTCGACCAGCACGGCGATCCGCTGGCCGCGCTGCCCGATCCCGCGGATCTCGATGTCGGTCCGGCCGAAGTCGCCGGTCCGGTGAGCGAAGATGCCGGGGAGGCGGGTCAGGGCTCCGAGGGCGTTCATGGGCCGGGCGGCCAGAATGTCCGTTTCGTCCAGCACGCTGACGGAGACCGAGCAATCCTTGACCGCTTTCAGAATGGGCGAGGCCGTGACCGTCACCTCGTGCTGAAGGCGGATATCCTCCTGTCCGGTCGATGACGTGTCCTTTTTCCTGGGGACCGTATCCTCAGCCGAGAGCCCCGACAGCGGTAGGCCGAGGACGGCGAGGACGGCGAGGGCGGCGAGGGCGGCGAACGGGCGTTTCATGGCGTCTCCTGAGCGATATGAGTAGCACGAATATATTAATTAGTAGCACGAACGGGGGAGGAAAGGCAAGCCCCTCCCGATTCCTCCGGTTGACGGAGGCGCGGTTTCCGGCTTAGGATAGGTCCGGTCCGGAGAGAGACATGAACGATGCGCCCCGAACGATTCTCCTGGTCGAGGACGAAATGCTCATCGCCAGCGACGAGCAGCGGGAGCTGGAAGAGGAAGGGTATGAAGTCTTTGTCGTGACGTCCGGCTCCAAGGCCATCCAATTCGTCACGGAGCGGGCCGGCCGCCTCAACCTGATCCTGATGGACATCAATCTCGGCCGCGGCATGGATGGAACCGAAGCCGCCCGGGACATTCTCGAAAAATTCGATGTGCCGATCATCTTCCTCTCCAACTACACCGACCCGGGCACGATCGCCAAAACCCAGAACGTGTCCTCCTACGGATTCGTCGTCAAGAGTTCGGGAGCGGCGGTGCTTCTGGCGTCCATCCGGATCGCGATCAACCTCCATGCGGCCCTGCTCGAGCTGAAGAAGCCGGAAGGCGGACCGGCCTGGGAGAACGATCTCGGCCAGTTTCTTTCCCCGCCCCGCGCCCGGGCCGATTCGGTCCTTCATCTTCAGGCCGCCCTGGAGTCCGCCGCCGATGCGATTCTCATCGTCGCCCGGGATGGGACGATCACCGGATTCAACGCCCGGTTCGCCCGGCTCTGGGGGATTCCCGAAGAGATTCTGGCTGAGAAAAACAACGAGAAAGCTTTGGCTTTTGTCCTCCGGCAGCTGAAGAATCCCGACGCCTTCCTGGCGAAGGTTCGGGAGCTCCACGGACGTCCCGAGGACGAGGGCTTCGATGAGCTGGAGTTCAATGACGGCCGGATTTTCGAGCGTTATTCCTACCCCCAGATCATCGACGGTACTCCGGTCGGCCGGGTCAGCAGCTTTCGGGACGTCACCGGGCAGCGCCGAGCCGTCGAGGCCCTCCGCGAGAGCGAGGAGCGTCACCGCCTGATCGCTTCCCTGACGACGGATTATTTTTTCCGGCTGAGTGTCGGAAACGACGGCCGGGTGGTCATGGACCAGGTTTCGAGCAATTTTCCCGAAATCACCGGCCGGTCGGCGGGCGAGGCGGATACGCCCGACCTCTGGGATTCGGTCATCCAGGCCGACGATCTCGGCCGGGTGAAGGACGAATTGCGGCGTCTCCTGGTTGAAGGCGGGACCTCCGAGATCGAATGCCGGTCGATCGTCCGGGGAAGCCGATGGCGCTGGATCAGCGTCTTGTCGCGAGCCCTGCGCTCCCCGGATCAAAGCCGAACGACGGCGATCGTCGGAGCGGTCAAGGATATCCATGACCGGAAAACGGCCGAAGAGAGTTTGAAGCAGGCGCTGGCCCAGAAAGATCTGCTGATGAGGGAAATGCGGCACCGGATCAAGAACAGCCTGGCCGTTGTCTCCGGCCTCCTCACCCTGGAAACGGAGAACATCAGCCATCCCGAGAGCCGGGACATTCTTCGCAACACCCGGAGCCGAATCCTCTCGATTTCGACCATTTACGATATTTTGAATCAATCGTCCGATCCTTCGCGCATCGACCTGAAAACACTGGCCGGCCGTTTGATCGAATCGCTGGCGAGGTCGCCTTCCGGGGCCGGCCGGCGGGTGATGCCGAAATCCAACCTGGAGGATCTCCCTCTGGATGCTCAGCGGGCGTTTCCCTTCGCCTTGATCTTGAACGAGCTGGTCATCAACGCTTTCCGGCACGCCTATCCCGGCGACAAAGGCGGAGAAATCCGGATCGATCTTTGGAAAACGGACGGCGCCATCCGGCTTCGGGTCGAAGACGATGGGGTCGGATGGCCCGAAGGTCTCGATCCGAAAACAGCCGAGACGACCGGCTTGTCGCTCATAAGAATTCTGGCCGAGCAAATCGACGCGGTCTGCACCTTCACTTCCGAGGGCGGGGTGAAGGCGACGGTCGTGTTTCCGGAATAGCCCGGATCAGCGAATCCAGGACGGGGTCATCGACCAGTCTCTTCCGGTCCAGTATTCCACCGACGTCCGCAGCTTCTCCAGATAGGCGTCGTCGAGGACGCTGGAAACCCGTCCGGATTTACCAGCCTCTTTATGAAACGCCCGAAAGGCGTTCGTAAATCCGACCGACCGACAGGCCGGCGCCCGGGGATCGATATCGAAGTAGATCTGGTTTTCCCTGGTCAAGACATAGATCCAGCCGTTTTTTCGAAAATCGAGATTCACGGCATAATTCAGCCAGTCGCGGTTCCGGTCGATCCCGGGACGGTTCGCTCCGGAAGGCGCCTTCGCGTATAATGACGGCAAGCCTGTTTCCTTGACGAAGGGAGATGTTGTGAACAGGGAAGCCCGGGCCAACGCCCTCAAAGTCTCCGTCGACGTAATCATTTTCGCCGCTTCCTTCCCGGCGGCGGTTTTCATTGCTTTCCAGGGAATCCCCGACCCCGCAGTCCTTGGCGGCCTTCTTCTCCTGGCAGCGGGCGCGGTCGTCTTCCGGACGCTCGGCTTCCTGCTCTTTTCGGTTTTTCCCCTGGCCTGGAAGTCCATGACCCCGGGCGAAGCCCTTCGGATTGCGGCCGCCGTCCTCCCGGCGACCGTTCTCCTGGCCCTGGGACGAATCATCTTCCCGGAAACGCGGCCTCTCTGGCAATTTCCCTGGAGCCTCATTTTTCTGGATCTCCTTTTTGTCCTGGCCGGAACGCTCGGGATTCGTTTGGCCGATCGCCTGGCGCATGAGCGATCCGGGCGCCGCAAGAGGAGGAAAAGGCTTCTCCTGATCGGCACCGGCGACCGGGCCGTGCGTTTCATCCGCGATCTCAAGCGGGCGATCGATCCGGACTTCGAAGTTGCCGGCCTTGTGGCCGACGGTCCGGAAAGGCCGTTTCGATGGATCGAGGGTGTTCTGGTTGTCGGGACCGTAGCCCAGATTCCGGCGATCGTCCGCCGCCTGCGCTTCGATGAAGCGGTTTTGACCATCGAGGATCTCGCTCCCGAGGATTTGCGGCGGATCATCGAAAATTTCCGGGGGACGGGTACGATGTTGACCCGGCTTCGGGATTCGTTCGAGCCCCTCTACGACGAAACCGGCTTTGCCGCGGTCCCGGCGGCGGAAGGGGATGCGGCCGTCCGCGAACAGCTGGCGGCGTTCAAGGAACTGACCGGCCGGGACTATGATCCGCACGCGGAAACGGCGTACCCGGTCGATCATCCGTTCGAAATGAACAAGCCGTTCAGCGATCCCGAAGGATTGACCGGAGATTATCTCGCCGCCGCGGGGACGATGATCAAGCTCCTCGGTCTTCCGGCCGGATCGTCGGTCCTGGATTTAGGCTGCGGCTGCGGCTGGACGACGATTTTCCTGGCCCGCTGCGGCTTCAAGGCGACCGGAGTCGATCTCAATGAAGCCTCGCTCGCGGTCGGCCGGAAAAATGCGGAGAAAGCCGGACTTTCGGTGAATTTCGTCAGGGCCGATTGCCAGACGGTCGCTTTCGATCGTTTTTTCGACGGTGTCGTGATTTTCGATTCCCTCCATCATTGTCTCCGGGAGGCCGATGTTCTGGCCCGGGCTTTGACCGCCCTTCGCCCGAAGGGGAAAATCCTTCTTTCCGAGCAGTACCATCCCGACGACGACCGGGCGGCGGTTCTGACCCACGCGGCAGCCGTCGAAGCCATGCGGAAATTTGGAACGCTTGAAAAGGGGCTGGGTAAGCGATACTTGATCCGGCGGCTCTATGCCTGCGGCTTCGAGCGGGCGGTTCTTCTCTCCACCCCCGGCCTTCACGGCATCTGGATCGCGGCCCGAAAACCTCGAAAAACGGCTGAGGCGGCGCGGGGCCTTCTTTTCGCCGAGGATTACGACCGGGCCCTTTGGCCGTTCGACTGACCGCTTCCTCGCCGTCAGAGCTCAGCCCAATTGCCGATTTCGGGATTGTTTTTCCCGATGAAATCCGCTTGGCGATGCGGCTTGACGATCAGGGAGGGCCGGGTTTCGGCCGGGTCGGGCAGGGGGAAAACCGTCGATCCCTCGCCGTGCTTCTTCCGCAGATCGTCCAAGTCGCCGAAGTCCAAAGCCCGGTTGGGACAGGCGGCGACACAGATGGGCGGCAGGCCCTGATCGAGTTCGTCGGCGCAGAAATCGCATTTGGTCATGACGCCGTCGGAATCGGGCCGAATGGCTCCGTACGGACACGCGGCCGCGCACTGGCCGCAGCGAATGCAGCGGCTCGCATCGATAAAGACCACGCCGTCATCCTGTTTCCAGACGGCCTGAGTCGTGCAGGCCGGGACACAGAGCGGATTCCGGCAATGATGGCAGGCGGTCGAAAGATGGTAGGCGGCCACGGTCGGGATCCAAAGCCCGTTTTGCTTTCTCCATCCTCCGCCCGTGACTTCGGTCACCTTTCTCCAATGGACGCCGGCCGCGAGATTATTCTTGTCCTTGCAGGCGACCTGGCAGGTCTTGCAACCCGAGCAGGCGTCGGAGTTCACATAAAAAGCCCATTGTTTCACAGCCGGGCGGATCATGTTTTTTTCACCTCGACCATGACGGTATGCTGGGCGTTTCCGAAGGCCAGCGGGGTCCAGCGGGACGACGTTAAAACGTTGATCGAGCCGCCCCGGTCGATGCCGTTTTCGTCCGGCGTCCACCATGCGCCCTGGGGGATGGCCACGACGCCCGGCCGAATGAGCGGCGTGACCCGGCAGGGGAGAACGGTCTCGCCTCTTCCGTTGAAGACGCGCACGGAGTCGGCATTGCGCAATCCCCGGGCCGCCGCGTCGATGGGATTGATGAAAAGGCGCTGGGGGAAGGCCTCTTCGAGCCAGTCCACGTTTTCCATCGTCGAGTGAACCCGGGAGAGGGAGTGGTGGCCGATGACCTGGAGAGGATACGTCCCGGCTTCGGGGCCGAACGGGCTCTCCCATTCCTGGATGTACTTGGGGACGGAGGGAATCGTCTCGGGTTTGCCCAGGGCGTGAAGGGCGGGGGAGAAGATTTCGATCCGGCCCGAGGGCGTGGACAACGGGAATTTCTCCGGATCGCGACGAAAATCGGCCAGGGCGACGGCCGGGGCTGAAACCGGTTTGATGTGGACACCGGCGTTGCCCTGCGCGAAGGTGTCCAGCTCGGGAAGGTCCGGAAACCGCGATTCCCGGAAACGATCCAGCGACCAGGCGACCCAACCCCGCTCGTCGCGCCCCTCGGTGTAAGCCGGGCCGAAGCCCAGTCGCCCGGCGATCTCAGCGCAAATTCGATAGTCGCTTTGTGTTTCCGGCAGCGGATCGACGACCGGCGGATTGAGAAAGACTTCTTCCCCGTATTTCCAGCCATCCGACACTCCCCAGGTTTCGAGCTGGGTGCAGGCCGGCAGGACCAGGTCGGCAAACCGGGCCGAGGGCGTGAGGAAGTTATCCTGGACGGCGATGAATTCCAGAAGCCGGGGGTCGCGGAGGATTTTCACCGTTCGATTGATGTCGGCGTGCTGGTTGACCAGGATGTTGGAAGCGACGGAATAGATCAGCTTGATGTTTCCCGGGAGGCGGTCCGTCCCCCGGAGGCCGTCCTCCGGTCCCATGTCGGAACCGCGGATGACGGCTTCGGTCCAGAGAAAAGCGGGGATGGAGGCAGAAACCGGATTGGGTCCCGAGGGGAAAACGGTCCAGGCCGGGCCGCCGTCGGGCGCCTGGAGCGCCAGTCCGCCGGCCCAGCTTCCCGGGCGTCCGACGTTTCCGGTGATTGCGGCCAAAACGCAACCGGCCCGGACGACCTGTTCGCCGTAGGCCCGCCGCTGCATCCCGTAGCCCTGGTAGAGGACCCCCGGCTTGAGGGTCGCGTATTCCCGAGCCAGCCGGGCGATCGTGTCCCCGGGGATGCCGGTGATGGGTTCGGCCCAGGCCGGGGATTTCGGCGCGCCGTCGCGGATTCCGAGGATATAATCCTTGTAGCTTTCCGCGCCGGTCGGGGCGGCCGGCATTTGAGTTTCGTCGAAGCCGAGGCAGTGCGTTTTGATGAAGGCGGAATCGACGAGGTTTTCCGTAATCATGACCCAGGCCATGGCCGACATCATGGCGGCGTCCGTTCCGGGACGGATGGGAATCCATTCATCGGCCAGCGAGACGGCGCTCAAAGTCATCCGGGGATCGAGGCAGACGATCCGGGCGCCGTTGTCCCGGGCCCGGCGGAGGAAATATTCGGTGTTCGTTCCATCCCGCATTTCGGAAGGATTCCAGCCCCACATCAGGATGATTTTGGCCTTGAGCCAATCCTGGCGCTGGTTCCCGGTGATGTTCGTCCCGAAGACGGTCGAGGTGGCCGCGGCCTGGCAGGCCCAGGAATAGTTGTTATAGCTTCCGAGGCAGCCGCCGAAAAGGTTCAGGAGCCTTTGAGCGGTCTGGCGACCGTTGGTCTGGCTGTAGCTTCCGGTGCCGTAAGGGATGAAAAGAGCCGAATTGCCGTATGTCCTTTTAATCCGCTCGAGCTCGGAAGCCATCCGGTCGAGCGCTTCGTCCCAGGAGATCCGTTCGAATTTTCCTTCGCCGCGCGGACCGGTCCGTTTCAGGGGGTAACGGAGCCGGTCGGGATGATCCTGCCGCTTGCGGTAAGCCCGTCCGCGGATGCAGGCCCGAAGCTGCGGATCGGCGGGCGTGTCGGCCGGCCGGTCGTCGGTTTCGATCCGGACGATTTTTCCCTCGCGAACCGTCACCCGGAGAAGACAGCGCCCCCCGCAGTTGTGGGACGGGCAGCCGGTTCGAATGATCCGGTCGGCCCCGTTCGGGGGCCCGAAGGAAGCGGGGGAGACGGGCGGCGGAGCTTCGCCGGGTAAACCGGCGTCGTCCATCATGGCGGCCAGCGAGGGAAGGGGAAGGCCCGATGAACCCAGAAGCGCACTCCACTTCAGAAAACAGCGCCGGGTGATCTTGAATGGAGACACAATACCTGTTTCCTGTTTTCCATTTTACCAAGTTCCGGAGTTGACTTCCATTTTTGATGGGGATAGATTGAACACGCAAATCGAAAACGACCGTCGCGCCGGGCGCGCAGGAGGCATCTCATGGGCAAAGACTGGTTGATTCCGGGAGAGAACGAAGTCGGATCCTGGGCGGTCTATGTCGGCGGGGAAGGCCCGATGGCCGCCAAGGTGACCGGTAAAATCCATATCACCAACCTCAATTTTCATTTTGACGCCGGGATCTCCCTGGAAAAAAACGCCGCGGCGCTGCTCAGCAACCGGATCAAGGCCTTCGAAAAATCCGAGGAACATCTGACGATTCCGTTTTCCGAGATCGGCGGAGCGGAGATCGTCAAGAAAGGTTTCCTCCTGAAATCGCTGGTTCTGAAGCTCAAGACCGGCGAGGAACTGCCCTTTCACTTCGGAGCGATGAGCCCCCAGAAAGCGCTTGACGCTCTGAACGCGGCCTTGAAGAAATAACTTCGCCGGCGTTCGTCCGACCCGGAGGCAAAGCGGGCCTCCGGAGTTTTTCTCCGCGTCTGTTTTCATCCCGGGCGCGGGATCGCGGATCGTTCTTTTTCTTGCGTCCGGAATCCGAACGGCATATGATTTCCCGGATCAAGAGGTCTGACCCGGCCGTCCCGGGCCGGAGAGGAGGATCCATGCGTCATTGCCGAATCCGTTCCGTCGCGATCTTCGGGATCATTGTTCTCAGCCTGTCTGCGGCCGGATGGCTCGAGGCCCAAAATCGAGGGCTCAAGGCGATTCGGGCCGGGGACATGAAAGTCCATATGGATTTTCTGGCTTCGCCGGTTTTCGAAGGGCGGCCCGCGCCGTCGACTGCCGTCGAAATCGCCTCGCTCTATCTCGCCCAGCAGGCGAAGGCGCGGGGTTTGAAACCGATCCTTCCCGACGGGTCATATTTCCAGGCGGTTCCGATCGAAGTCGCCACGGTCTCCCCGGCCAAGTCGCGGCTCCGGATTATAACGGCCTCCGGCGAGCAAATCCTCTATTTTCCCCAATCCTTCGTTCCCGCGAACCTGCGCGGAACGGCAGAGGGCGCGTTCTCCGGGGGCGTCGTTTTTCTCGGGACCGTCCGTGATGCGAACGAAAAATCGCTTGAAAAGATCGACCTGAAGGGCAAAATGGCGGTAGTCATCGGCTTGACCGCGCCCGAAGGACCGCGGCCGGCCGCGGGCACGCCGCCGCCGTTTTCCCTGACGCGGTTTCTTCGGGAAAAAGGCGCGGCCGGACTGATTACCGTCATCACCCCCGAGCGGGAAAAGGCGCTCCGGGACGGGGGCCGCAGCTTTGACCTTGCCGAGCGGCTCGCCTATCCCAGCATCGACGCCTCGGGCCGGGGCGGGTCGTCTCTTCCCGCCGCGGTGGTCCCCTTTATCCAGCTCGACGTCCGGGCCGAAGCGGGAGCGGCCGTATTGGGAATCACCCCGGCCGAGCTCGAGGCCAAAACGGCCGCTGCGCTCAGGGGCGAGCCTCCGGCCGCCGGCCCGGTCGAAGGCCGGATCGTGGAGGCTTCGATCTATTTCGACAAGCGGATGGCCGCGGCTTCCAACGTCGTCGGGGTGATCGAAGGGTCGGACCCGAAGCTCAAGAACGAATATGTCACGATCACCGGACACCAGGACCATCTGTCGATGCGGGAAGGGGCCGTTTTCCCCGGGGCCGACGACAACGCTTCCGGCGCGGTGGCCATGCTCGAAATCATCGAAGCCCTGGCCCTCGAACGGCCAAAGCGCTCGGTCATCATGGTTTGGAGCACGGCCGAGGAACGCGGCCTGATCGGGGCCTATCATTTTGTCCAGCATTGTCCCGTCCCGGTGGAAAAGATCAGCGCCAACCTCAACCTGGACATGCTCGTCCGGAACGACCCGAACATGGTGTATTTTGTCGGCAGCAACTGCCTGTCCACCGAGTTCGATCAAATCCTCCGGGCGTCCATGAAGCGCTCGGCCGGGATGCGGATCGACGACGTCTACCAGGATCCCGCCCAGGCCGACCGTTTCTTTTTTCGAAGCGATCAATTTCCCCATATCCAATACGGCATCCCGGGCGTCTGGATTTTCTGCGGGACGACCGAAGACTACCACACCCCGGGCGATGTTTTGGAAAGAGCGGATTATGCGAAGATGGAGAAGCTGACGAAGTTCACCTATGTGGCCTGCCTGGAGATCGGCAACCGGCCGGAGATGATGAAGCTCGACGTCCGGCCGGACGTCGTGTCCCGGGGAGCCCACAATTTGAAGGTCAATTGGCGGACCCGTTAGGAGCGGGGGAACGGTTTCAAGAAATCCGCCCGATTTTCCGAAGCGCCCCAAGCGCGGGGATTTCGGGCGGAGCAGGGATGAGGCCGATCAGGCGCGTTTGCCTTTGATCTTCCGGTCCGTCCAGTTCCACCATTTCAGCTTTTCGGGGTCGTGCTGCCTGCGCGAAGCGTAATAGACGGCGCAGCGGAAGACATACAGACAACAGCGGTCGACGCTCGCCTTTTTCAAATCACAGAGCCGGTCGTACAGCTTTTGCGGATCGGCCCCCTTCAATTCGCCGACTGAGCCGAGGCCCAACCGCCAGAGGTCATGAGCGAGGCTGGGCCCGACCCCGGGGATCTCCTGAAGATTGCGAATGGTCGCGGCCCGCGACGGCCTCTCGCCTGGCGATAACATGAGGCGGCCTCCTCAAATGAATCCGGACGGACAGGCCAAGGGCTCTTCCTCGCGACGGTTTAAAAAGATCCCTCCCGTCCCGAGAGAACCGACGTCAATCCCCGGAGAGCCGGCGGACAGGGCCATCATTCCTGGAAATAGAACCATGGCCCTGTCCCCGTCACATCATTACTGGTTGGCTTGGAGAGGATCCAAGCGGACCGTGACCTTGCCGACAACGGTCTTGTCGCCGACGGTCAGCTTCACGGCGTAGGTCCCGGCTTCGGCCGTGAGGGAGCCGAATCCGCCCCGCCGACCTCCGCCCATGAACATGCCGCGTCCGAGCAGAGGCATGACTTTCTGCCGGATATCGTTGATCTTCCGGTAATTGCCGCTCGCCTTCTCTAAATCCTTGAGGGCTTCGGCGACAACGGCTTTTTGCTCGGCCGTAAGCTCTGCCGACGCCGCGGCGGCCGTCAACTGAGTTTTCAGGCTCGACGCTGCCGTATCGACCGTGGCGGCCGGGGGATCCCAGGCGAAATCCCAGAGAAGCCGGGTGATTCCGGGCTCGATATCGTCCAGAAGATAGACCGTCTTCTGGGTCCCGGTGGCATCCGTGATTTCCAGAGTCGCCGGTTTCTCGGGCTTGGCTTTAAAGAAGACGTGAAGCATGGCCCCATAGGGGGGATTCTCGCCCTTGAAGTATAAGTCGCCGCGGCCGTAACCGCCCCGTCGGACGGTCAGCCATTTGGTCCCGGCCTTGCCCGGTTCGAGAAGGGCGAAGTCCTGAGCCATGACCTTGTCCGTCGTTTGGCGGAGAGCGGAAATATCGTCCATGATCCAGATGCCCCGGCCATGGGTCGCGGCGATCAGGTCATTGTCGCGGGGGTGGATGAACAGATCGTGGACGGCCACGGTCGGCATATTCCGGTTAAAGCTCGTCCAGCTTTGACCGCCGTTGCGGCTGATGAAAACGCCGAATTCGGTTCCGAGGTAGAGCAGGTCTTTATTTTTAGCGTCTTCCCGGATGACATAGACGGGCTGGCCGTCGGGGATGCCGGCTGTAATCGGCGCCCAGGTTTTGCCGAAGTCCGTGGTTTTGTAAGCATAGACGTGGAAGTCATCGCTCCGGTGGCCGTCAAAGGTTGCGAAGGCCGTTCCCTCATCGAAATGGGAGGCCTCGACCCGGCTGCACCAGATCTCGTGAGGAACGCCCTTGATGTTGGGCCGGACATTGGTCCAGGTCACACCGTCGTTTTTGGAAACCTGGACGTTGCCGTCGTCGGTCCCCACCCAGAGCAGCCCGGGCCGAAGAGGCGACTCGGAGACGGAGATGATCGTGCAGTGCGTCTCGGCTCCGGTCGTATCGTCGGTGATGCCTCCGGTCGGCTTGTTCTTTTCGGGATTATTGGTGGTCAGGTCCGGACTGACGATCAGCCAGGTATCGCCCCGGTTGGTCGATTTGAACAGGTGATTGCCGCCGAAATACAGCGTCCGGGGATTATGCGGCGAAAGGAAGATCGGCGAGCTCCAGTTGAACCGGAACGGGCTTCGACCCGCTTGCTGCCGCATGGCGGCCTGGGGATCTCCGCCCGCCGGGGGTTTGGCCGCCGGCTGAGACGGAACGGCGGGGAAATATTCCTTGTAATTGGCGATATTGGTCTGGCTCGGCCGGATCGAACGGGACTCCCGGGTTTCGACGTTCCACCGGGAAATCGATCCGCCCTGGCTTTCGCTGTAGACCGTCCGCCAGTCGGTCGGGTCGTTCTGGGTATGAAAGCCGTCGCCGCCGCCGACGTTGTACCAGTAGTCGGTCAGAATTTCGCCCTCCCGGCTCATCGAGGGGCCGCCCCAGGTGCCGTTGTCCTGGAGGCCGCCGTACACATAATAGGGCTCGCGCATGTCGGCCGAGGCGGCGTAGAACTGGGCGAAAGAGAGATTGTCATAAAAGATCCATGTTTTTCCATGATCATGGGACAGAGATGCGCCGCCGTCCTGACCGACGTACATCCGGTTTTTATTGGACGGATCGAGCCACATGGTGTGGAAGTCGGGATGGAGCCCGGACATCGTCGTCCAGGTCCGTCCGCCGTCGCTGGAGAACATCATGTTCGTGGCCAGCGAGTAAACCCACTTGTCTTCGAGCGGATTGATATAGATGTGGCTGTAATAGAACGGCCGGTTGTTCATCCGGTTGACGTAGATCCAGGACGCGCCTCCGTCTTCCGAACGGTAAATGCCCGATCCCAGCTTGGTCATGTCGGCATAATCCGGGTTCGGTTTCGGAGCCGCTCCGGGGGCCGCTCCGCCGACCGTCGGACGAGGCTGGAACCCGTGTTCGACATAAGCCATGAGGACCTTCGGATTGGAGCGGGAAATGGCCAGGCCGATCCGGCCGGTATCGCCTTCGGGCAGGCCCTGGGTCAACTTGGTCCAGGTCTTGCCCCCGTCGACGGTCTTGAAAATGCCTCCGTTGGGGCCGCCGGAATCGAACCGCCAGGGGCGGCGAAGCCGTTGCCAGAAACCGACGAACAGGACCTCGGGATTCGCCGGGTCCATGACCAGGTCGATGGCCCCGGTTTTCCCGTCATTGGGAAGACCGCCGGCCAGCTTGACCCAGGTCTTGCCGCCGTCGGTCGTCTTGAACAGGCCGCGGTCGCCGGTGTATCCCCAGGTGTGGCCGGTGGAGGCGACATAAACGACGTTTGGATCGGAGGGATGCGGCAGCACGCGAGCGATGCTGTGGGTTGTTTCCAGGCCCATCCGGGCGAAGGTCTTGCCGCCGTCGGTCGATTTGTAAATCCCGTCGCCCCAGGCGATGGAATTGCGGGAGCATTCCTCACCGGTCCCGACCCAGATGATGTGGGGATCCTTCTGGAAGAAGGCGACGTCGCCGATCGAGGCCGAGCCGTACGTGTCGAAGATCGGTTCCCAGGTCGTTCCGGCGTTGACCGACTTGAACACGCCGCCGGATGCTCCGGCGACCAACACCTGGGTGAAGTCGGACTCGAGGGCTTCAAAGTCGGAAATGCGGCCGACCATGTTGGCCGGGCCGATGTTCCGCCATTTCAAATGCTGGGTCAGGTCCGGGCCGTTTCCCGCCGGGGTATTCTGGGCCGAAAAAGGTCCGGCCAGAGTGACAGCCATGAAAACGAGCAGGGAAATCCTGACAAGGACTTTCAGGGAATGGGGCATCAGGTCCTCCTGGACAGAAAGACGTTGAACGCTGCGGATTATATAGAAACTTGCGCCGGGGGTTCAAGTCGGCGATAATACTTTTTTTCGTTTTGATAAAAATGGCGGATCATCCTGGAGAGGAGATGAACATGAGTATTCCTCAAACGGCCGACATCGTCATCGCCGGCGGCGGCGTCATCGGCGCTTCGACGGCCTACCATCTGGCCAGGGCCGGGGCGAAAAATATCGTCCTCCTGGAACGGGCCGACCTGTTCGGGACGGAATCCACGGCCAAGTGCGCCGGCGGAGTCCGGGCTCATTTCGACACCGAGATCAATTGCCGGATGTCCCAGCTGAGCCTCCCTGCCTTTGAACGGTTCGAGGAGGAGACCGGTTATTCGGCCGACTACCGGAAAATCGGCTATCTCTTCATCCTCAACAAGGAACAGGACGTCGCTGCCTTCCGCCGCCAGATGGAGATGCACAAAGCCCTGGGCATCCGGACGGAATGGCTGTCCGGCGATGACATCCGGAAAAAACTCCCGATGATGAATTTTGAAGACGCTCTCGGCGGGCTGTTCGGTCCCGACGACGGCCTGGCCGACAACGGGGGCGTCGTCCAGGGATATGTTTCCGCCGCCTCCAAGCTCGGCGGGCGCTGTCTGACCGGCGTCGAAGTCACCGGCGTGGAAACCGCCGGAGGCAAAGTCGCCGCTGTTTTGACGAACAAGGGCCGGATTGAAACCCGCCTCCTGGTCAATGCGGCCGGCGCCTGGGGAGGGGAGATCGGCCGGATGGCCGGGATCGAAATCCCGATCCAGCCGGTCAAACGGCAGCTGTTCACGACGGCGCCCACGCCCGAAATCCCGTCCGATTTCACCTTTGTCATCGAGTTCGGGACCGGCCTCTACTTTCATCGGGAAGGTCCGGGGCTCCTTTCGGGCATGTCCCGGGTCGACCAGCCGCCGTCGTTCGACCAGACGGTCGACGAGGACTGGGAGTTCAACCACCTGGAAACGGCGGCTTTCCGCCTGCCTCTGATGGAGCGGACCGGGATCGCCCGCCGTTGGGCCGGACTCTATGAGGTCACTCCCGACCACCACGCGATCATCGGACCGGTCGATGGTCTCGAGGGCTTCTACATGAATGCCGGTTTCTCCGGTCACGGATTCATGCACAGCCCCGCGGCCGGATTGCTGGCCGCCGAAGAGATTATGACCGGGAAGACCTCGACCCTGGATATCTCGGCTCTTCGGCTGGACCGTTACACCAAGGGCAAAGCCCTCCACGAGTACAACGTCTTTTAATTTCCGCCGAACCGTCCGGCTTTGGGAAAAATATCCTCCGCGTGGAGGACGAGCTCGTCGAGCGATTCATCGTAGACGACATAATAGAATTTTTTATCGAGGATGCATGAGTCGACGGCGGGGACTGCGGGCAGCCCGACGGCGGCAACATCGTTGCCTTTCCCGTCCAGAACGATCACTTCACGTTTCCCTCCTTCGACCCGGTACGTGAAGACGTAGATCAGGCCCTGGTCGACCTTGAAAAAGCGGAACGCAGGGTAATACGTCTCCACCTCGACTTCAGACTTCAACGTCTTCCCGGGAGCCAAGGTGAGGTTGAAAGCCGTTTGGAGATATGTCTTGCGATCGTTCTCGGAAACCCGTATTTTCGAACATTCCCGGCGGATCGTGCGGATCGGTTGGCCTTGCTTGTCGTAAAGGGAAAAGGAAATCGCCTCGGCCGGGTCTCCGACATAGATGATCCCGCGGTCGTAGGCGAAATCGATCAGGGGGCTCGGATACGTCGTCCGAATGATTCCCTTATTGGCCGAGGCTAGGGATTCGTCCTTTTGCCGATAAATTTCGCGGACCGGCTTCAACGCCTCGTCGAGGATCGAAACGACCCTCGTTCTTTCCATCGTCTTTGGATCGACATTCTGGATTTGGCTGATATATCCGGAATCGAGCGGCAGGGTTTTGATGGAAAAACCGTCCGGTCGAAGGGACCGCAAGTAGGTCCCGTCATGGGAGAAGACGATGCATTGCCCCTGGTTGTTGACCACGACGTTTTCCGGGGAAAAAAGGGGAAAGGCAAAATATTCGCCGTATTCCCCCGGGCCCTGCCCGACGCGGCCGAACGTCTTAATAGGCGTGCCGTCCTTGAGCTCGAAAATATGGAATTGTTTTCCGGTAAAAATGAAGACCCGCCCGTTCTGAATGCCGAGGCAGGAGAATTCCCCATAGGCCCCTCGAAGAACCAGGCCTTGGTCGGAAAACCCGAGCCCGGCCGCAAGGACGATCAAGACAGAGGCTAGCAACGACTTCTTCATGTTTTCCCCCTTTCTCTGTTCAACGACCCGGAGGAACTTTATCTTTCCGGACCGGCAAAGTCAACGTGGACGGCTCGAGCAGAAGCCGCCGCCGCGGCTTGCCCCGGACAGGCCGCCTTTATGAAAGGCAGGGGGAAGATGATAAGATGAAAAATCATGCGTGTCTTCGATCGTCTCCTCTCGCCCGGCGCGATTCATCTCAAGTCCGAAGCGGCCGAAATCCGGGCCGAAGTCCGGGAGATTCCCGTCGGACATATCGTCCTGGGCACGGTCCAGGGGCGGCCGGGCCGGTTGGAAATTTTCCGGATGCCGGCTCCGCCGCGCTTCCTGATGAACAACTGGCAATCGTGGGGCCCGACGCAGGCGATGTCTCCCGGCGAGCGCCTGGCCGGGCTCGACGAGCGCCTGGCCAACTACAGCCGGTTTGTTTTTTCGCCTGTCCCCGCTGAAGCCGTCCGCACCCTGGTCAGCGATTATTTTGTCGGCGCTCCCCGGTTCCTGGCCGGTTTCCTGAGCTCGCGGATCGCCCATCCGTATTTCGCGGTCGAGGGGGACGAAATCGTCGGTTATCTCGAGTATTTTGGAACGCATTTTCCCGAGGCGGCGGCTTTGGAGCCGCTTCTTGTTTTGAGCGGGGCGCCGTTGGAGCGGTTGCTCGAACGCTATGCCGAGGCCACGGCCACGGAGAATAAGGTCAAGATCGATTTTAAAAATCCCATCGGCTGGTCGAGTTGGTATCAATACTTCACCCGCCTGACCCGGGCCGACATCGAAAAGAATCTCCGCTTGGCCCGAGCCGGCTGGAGCTTCGATGTCTTTCAAATCGACGACGGCTATGAGGCCGATATCGGCGACTGGCTCCAAACCAGGCCGGGATTCGGGGATCTCGGCGCCCTGGCCGGAGAAATCCGCGGGGCCGGGTATACGGCCGGGATCTGGACGGCGCCGTTCTCGGCTTCGGCGACATCGGAGCTTTTTCGTCTTCATCCGGATTGGTTTGTCCGCGAGTTCGGCAGGGGAGAGAACGGCCCTCCGGCGGTTTGTTACCGGAACTGGGGCAAGGACATCTACGCTCTGGATACGAGTCATCCTCGCGCCCTGGAATGGCTCCGGGAGACCTTTTCCGCTCTGCGGCAAATGGGTTTCAACTACTTTAAGATCGATTTTCTTTTTTCGGCGGCCATGCCCGGCCTCCGATTCCGTCCTCTGACCCCCATCCAGGCTTACCGGCAGGGGATGACTGCGATCCGCGAGGCCGTCGGTCGGGATTTCATACTCGGCTGCGGCGCTCCGCTCCTTCCTTCGCTCGGACTGGTCGATGGGATGCGGGTCGGAGAAGACACGGCCCCGTTCTGGGATCCGGCTAAATCCGGGGTCCAGGGCCCCAACGCCAAGATCGCGATCAGGAATCCCATCCTCCGCTGGTTCATGCACCGGCGCTGGTGGTTGAACGATCCCGACTGCCTGCTGCTTCGCGATCGGGACATCGAGATGACTCCCAACGAGCGGGCTCTTTACGCCCGCGTCTCCGGCGTCCTGGACGCGATGTTGATCGATTCGGACGACCTGGAGCTCGTTCCTCCCGATGGGAAAGCGCTTTTCGATGAGGCCGTTTCCCTCCAGGGCGGGAATGTCGCGGTGGACGGCGTTCTGGAGGACGATCTTTATTTTATTTCCTCGAGAGGCGGGAAGGCTGGAGCCATCGGTTTGGCGGTCAATCTTTCCGATAACAAACGCCGGCTCGAAGATCGAACGATCCCGGCCCGCTCGGCCGTGTTTCTTTGACCCGGTCGAAATCCGGAGAATATCGTCTTTTCTGGAAAAGAGAAGAGAACGGCCGTTGGCGACCCTATCCTTCCCAGACCCGCAAGCCCGGGACGTGGGTGAAATGAGCGTCGAATGTAACCAGGACCGAGCCCGTCTCCATGGCTTGAGCGGCGATCCAGACGTCGTTTGTGGGAATCGGCCGGCCGGCCTTTCGGAGCGTCGACCAGATTCGAGCATATAAGTCAGCGGTATCCTCTCCGGCCGGCAGCAGCTCCACCGACGGTTTTTCCAGGAAGGCGGCAAGAATCTTCTTATTCTGTGCTTCGTGGGATCCTGACTGGAATCCCGCTTTCAGCTCGCCCAGAACGAAGACGGAGAGGTAGACGGTCCGGGTTCGTGAAAGGGAGGCCGAAACCGTGCGATCGCCCGCGACGAAGCGCGTATAGGCGCAAGAATCGATGAGGACACGGTTCATGACCAGGCGTCCTCGTCGACGACGTCCATTTCGAGAAGCGTTTTCTCAAGCTCCGCGGCCGCCGCGGCCGGGAGAACCCCGCAGAGATCCTCGAAGTTGGATCCAGGGCCGGGTTTCTCACCCGACAGTCCCAGAGAATCGGCCAGGATCTTTTTGATGGTTTTATTGGCACTCAATCCGTATTCAGCCGACTTCTCCCGGATCTTCCGGGTCATGGCCGAATCAACCCCGTGGATGGACATGGTTTTCATGGCTTTTCCTGTTCGATTAATGATTCTTTACGCATCATATTATGAATCATATTGCCGGGGCCGTCAACCCGTCCTGGGGGGCAGGAGCCGAAGCCGTGCGGCAACCACGCTCCCGGAGCCGGCATCTCCTGCCTTCGCTCGGGCTTGTCGACGGTATGCGGGTGGGGGAAGACACGGCTCCGTTCTGGGATCCGGCTAAATCCGGCGTCCCGAGCCCCTACGCCAAAATCGCCATTAAGAATCCGATCCTCCGCTGGTTCATGCCCCGGCGCTGGTGGTTGAACGATCCCGACTGCCTGCTGCTTCGCAATCAAGACATCGATC
>CAYPKX010000008.1:0-44072 GCA_964411395.1 uncultured Eubacteriales bacterium | reverse complement strand
ACCCCCTTTTGCTAATCAGCCGGCCTCACCCGCCCCCGGCCGTTGTTCGAACCTAGGGCCTGTTTTATGGTATAAAAGGGCGAGATGAACTCAGATTCGGGGCCGGATGTCCTGACGATCCCCGCCGAGCTGGGAGAGATCGACCGGGCCCGGGTTTTTCTCCAAGACCGATTGCGGAGCGTTCCGTTCGACGAAAATCAACTCTTCCAACTCGACCTCGCCGTGTTCGAGATTCTCATCAATATCGTCCGCTATGGTTATCCGGGCGAACCCGGCGAGATTCTTCTGGCCGTCCGGCTCGAGGCGGAGGCCGTTTCTCTTGAAATCCGCGATCACGGCATTCCCTTCGATCCCCAGGCGGCGGCGCGTCCGGCCTTGGAGGATATTCTCGGGGGACGGAAAAAGGGCGGACTGGGCATTCACCTGGCCCGGACGTTTTCCGACGGAATGGCCTATCGGCGCGAAGGGGCCGAGAACGTCCTGACCCTTCGCAAGGCCTTCAATAAACGACCTGGGCCTTTCCTTTGACCGCGATCAGGCGGTCGATTTCCTTCAAGATCAAATCCCGGCGGATCATCACCGCTTCGATTTCCTTCTCGGTGAGATAAGGGTCCGTGATCTTATGGAGGACGTCCGGCGTCAGGGATTTCAATTTTTCGATGAAGGCCGCGGGGAGAGCGGAAATGGTCCCCGGGTGGGTTTTGCTTTTCTCGTTGTAGAGAAGCGTCGTCAGGGAGGCCTTGGTTGTCCGGAAGGACCGGGAGTGATCGATGAGGATCATCCGCCAGTCGTCGGTGATCAGGATGTTATTGGCATGGCGGTCCTCGTTGTAGATCAGGTCGTCGAAGGCGCGCTGAACATAGACCTGCCGGCTGAGCAGGACGCCCTTCAGCCCGCCCGGAAGCGAAACCCGGCCTTCCATGATTTCAAGATAAGGGAAGGTCTTTTCCACCCAGAGCTGGAGGGATCCCCGGTTTTCCAGATACCGCCTTTCGATCGTCACCGGAACCATATGGACGCCGAGGAAACGGTCCAGCCGGTAAGCCGCGATTTCCCATTCCCAGCCTTCGACGGACCCCAGCATCCGGCCCTTCGGATTCTTCCAGGCGGCGAAACATTTGAGGCCGTCTTTTTCCAGAGCCATCTTGTAGGGACTGGTGATCGAAGTCGGCCCCCGCATTTGTTTGTCCACGGTCATCGAGGCCGAGGCCAGAAAAAGCTCCCACTCCTGATCCCGGGCGATGTCCTCGGGTTTGAATTGGGCGCCGGGGCAGAGTCCCAAAACGGCGAGCGAGAGAAGAACGGCAGGCCCGCAGGTTGATTTAATCATGGTCATCCCTCGCCGGAATCCCGGCTGCTTTTTTTCGGCGCTCTTTGACGATCCGGAGACAAAGCCAGATCCAAAGAACGACGGCGGCGGCGTTGACGGCCGCGAATCCTTTGATCGGCATGGCCAGGGCGGCCGTCCCCAGCCAGACGACGACGGCGCAAAGCGCGTCGCCTCCGCGGACGAAGAATGTCTCGATTGCCGCCAGGGCCTTGTACTTTTCCTCCCGGCTGGTGACGAGAAAGAGGGCCGAGCGGGTCGTTTTCATCAGGGAGTAATCGGTTCCGTTTTCAAAAGCCTTGATCCATTTCAACAGGACGAGCGAAGCCCCGAAAGCGGCATAACCGTACCCCCCCAGGGCGATGATGGGAAGAAAGAGCAAAGCGCCGGCGACGCCGACCCAGCGGAAGATTCGGGAGACGAGGAACAGTTGAATAAACAAGCCGATGAAATTGCCGAGCGACTGATATCCGGCGAAGGCGACGCCGATGTAATTCTGGAGGTCCACGCCTCCGCTGGCGGTCGTCCCCAGCGCCCGCAGGGCGACCTCCTGTTGGAGGAAAGAAAACATGTATTCGCCGAGGGAGTTGATAAAGTTGTAGAGGCCCATCATCAGGGCGATCAGGAGCAGGTACCGGCTGTTGAAGATGAGCCGGAATCCTCCTTTTGGCTCGAGCGGAGCCGTCCGGGCCGCCGGTTCATGGCTGGTCCGCCCTCGCGTCTCTCTCAGGTCGAGGCGATGAGCTTCCCTGGTCAGCCAGACGGCGGGGGCCAAAAGCGCCGCCGTCAGGGCCATCATTCCGTATGAGCCCAGGAGGGGAATGATCTCCCGGGCCACGAGCGGCCCAACGACTCCGCCGAGCGAGGCCCCGAGGGCGATCAGCGGGAAAATCCGCTTTCCCTGGGCCTCGTCATAGATATCGTTGGCGAAGCCCCAGAACTGGGCCGGGATGAGGAGGTTATACATCCCGATCCAGATGAAAAAGGCCAAGCCGATCACGGCGACGGACACGCCCATCAGGTGAAGGAGGATGAAGATCAGGAGGTTGGAGGCGGCAAACAGCGAAACCCGGGCGATCAGGACATGCCGCGGGACCTTTGAGGAAAGGCGGGAGAAGGCCTTGATCACGATGATCAGAAGAATCTCATGGGGAATCGCCAGATAGCTTTTGACCGAATCCGGATTGTCGGCCAGAAGCAAGCCTTCCCGGACGGCCTTGATCTGGTAGTATCCGAAAATGATCAGAAAGCTGTTCAAAGTCAGGAGAAGGGCTTTGGCCGTTTCCTCCGGGCGGATGACGGTGAATAACCGGAGGAACCCGGCGGCCGCCGCGGCCGGCCCGCGGGGACGGGGCGCCGTCTTGACGGCCGGCTCAGCCACCGAGGCGTTCTCCCGGCGTCGGGGATTTTTCGTCGAACAAGACCGAGGCTTCTCCCTTCTCCCGGATTTCATTCTTGATGAGGTCGACGAATTGCCGGAGCCGGTGGAACAAGGCGTCGATCTCCTCGCTGTCGAGGTAAGGTTTCATCTGGGTCACGATGACCGGCCGCTTCAGGTCTTCGAGGCGGTGGAAGAGCGTTCGGGAGCACCGCCGGACCGTGCAGGAGGAAGAAATTGCCGGCGCCGGACGAAAGGCCGCGGAAAAATCGATCCGGCAGATTTTCCATGTCTCCAGGTGAATGAGCGTGTCGTCCTGATCGCCGATTTCGTCGTTGGCCAGGGCTTCAAAGATCTGGATGATTTCCAGCCGGCGGAGAAAGGCGTCCAGATCGGGAGGGTTCTCGTTGAGCCGCCGACGGTCCCGTTCGCTCCGACAGTCCTCGACGTACCATTGAAGGCTCCCGGTCGTTCCTTCGATCACCCGTTCCACGGCGGGCGGGACGATCTCCAGGTCGAGGAGCCGGCTGAGCGAATAAGCGGCCAGTTCGTAGCGGAAGCTGTGCCGGGGAGTCTGGACGACCCGGCGGTCGATATGCTTGAACATGGCCCGGGCTTTGACCCGCCCGTCATCGAGCGTCACTCTCCAGGGGACGGACCGTCCCGCCTCGACGTCCTTTTCCACCAGGACGACGCGGGCCGAGGACAGGAACTTTTCGATGTCTTTGACCGAGGACATGCCCCCTGGATATTGCCCCGCTCCCGAGCCGGTCAAGGCGGAACCGAAGAAAAAAGCCCCGACAACGCCTGACAGGATCATCCGCGTCTTCATCGTCTCATGTCCTCTCTCCGGAGACTCCGATCGTGACCATCCGGAATTCACCGTTTTCGATCACCAGGGCGGCGCTCCGCCCCCCTTCCTTCATCCAGATGCCGGTGTCGACCAGCCGGACTTTCCCCTCAAACCGGCCGAAACGGAAATTCATCTCAAGGCCCGGGGTCGGCGAATGGCCGATCACGATCGCCCGGGCCTTCAGGTTGGCCAGGATTCGGTCGACTTCGCCGCGCAGCGTTTCTTCGGGGGTTTGGGCGAGATCCCGGTACCAGAGCGGCCCCCGGGGCTGATAAAGCCAGGCCCAGTCGAAGTCTTCTTTCCGAAGATAGCGTTCGATCTCAACGGAGGTCGACGTGTTGATCGTTTCGCAGGGGAGAACGGAGAGAGCTTCGGTCAGGCCGCCGTGGACGAAGACGATGTCGTTGATTTTGAGGACGATCGGTCGGCCGGCGAGCCATCTCCCGTATGTTCGGTTGAACGTGTTGGTGTAAAGATCCCGGGCCTGGGGGTTGCCGTCCATATAGTCTTCCCAGAGCCGGTTGTATTCCGCGTAGGATTCCGTTCGGGCCCGAAATTCAGCGTCCTTTCGTTTGCGGATCCAGTCGGGAAGGAAGTCCCGGAATTGCTCGGGCGTGACATAGCCTTTATTTTCGAAGGAATAACCCAGAATGTTGAGCTCCTCGTGGTTGCCGAGGAGCATATGGACGGCGCCTCCGGCCCGGGCCGCTTCTCCCTCCAGGCGTCGGAGGAGGTCGAGGATCGCCCGGGCTTTGGTCCCCCGGTCCATGACGTCGCCCATCTGGACGAGGTGCGCTTTTCCCCCCATCCAGCGGAGATGGCGGTCGATGAGCCCGACGGAGGTCAGAATTTCAATAAAGGCGTCGTAGGCGCCATGGAGGTCGCCCACGGCGACAATGCGCTCGACGTTGGAAAAAACACAAGGCCGGTCGTGCTCGGGAAAGGGGATCCGGGGAAGCGGCGGCGGGACCGCCTGGGGCCGGGCGGCGCAGAGGCAGAAGAAGGGAACGGCGGCGAGGAGAACCAGAGCGGCAGCCGCGAGGCCGTCTCTCCTCCGGCGGGATCCTTCTCTTTCTCTCGACATTCGGAAGCCCTCTCCGTCTTTCTCTACTATGCCTTGCGCCCCGGGGGGAGTCAAGTCGCAGGGCGCTTATTGACGGCCCGGAACACGTTCGATCTCAAGGAGACACGGTTTGCCGGGAGAGAAGGGCCGTATCCTGGAGAAAGACGCCGTTTGACTTCATCATCGGCTTCCGATAAATTAAGAAAAAAGAGGCGTGTGCATGGTTATTACCAAACGGGAACAACAGGAAGTCGTGGTTTTCGACCTGGAGGGTGAAATCCGGCGTTCCGACGCGCCCGGCGTTTCCCTCCACCAGCACGTCAAAGAGCTGCTGGACGAAGGGAAACGGGATATCCTGCTGAATTTTTCCAAGGTTCCGTTCATCGACAGCTTCGGCATAGGCGAAATTCTGGCCAGCTATATCTCCACGCAAAATACCGGCGGCCGGCTGAAGCTGGCCGGCATATCCCCCCGCCTCTTTCTGGTCTTTCAAGTCACCCAGCTGACCCGCGTCCTGGACATTCAGGATAACGTGGAGAAAGCCCTCGCGAGCTTTTTAAAAAGCTAGGCCGGGCAATGGGGAAGGCCCCGCCGGTGAAAGGCCGCATGAGCCCGTTCCTCCGCCGACTCGTTCCGATTCATCCCGGGGAGGAAAAAATCGCCGGAAGCCTTTTCGCCCATTTCTTCTTCCTCATGGCTGCGATCTATGTCTCCAAGGTCTCGAAGACATCGCTCTTTCTCGGTCTGGGTCTGACCAAGGTCTCCCTCCCGATGGTCTACTTTGTCTCGGCTGTCCTGACCGGATTCTTTGCCGCCTGGAACACGAAGAAAATCCGCTCTCTCGACCGGCGCGCTTACCTGTCCCTGACCCGATGGATTTTTGCCCTGGGGACCTCCGCTTTCTTTGCCCTGTTTTGGCTGACCCGGGACATCGCTCCGGGGCGGTCTCTGGTCCCGGCTCTCTACTGGTTCTGGCTGGAGATTTTCGTCCTGGCTTCCGTCACCCAGTTCTGGGTGGTTGTCGGTTTCGTTTTCGAACCGCGGCGGGCCAAACAGCTGGTCGGCTTCTTTGTCAGCGGCGGCCTCCTCGGCGGTATCTGCGGTTCGGTTCTGGTCATCTTTCTCTCCCGCCTCATGCCGGCCCGAAACCTCATCCTGGTCGGACTCGTCTTCTATCTGGCGGGAGCCTGGTTTGTCCGGACAGCGGTTCGGACGACTCCGTCTCCCGCTTCCGATCCGGGGCCCCGGCCGGATTTCCGCGATGGATTCCGGAGCGTGGCCGGGAGCCCTTACCTTCGTCTTCTGGCCGGACTGGTCGTCGTCGCTCTGGCCGCCTCGACGATGATCGATTTCCAGTTCAATATGGCGGTTAAAACGGCATTCGAGAACCAGGAGGCCCGGAGGACGTCGTTTCTGGCGGTCTTTTCCGTCGGGGTTTTATCCCTGTCCTGGCTGATCAACGCCCTCTTGGCCAACCGGGCGATCCGGGCCCTGGGCGTTCGAGCGGCGCTGTTCGTCATGCCGATTTTTCTGGCCGCGGGCTCGACGGTGTTTTTCATCATCCCGGCGGCCGGCTTCACGGCGTGGGCGGTGTTCATGAAAGGCGCGGACAAGAGCCTGACCCACACATTCAGTCAGGCCACCCGGGAGCTCCTCTATATTCCGGTTCCCCAGGAGATCAAGGTCAAGGCCAAGATGACGATCGACATGTTCGTCAGCAAAACCGGAGAAGCCCTGGCCAGCGCGCTCCAGGTCGTCTTCGGCGTCGTTCTGGCGTTTCCGGTCGCCCGGATGAGCCTGGTCACGATTGCCGTTGTCGTTGTCTGGCTTCTGATCCTCGTCCGGATCGGACGGCATTATCTTCCGGCCATCCGGGAAAATCTCGTCCCGTCGCGCCCGGATGCCGAGCGAATCGTTCGCGAACAGGCCCGGCCGGAAACGGCCAAGCAGCTTGTCGACCTTCTGGAAAGCCGGGAATGCAGCGCCGTTCTCTATGCGTACAACCTCTTCGACCTCCTTCGGGCGGAAAAGCTGACGCCGGAGCTCCGCCAGATCCTCTCCGACAAGTCGGCCGAGGTCCGAGCTTCGGCCTTGGATACGCTGCTGGACGCCGACTGCGAAGCCCTCGGTCCGGCCTGGACGCAGGAGACCGATAAGGAGACGCTCGAGGTGACGGTTCGGGAAGTTCTGGCCCTCGAGTCCTACCAGAACATCATGCGGCCGTCGTTCAAGGCGATTGCCGGCGACGGCGGTTCGGGCCGGGATGTCGACCGGATGGAGCTGGCCAAGGCTTTGGGGATGATGCCCGCCGATGCCCCGCTGACTGAAAATCTGGCTCTCCTGTTGAAGCAGGACTCCCCGGCGGTCATTCAATACGCCTTGGAAAGCGCCGGGCGGCTGAAGAAGCGGGAATTCCTTCCCTTGATTGTTCCCCACCTCAGCCGGTCTTCGGTCAGCGACCGGGCCGTTGGGGCTCTGACGGCTTACGGCGATAAGGCCGTTCCGGTCCTTCGTGAATGGCTGGCTGATTTCCGGGCCGATCGCAAGGTGCGGGCCGCTCTGCCCGGAGTGCTGGCCGAAATCGGAACCCCCCGGGCGGCCGAAGCCCTGGTTCGCCAGCTCCGCCGTCGCGATGCCGAGGTCAACGAGGCGGTCATCGAGGCTCTGTTCAAGCTGCGAACCGGCAGGGAAAATCTTCGGTTTCGGGAACGGGATATCATGCCGGAGATCCGCAGCCGGGTCGAGGCGATATGCCGGGAGACAGCCGCCCGGGATTCCCTTGAAGGCGGCGGCGATCAATCGAGGTGTCCCGCGCCGTCGGAATTTCGTCCGCTTTTTCTTCTTCTCGGTTTGATCTACCCCCATGAGGATATCAGTCAGGCCCTTCAGAATTATACCGAGGGAACGAAACGGGCCGTGGATTACGCCCTGGAGCTTCTCGAAAATGTCCTCCCGAAAGCCGTCAAGGATATCGTCATCCCCCTGCTGGAAGACGCGCCCCCGGCCGAAAAAGCCAGGATCGCCTGCCGGATCATGAAAATTCTAGGCTGAGGAGAGAGTCATGGCGACGCTCTACATCTATCCGAAACAGGCGCCCCCGTTCTCCGTGCTTCTCGAGAAAGACGAGCTTGTCATGGGGAGGGCCGTTGACGCCGACATCCGTCTTCCCGATGCCTATATTTCCGGCCATCATGCCCGGGTTCGGCGGACGTCGCGAGGCTGGATCGTCGAGGATGCGGGAAGCAAAAACGGAACCTTGGTCAACGGACTCCGCGTCGTCGAGCCTGTTCTGCTCGCGGCGGGAGACGAGATCGCCGTCGGGGCGGTTCGGATCTGCTTCGACCGGCCCTGGACGGCGGCCGTCGAAATCACCGATTCTCCCCGGCTGGCCGTCCGGGTCAGCACGGCCCTCCCGTCCCGCGACATCGTCAGTCGATCCACGGATGCCGGGCTCCGGCCGGTCGGAGCGGAGAATCGGTCCGCGGAGGCGGACCGTTTTCTGCTGGTGATGAACGAAGTCAGCCGGGCGCTCCTTCTCCATAAGCCCCTTCAGGAGCTTCTCGAATACGTCATGGACCTGATCGCTTCGCACCTGCCGATGGACCGGGGAGCCTTGTTTCTCATGGAGGGCGAATCCCCGGACAAGCTCGTCCCCCGCGCCGTCCGGATCAATAATCCTCATCTGCAGAAGGGTCGAATGCAGATCAGCCGGGGCCTGGTCGAGATGGCCGCTTCGCGGAAGCTTTCGGTTTTGACAACGGATGCGGCCGAGGATCCGAGATTCGCCAATCGCCAAAGCATCATTGATATGGGGCTTCACTCGGCGATGTGTGTTCCCCTGGAGACGGAAAAGGAAACGCTCGGGGTCGTCTGCGCCGAGCGGGTTTCGAGCCGGGAACCGTTCACCGAAGGGGACCTCCGGCTCCTGACCTTGCTGGCCAACCTGGCCGCGGTCAAGATTGAAAATGCCCGCCTGGTGGAAGATGTTCAGGCCCGCGAGCGGATGGAACGCGAGCTCCGTCTGGCCGCCGAGATCCAGCGGGGGCTTTTACCGAAGGATCGTCCGTCTTGCGGCGATTACGAGATTGTCGCCGAGTCCATCCCCTCGCTTCACGTGGGCGGCGATTACTTCGATTTTATCGGCCTGGCCGACGGCCGTCTCGGCCTGACCGTGGCCGACGTCGCCGGCAAGGGGGTCAGCGCTTCGCTCCTCATGGCTTCGCTTCGGGCGGCCCTGCAATCGGAAGCGCGGCCGGGCGTCGCTCCGGCCTCTCTGGCCGGGAAGCTCAACGATTTCATCTTCCGGAGCTCCGCGCCGAACGTTTTCATCACCTTTTTTTATGGAGAGCTCAATCCCGCCGACGGGGAGTTCCGCTACGTCAACGCCGGCCATAATCCGCCGCTGCTGGTGGCCGCGACCGGAGAGCCGTGGCCTCTGGAAGGGACGGGAATGGCCCTGGGCATGCTGGCCGGGAGCGATTACGGGGAGGGGCGCGTCGCCCTCAATCCCGGAGACATTCTTGTCCTGTACACGGACGGAATCTCCGAGACTCGGAATGCGGCCGGGGAGGAGTTCGGAACCGAAGGGATCATCAAGTCCATCCGGAGGGCGGGCGGAAAAAAAGCCGGGGATATTCTGGCGGATGTGTTCGGCGATCTGCGCGAATTTTCCGGCGGGGCGGACCCTGAAGACGACCGGACGCTGCTGCTCATCAAGCGGCCGGGGCCGGTGGTCTCCTGATTCGCTTTTTTGTCCGGAATTCCTTATGATTACGCCTTGAATTTTGCTCAGGAAAACCTGATGAGTCTCAACCAAGCCCGGGCTGTCGTTCTTGCCGCCGTCCTTTGGGCCTCTGCCTGTACGACGGGTCCTTCGGGAGCGGCCGCATCGGAGACGAAGCCGTCTCCCGCGCCGAAAACGCCGGCGGGCCAAACTCTCCCCGTCGATCCGGTTTATGACGAGATCGCCTCGTTTCTGGCCGGCCGCCCCTGCGGATTTCCCCCTTACAAAGAGTTCCAGGAATCCGCGGAATACCGGGCTTTTTTAGCCGCCCTGGATCAAAGCTGGTCGGAGATGGAAGCCCGGCGGCTGGGCCCGATGCGGTTGTGGGCCGAGCGGGAAATCGCCGAATCCCGGGCGGCCACAGCGTCCGTCTTCTACCCCTTTGGCGGTCCTGATGCGCTGACGCCCCTGATCCTGTTCCCGGAGGCGGCTCATTACCTTCTTCTGGGCCTGGAGTTTCCCGGCCGGATGCCCGAATTTCCGACGGCCGAGGCCGAAAACATGTCCGGCTATATCGCCGGCCTCCAAGCCGCTCTCGGCGATTTTTTTAAAAAGAGCTATTTCATCACCAAAAATATGAACGAGGCCCTGGCTGATGAGAAGGTCGACGGCGTCCTGCCTCTCCTGTGTTTCTTTCTGAAGCGGAGCGGATGCCGGATCTCCTCGATCAAGCGGCTGGAGTTTTCGGAGACCGGCGAGGTCGTCGAAACTCCCTTCCCGGGCGAGAAACAGAAGCGCCGCCGTCCCTTCGGGATCCGCGTGGCTTTCTTCGATGAAGGGACGGACATCCCGCGGGAGATGTCCTACATTTCCGGCGACCTGGAAAACAAGGCCTTCCAGGAGGGAAAGCCCCTGGACAAGTACCTCCGGAATTTTCCTTTCGAGACAACATTCATCAAGTCCGCGTCGTATCTCATGCATTACCGGGAATTTTCCAACATCCGCGGTCTTATCCTGGCCCGGAGTCGGTTCATTCTTCAGGACGATACCGGAATTCCCTACCGGCATTTTCCTTCGGAGGCCTGGGACGTTCGTTTGTACGGCACTTTTGCTCCGCCGGTGGCCGATTTCAAGGGCGTTGACCAGCCCGACCTGCGGGCGGCCTTTGAGCAGCCCGGACGGGCCAGGCCCCTGCCGTTCTCCATGGGGTACCATTGGGGAACGAAGAAAGACGCCCTGATTTATATTGTGAAAAAATGAAAACCAAATTCAGCCTGACCACGGCCACCGCGCTGGTCGTCGCCAACATGGTCGGATCGGGAGTTTTTACCAGTCTCGGCTTTCAGGCGGCCAGCATTACCTCGGGACCTGCGCTTCTCCTTCTCTGGATTCTCGGCGGGGCGATCGCCTTGTTTGGAGCCCTGACCTATTCGGAGGCGGGAGTCATGTTTCCCCGAAGCGGCGGGGAGTATCATTTTTTATCCGAGATGTTCCACCCGGCCGTGGGATTTTTAGCCGGCTGGATCTCTTTCCTCGTGGGCTTCGCCGCTCCCGTTGCCGCCGCGGCCATGGGGCTGGGCCGTTATTTTGGAAGCGCCCTGTCCCTTCCCGAAAAATCCGGGATTCTCGGCCTGCCGACCTCCTCCCTGGCGGCCGTCGCCGTCGTCGCCGCGGTGACGGCCATCCACAGCCTGGACAAAAACATCGGGGCCCGCTTCCAGAATATCATCACGATCTTCAAGGTCCTCTTCATCGTCCTGATCGTCGTTCTCGGCCTGGCTTTGGGGAAACCGGCCGGATTGTCTTTTGCCCCGACGGCCAAAGCCCTGAGCGCCGTCCTCAGTCCGGCGTTCGCCGTCTCGATGTTTTTCGTCACCTTCAGTTATTCGGGTTGGAATGCGGCGGCCTATTGCGCGGGGGAGATCGAGAATCCCCGGAAGAATCTGCCCCGGAGCCTGATCGCCGGGACGCTGATCGTCATCGTCCTTTATGTCCTTTTAAATTTCGTCTTTCTCCGGACCGTCCCGATCGGCGAACTCGCCGGCAAGCTCGAAGTCGGATTCGTATTCGCCGACCGGGTCTTCGGAAGTGTGGGCGGCCGGATCATGGGCGGGATCATCGCCTTCCTTCTCCTTTCGAGCATCAGCGCGATGATCATCGCCGGACCGCGGATCTCGCGCGTCATCGGCGAGGACTACCGCCTTTTCCGGATTCTGGGCAAGACGACGTCCAAGGATATTCCGGCCGTGGCGATCGTCGTCCAGGGCCTCCTCTCGATGTTTTACATCCTGACTTCGACGTTCGACCAGGTGATTGTGTTCATCGGGTTCACCCTCAACCTTTTCACCTTCATGACCGTCCTGGGTGTGATGATCATGAGAAAAAAAAGGCCGGACCTGCCCCGGGCGTACAAGACGGCCGGGTATCCGTGGGTTCCCCTCGCCTTCCTGGCCATCCACATCTACATTCTGGTCTACGGGTTGCTTTACCGGCCGAAGGAATCGCTGGCCGGTCTCGGTTTGACGGCGGTCGGGTTGGCGGTCTATTTTTTCAGCCGGAAGATCGAGGCTCGCAAGCCGGCCGCCTCTCCCCGATAAACCGGAACCCGGCGCCTCATTTTTTCCGCCCGGATGCGTCCGAAGGGCGTAAAAGGGACAAGGCAATTCCCTCCGAAAAACAGAACCCGACGAATTGATCCGCCGGCGGGGCGGGCGGTATTACTCCGCGATCAGCCGAAAAGCTCGGCCGGGGCGGCCTGAAGTCCGGCGATGGCCGTGGCCCGGTTCCGGACGTCGAAGCCCATGGTGCAGCGGACCGAGCAGCCGGCGCAGCCGGTGCAGGGGTCGGTCCCGACGCCGAGCGAGGCGACGAGGTCATAAGCCGCGCCGAGATTCCGGTACCCGTAGGCATACATGTAGCTCCGCATCAGGTCGGGAACCGGAAGGTTCTTCGGACACTGGGGGAGGCAGGCCTGGCAGCCCTGGCAATAGAGGCCGCTGCCGTGGTCCTCGCCGCCGAGATGCAGGTCCGCTTTTTCCTTGTCGGTCAGCTTGATATCGGTCATCGCTTCGAGGTTGAGCGCGAGCTGATCGAAGGCGGTGCAGCCCGGGATGGCCGTGGTGATGTTCGGATTGCTCAGCGCCCACTTCAGGGCGGCTTTCATGTTGATCGGCTCGGTTTTTTCCTTGTCCCAGTAACCGCCGGCCTGGGTTTTCATGGCGATGATGCCGATGCCGGCCTTGACCGCGTCGGCGATGGCCGGATCGAGCTCGGCCAGGTTGGTTTTGCGGAAGTTGTAGCCGACCAGGACGGCGTCGTAGATTTTCGCTTCGATCGCGGCCCGGACGACCTCATGCTCGTTGCTGTGCGAGGTCACCCCGATGAAGCGGGCCTTCCCCGCTTTTTTCACCTTCTGCAGGGCGTCCATCAAGGGTTCGAACAGGACGGCGCTGCGCATCGAGACGTTATGGAGATACATGATGTCGACATAATCGAGGCCGAGGCGTTGCAGGCTCAGGTCGATCTTCTCCAGGAAAGGCTCGGCTTTCGTTTCAGCCGAAAACTCTCCGGTCCGGCGGTCCCGGGGTTCGCCCTGGACTTTGGTCGCGATGAAATAGGAGTCGCGCGGTCGGCTTTTGACGACTTTTCCGATGACTCCTTCATTCGTCCCGCGCTGGTAGCCGTGGGCCGTATCCAGGTGGACGACGCCGCCGTCGAGGGCGGCTTGAATCAGGTTTTCATTGTTGGAGTTCATCACGCCCAGAGACACGACCGGGAGCGTCACGCCGGTTTTGCCGAGCGGCCGACGGATGAAATCAGCCGTGGATTTCGCCGCGGCGGCGGGTGCGGCGGCTTGCGGCCCGCCTTTCAGAGCGGATGGGACGGCGGCCAGAGCGCCGGCTCCGGCGACTCCGAGAAGCCCGTTTTTGAGGAATTGGCGTCGGTCGAGGGAAGAGCGGTCTTTGGACATCGGCGGCCTCCTTGCGGATGAGTCGAGTGAATCGGTAGGGAATATAACATGAGACGGCCTGCGGGTCCAGCGGGACGAAGGAGTCCGCGACGGTCGTTCGCCGTCGGGGGGGCAGCCCGGCGGAAACGACAGGACGCGATTTGGGTATAATACGCCCATGGACAACGTCCCTCAACGCCCTTCGATCGTTCGCAAATGGCTGACCGCCGCCCGGCCCTGGGCCCTGCCGGCTTCGACGATGCCCGTGATCTTCGGCACCAGTCTGGCCGTGGTCGTGGGCGGCGCCCGGCTCGACATCCTCCGGTTTGCCGGCGCCTTTCTGGCCATGGGGCTTCTCCATTCGGCCGCCAACATGTTGAGCGATGTCTTCGATTTCCGGCACGGCCTCGATACAGAGACGACACCGGTCAGCGGAGCGATCGTCCGGGGCTGGCTGACGGACCGGCAGGTCGCCCGGGGAGCCGCCCTCCTGTTTGCCGCGGGTATCGCCCTCGGCCTTGTTCTGGCCTGGTTTACGGGCTGGATCCTTCTCGCCATCGGCGGGGCCGGAGTCCTGATCGGGGCGACTTATACGCTGTTGAAGTCCCATTCCCTGGGGGATGCGGCCGTCTTTCTGGACTTCGGCCTCCTGGGCGCTCTCGGCGCCTGGACCGTTCAAACCGGCCGGTTCAGCTGGCTGCCCGTCGTCTGGACCGTCCCCATGGCCATGCTTGTCATCGGGATCCTCCACGCCAATAATTGGCGGGACATCGCGACGGATTCGGAGCGCCGGGTCCGGACTGTGGCCGGGATCCTCGGCGACCGCGGTTCGCTCCGGTATTACGCCGTTCTTTTATTCGGAAGCCTGGCTCTGGTCATCATTTTCGCCGTCCTTCCGTTCGTCCGCTTCGGTTGGCCTCGTCTTCCCTGGCCCTGCTTGATCACTCTGGCCGCTCTTCCTCAGGCGCTGAAGCTTTGGGACCGGGCCCGGCGGCGGCATCGGCCGGCTCACCCGCTGGACTTCGTCATCCTCGACGGAGCTACGGCGAAGTATAACCTCCGCTTCGGCCTTCTCTATACGGCCGGTTTGTGGCTTTCCCGTTTCCTATGATCTCCGATCCGGGATTCTTCGAGGGGCGAAGTCTCTTTTTTGCTTCCGCCTTCGTCCGGCCGCGATCGGGGATTCTTTCGGCGCGGGCGGCGGGCCCGGGTTCGATCGCCGCGTCGCCGGAGTTTCCGTTTTTGAGACCGGGTGTTCACAAAAAGGGATCAGGCTCCATCTTCGAGCCGGGCGAATCATGAAGTTGACACGCGGGGAGGGATGGCTCGCGCTCGCGGCGGCGGGATTTTTCGTCCCGCTGTTTGTCTTTCGCGGGGCCTGTCCGCTGGATTTCTTTTGGAGCATGAGCGCAACACTCGTTCTGCTGGTCGGAGCGGGAGCGGCGCTCGACCGGGATTACCTTCCGTTGCTCGGGGCGGATGTGCGCTCGGATACGATCCGGAAAATTATTTTCGGCGCCGCCTCGGCGTTCATTCTCTACGGAGTTTTTTTCATCGGCAACGCCGCTTCCCGGGCGCTCTTTCCCTTCGCCGAACGCGGCATCGCTTCGGTTTACGGATTCAAATCCGGAGTTTCGACGATCCGGATCGGTCTCCTTCTGGCCGTCGTCATCGGCCCCGGCGAGGAGCTTTTCTGGCGCGGTTTTCTCCAGAGGAGGTTTTCCGCCCGGTTCGGTCCGGGGCGGGGCTTTCTCGCCGCAACTCTCCTTTATACGGCCGTCCATCTCGGTTCGGGAAATCCCATGCTTGTCCTGGCGGCCGCCGTTTGCGGCGTTTTCTGGGGGCTTCTATATCGTCGAACAGGTTCGGCGCTTCTTTGCGCCGTGAGCCACACCCTCTGGGACCTCGCCGTTTTCCTTTTTTTTCCCTTCGCCTGAAATCGAAATCTCCGAGCCCTCATTTTCCCGGAATCGGGACTTGGATTGCTTCATCGTCGTCGGGCGCCTCGGAGCATTTTTGATCAACCGTTTCCTGCGGGCGGGGCGAAAGATGGCCCGGTCGCGCCTGGCGGAAGGGCTCCCGGCGGGCCGCCTTCGGGACAAAATTCGGCTTGGACCCGACCTTGCGAGATGCGCCCTCGCCGGGGACTCCGAGAGGGGCGGGAGGCCCCTCTCGGGGATTCAGCGACTCAACGAGGGGGAAGAGGACTCCCCCTTGGGCTTATTCCGTTTCAAAGACGGAATACTCGGGGATGGACAAAGCGCGCCTGGCCGCTTCGCCCGGGCAGACGAAACCCGCAGGCATGATCATGAATTCCGATCCGGGAAGTTTACAGCGGGCGGATGGGCTCGTGGATTTCGATGATGAACTTGCCCTCCGGGTGCGTTTTGGGGTCGTTGAGATACAGCTCGTAGCACATCCGGTCATCGGGCTGATAGCCGCTGCCCGGCAGCCAGTCGCGCATCAGGGCGTTCCAGGCTTCTCCGAACTCGCCGGGAGAGATCTCGGCGTAGGCAACGGCGAACAATCCCCCGGGAACGGTCATCTTGCCGACTTCGCCTTCGACCTTGGTCTCGGGCGGGACGGTGATGCAGGCATCGGACCGGAGCTTATCCGTGTCGGTGATCTCCGGGTCGTCGTGGTAGATGCCCAGGGATTTCGTTTCCGGAAACCGGATCAGGCCCCGAGGCCCGGCCCAACGCATCAGCTTTTCGAAAGCCCGGCCCATTTCCTGGAACGGACCGACGTGCCGGACATACGCGACCGTCAGACTCGGAACCTCTTTGACTTCGACCTTGAACTTCGACTTGTCCATGAAGGACCTCCTGGATGAGATTTGGCCGCACTCATCATCGTCCAAGGCGGTCGAAAATTCTTGGCCGATCTTGCCGTCTGTTTGTCCGTTCTTGCGCTTCGTTTGGCGATTCTTGCGCCAGGTCTCACTCCCTCCGGCTCGCCATTCCGAGGCGCTCATTCCGAAACGCTCCCGGAAAGTCCGGGCGAAGACGTCCGAGCCTGAATAACCGTAATCCAGGGCGATTTCGGTAATCGTTGCCTTGGGATGGACAATCAGGGCGCCGGCCGCCAGCTCCGCTCGCCGCCGTTGGATATAGGCGTTGAGCGTTTCGCCGACCAGGGCGCCGAAAATCCGATGAAAATGATACCGGGAAAAATTGGCCTCGCGGGCCAGTTCCTCCAGTCGGAGCTCCCGGCCGATGTTTTTATCGATAAAGTCGATGACCCGGTTGATCCGGGCGCGATATTCGGCCCGGAGCGCTTCCGCTCGGTCGTAAGGGATCATGTCGATGTCCTTTTTTCCGCGGGGGCGGCTTGCCCGAAGACGCGCGGGAGACGGCCCCGTCCCGGGATTTTATCATCCGGTCCGGAGGCCTTCAATCCTGCGGCTTATGATATAATTCTCCTGTTTTTTCCGCAGGAGAAATCTCTATGAAGCGTCTGCTTTGCGTCATGTTCGCCCTGGCGGCCATCGTCCCGGCTTCTTTTCCCCAGGCCGACGACGAAATCGTCGCCGTCAAGGTGGTTCCGTCCGTCGAGGTCTTCAAGGCCGGCCAAACGGCGGTTGTGACTCTCGAAGTCTCCATCCGGGCCCCCTACCACATCCAATCCGATCAACCTTCGGAGGATTACCTGATCGCCACGACCGCGGACTTTAAAGTCCCGGCCGGAGTGAAAATCGGCCGGATCGTGTTTCCCCGGGGTGAGATGCGGAAGCTCGGTCTTTCGGAGAATCCGCTTTCCATCTACGAGGGGACGATTAAAATCACGGCCGAAGTGGCCGTGGCTGCGGATTTTGCCGGCCGGGAATTCGCTCTCGAAGGAACCCTCGGCTACCAGGCCTGCGACGACATGTCCTGCCTTCCGCCGACCGACGTTCCTTTCGTGAAAGTCGTGAAAGTCGAAGGCGGTCGTCCGGCCGCAGCACCGGCCGGCGCGGGAACGGCCGAGGTGAAACCCGCCCCGGCCGAAAAGTCCGGTTCGAAAGTCGAAGAGAAGATTCAGGCGGAGGTCGAGAAAACCGGCGTTTCTCCCGCAGGAACGCAGAATCCCAAGTCCCGGGAAACAGAGTCGCCGGTTTCGGATAAGCCGGAATCGGCAACCGAGCCGACCGCGGCCGCCCAGGCGCCTGCCGTTTCCGATCCGGCGTCCCATTCTTCTTCTTCGCCTTCGGCCCAAGCCTCTCCTTTCGAGGGGAAGGGCCTGCCGGTGATTTTCGTCCTCGTCTTTCTCGGCGGCCTGGCCCTCAACCTGACGCCTTGCATCTATCCGATCATCCCCATCACGGTCAGCTACTTCGGCGGCCAGGCCGAGGGCAAGAAAGGCGGCGTCGTTCTCCATGCCGTTTTCTATGTCCTGGGCATGGCCCTGACCTATTCGATCCTGGGGGTGATCGCGGCTTTCACCGGCGGATTATTCGGGGCGGCCCTGAGCTACCCTCCCGTTTTGATCGCCATCGCCGTCATCATGATCGTCCTGTCGCTCAGCATGTTCGACGTCTATGAATTCCGGATGCCCGGCTTTCTCAATAAGCTCGCCGGAGGCAGCCAGAAGGGATATTTGGGGACGATTCTCATGGGCTTGACCGTCGGAATCGTCGCCGCTCCCTGTATCGGGCCGTTCGTCCTCGGTCTCCTGACCTATGTCGGAAACCGCGGCAACGTCGTGCTCGGATTTTCGCTCTTTTTCGTCCTGGCCCTAGGCCTCGGCGTCCCGTTTCTCATCCTTGGCATCTTTTCCGGCAGCCTGAACAAGCTTCCGCGGTCGGGCGCCTGGATGGTCTGGGTTCGCAAGATCTTCGGCTTCATCCTGATCGCCATGGCTGCCTACTTCCTTAAATCATTGTTTCCCAACGTCCTCTTCTACCAGTTCACCCTGGCCCTGATCATGCTCATCGCCGGCATCTATATGGGCTGGATCGAGCCGACGAAAACCCCGGGCAAAGTTTTCCCCTACATCCGGGTCGCGGTCGGCATCCTGTTTCTCGCCCTGGCCCTGGTTTTCTCGGTCCAAGGCGTCGAAGAGTACCTGGACGAAACGATCGCCGCTCGAGCGGCGGAATCGGGCGGCCTGGCCGCCGATGTCGTCGCCTGGCAGCCGTACAGCGAGGAAGCTCTGGCGGATGCGGTCACGGCGGGCAAGCCCGTTTTTATCGACTCGTTCGCCGACTGGTGCATCCCCTGCAAGGAACTGGACAAGATGACCTTTAACCAACCCGAGGTCGTCGCCGCCTCGCGCAAATTCGTCATGCTCAAGACCGACCTGACCGTCGGATCCGACCCCAGGGTGAAGGCGTTTTATCAGAAGTTCGGCGTCCGCGGCGTCCCCACGCTCATCTTTCTCAAACCCGACGGAACGGAGCTTGCCGAGCTTCGAGGAACGGGGTTCGAGCCCAAGGATGTGTTCCTGGGCAAAATGAACACGGCGCTGGAGCAGAGCGGATTGAAATGAGGCCGGAATGAAGATCGAAAACGTACCTTTTTCCGTGACCGACTGGGAAACGCTTCCGGCGGTCGAGCACAAGGGCGAATCGGGGACATCCTTCTGGCGGACATTCGAAGCCGGAAATCTCCGTGTCCGGGTGGTCGATTATTCGCCCGGATTCCGTTCCGATCATTGGTGTCCCCGGGGGCACGTCCTCTATGTCCTGAACGGCGAAGTTTCCATCGCCCTCAAAGACGGCCGGGAATTCGTCCTGAAAACGGGCACAAGCTTCCAAGCCGAAGACGACCAGGCCGACCCGCATCTGGCCTGGTCCGTTTCCGGGGCCAGGGTTTTTCTCGTCGACTAGGCGCCGGCTGAAGATTCGCCGACGGCCTCAATCGTTTTTAAAACGCTTCCGTTCGGCCGAGCCGAAGGTCCATTCCGGCGTCCGAAGGACATTTCCGAAATCCGAAGCATACCAGGGACTCAGCCGGGGGTCGCCCGGATTCATGAGCACCTGGATTTCCTGGGCCGGCATGTAGCTCTGAGCCAGGAGGAAAACCGTCCGTCCGCTTTCGGGATCAGCGGCTTTGTCGACGACGATGACGGCGTGTCCGGGATGCCCTCCCCGGATGAAGACGTCGCCGATCTCGGGATCGTCGCCCGGAGCGGCGTCCAGCTCCGTCTCGAGCGAAGCCGTGCCCGCAAAAGTAAAAACGGTTTCCAGGTAAGCCCAAAAATTCCGGTCATCCGTCTCCGCCCGGCTCGCTCCCGTCCAGCGGGCGTCATTCCCCCGGACGGCGATTCGTTCTCCGCGCCGCCAGCGGGAATAGGCCGCTTCGAAACCATTGGTCAAATGGAAAAGGATGTCGTCCGCGCGGCCCGTTTCCATCAGGTATTCGGCTCGTAACCGGATAACGGCGTCGGCGCATTGGTGCAGGTCCCGGCTTCCGATCGGCAGGTCGACGACGGCGGCGTAAATCCCGGCCGCATCCTTGTTCCGCCCGTCGTACAACCGGACTTCGGACCCCGGCGATTTCAGCGGCAGGCCGCGGAGATAGGCGGCGAAAGAGCCCGGCGAGGCGGAAGGACGAATGTATCCTGCCGGCGGCGCAAACCGCGATGCGATGGTCCGTCCGGCGGGGTCCTGCTTTTCGACAACCGGCAGATCTCCCCGGGAGGGGAGCCGGTTTTGGCTCCGGCCTTCGCGACAGGCGGAAGCCGGGAGGAGCGCGAGAAGAATCCCTCCCGCGGCGGTTATCTTTCCGGGCTTCATCGCGAAGCTATTTTATCGCATTTCCGGCTCTTTTCCATGAACCTTGCGAATCAGGGTTGCCTGGGAAGCCGGCTCGGAAGACGCCGGCCCTTGTCGGCCTGGCCGACCGAGTGCGAGCCTAAGAGCTTGCCGAGCGAAGATGTTTGCGCGTCCCGGGCGCAACGTCTCCATGCCTTTTTCCCCGCTCGAAAAAGGAATAGAATATGTCGCCATGGAAACTGTGGAATACGGCGGAGGGGAACTGGAGCTCTTCGCCGAAGCCCGCCGCTGGAAGGCTTATTTTTCCCGGCGAGTCCGTCCCTTCCTCGGGTCCCGGGTTTTGGAGGTCGGCGCCGGGATCGGGTCGACGACCGCGGTCCTGGCCACCGGCAACCGGCGGGAGTGGATTTGTCTCGAGCCGGATCCCAGGCTTTTGAGCCGCATTTCGGAAAAAATCTCCCGCGGTGAATTACCCTCCTTCTGCCGGGCGCTCGAAGGAACGATTTCCGCGGTGGACGGGACTTTGGAATTCGACGCCGTCCTCTATATCGACGTCCTGGAACACATCTCCGACGATCGGGCGGAACTGGCTCGAGCGGCTGCCCGGTTGGCCGTCGGGGGCCGGCTCATCGTTCTTGCGCCCGCTTCGCCCCGGCTGTTCAGTCCGTTCGATTCGGCGGTCGGGCACTATCGCCGCTATACCCGAAAAACCCTTGAGCGCCTCAATCCCGGCCGCCTCCGGATCGTCCGGAGCGAGTATCTTGATGCGGCCGGCTACCTGGTTTCCCTGGCCAATGCCCGGGGCCTCAAGAGCCCCGTTCCGACCCGCGGCCAGATCCGGTTCTGGGACGGATTCGTGGTGCCGTTTTCCCGGATTTTCGACCCCCTGACCGGCCGGCGCTTCGGCCGGTCGATTCTCTGCATTTGGGAGCGGGACGCATGAGGCGAAAAATGCCGGTGTCGATCAAGACCGTTTTGGACCGGCTGACGGGCCGGAAACCGCTTCTGGTGGTTCTTTTCGCCCTGACCGTTCTCTTCCAGATTTTCCTGGTGACCAAGCGGCCGATCTTCTATCCCGTTCTGAAAGCCCTTTTCTTTTTCTTCCTGTTTCTGCTTCTTCTGAATCTCTTCCGTCTGCCCCGCCGCACCCTCCTCTGGACGCTGGCTTTCCTTCTGGCAATCGTCGCGGTGCGCGTCCCGTTTTATCTCCATTCCGACGGGATGATTTTTTCCTCCGATAACGCTCTGGAAGCCCTTCAGCCCCTGGAAATGCGCGACACCCATACCGCCCCGCTTTACCTTCTGGATTCGGCCGGACACAACGGGACGTTCAAATACCTGCTCGTCGCCTTTGTCTGGGATGTCCTGGGGCGGGATTATCTGACGTTCGTCCTGGTCCAGCTTCTCTTTTTCCTGGCGTTCTGCCGGTTGGTCTATGATCTCTTCAAGGACACGGTCGACCGCCGGATTCTTATGATCGTTCTCTTTACCGGCTTCATGTTCGTGGAAGTGGTCTTCGATCATTCCCTTTTTCTCCGGGCCGGGCCTTACCTGGAGTCGGTCGTTTTCGCCCTTCTCGGCCTGTCCGTGTTTCTCGGAGATTTCCGTCCTTCCCTTCGGACGCTGCTCGGCGCCTATTTCTGCCTGTTCGGGGTGTACCTTCATCCGGTCTGCGTTTTTCTGATCGTTCCCTTCCTGC
This sequence comes from uncultured Eubacteriales bacterium, assembly GCA_964411395.1. Lineage (GTDB taxonomy): Bacteria > Acidobacteriota > Aminicenantia > Aminicenantales > UBA4085 > JAAZPG01. The sequence goes on along the minus strand of CAYPKX010000008.1, from coordinate 22,386 downwards.
CGGTTTTCCTTCTCCGGGAGGCCCGGGAGCGCCGTCTCTGGCCGGGCCTTGGTCTTCTGGCCGCCGGCGCCCTGGCCGGAGCGTTCGCCATGCTGTTCTTCAAGCTCTTCGGCCCTCCGGCCGAAGACACGGGGGAATGGTTCCGGATCATCCTCTTGAAGCCGTCCGACATCACTCTCTCGGGGATTCCCTCGCTTCTGGAGGGAGTCGCGGTGAATTTCTGGACGACGTTCAAGGGGCTGTTCCAGACGGAAGTCTCCTTCGATCTCGAATTTTTCGCCATGAAACCCTGGATCGTGGCGATTTTCGCCGCGATCGACACCTTGCTTCTCGCCCTCTCTGCGGCGATGCTTGCCGCCGGGGCTTTCCTCTCGATCCGGAGCGTCCTGCCCGGCCGGCCGAAGGCCCACTGGAGCCGTCCGTTTTTCCTCCTTCTGTTCCTCACGCTCCTGGGGAAAATCGGACTCATGCTGCCGCGTCCTTTTCTGGAGCCTCGCCACAACTGGGATTTGACGATTCTGATCCTCCTGGCCTACCTGCTCGTCCTTTCCGAATTCGCCGAGCTTCGACCGGCGAAGCGATTATCCTGGCGTTCGGCCGGACTCCTTTTCCTTCTCCTTCTTTTTACGGTTCCGCACTTCACGCTGTTTTATAAGATGACTCTCTTCAAGGAACAATCCTATGCCGAGATTCTCGGCGTCCTGCGCAAGGAGAGGATCAAGTATGTGAACACGGATTTCATCATCGCCTATCCGATTTATTTTCTGTCGGGGCGGCGGATCGCCGTGACCGATTCGATCGGTCCGGTGACCATTCGATTTTTCTACCCCTGGCTCAGGAAGGATCTGGAGAAAATCGATTGGCGGCGGATGGCGTATCTCTTTTTCGGTAAAAATTACCACCGGGAAACATGGCATGCCGCCTGGACGGATTTTCTTCTCATCCGAACCATGCAGCGGCTGGAAGCGGCCGGGACGACCTATCGTCTCATACCTCTCGAATACTATACCCTGGTCGTCCCCGATCAGGCCCGGGGATCGATGTCGGTATACCGCCCCCGCCACTGATTGAGCTTGATCCGAAGAAGATCCCGAAAGGACCCGAGGGTGTCGCGGAAGAGGGAAACGCGCGAATCCCGGCTGTCGGCCCAGTGTACGGGGACCTGGGCGATCCGGTAATCGAACCGCCCGGCCAGAAAAAGAATTTCCGTGTCGAAAACCCAGCGGTCGATTTTCTGAAGGCCGAACAAGCGTTTCCCGGCCTCGGCCCGGAAGCATTTGAAGCCGCAGGTGACGTCATGAATCCCCCGGACGAACATTGCCGCCGAAAGCGCGGTGAAGACCTTTCCCATGATCTCCCGGTGCCGGGGCTGGCGGATCTGAATATCGGCCTGGGCGTGCTTCCGGACTCCGATGACGAGATCGTGTTCTGCCAGAAGGGGAAGGAACCGGTCCGTTTCTTCCAGGGGGGTGGACAGGTCGATATCGAAGAAGAGGAGCGCTTCGCCCCGGGCCGCGAGCATTCCCGTTCGGAGCGCGGCGCCCTTGCCGCGATTGATCCCGTCGGAAAAAACCCGAACCCGCGGGTCGTGTCCGGCCAGCTCCCGGGCGATCTCGGGCGTCGCGTCCCGGGAGCCGTCGTCGACGACGAGGAGTTCCCAGGAATAGGGCCTGGCGGCATAGAACGCGACAATAGCGGCGAGGTTTTGACTCAGATCCCGTTCCTCGTTATAGCAGGGAACGATGATCGAAAGGTAAGGTCTTGGACTCATGGAGGAATGATCGACGGCCACGTTTCAGCTCCCAAAGAAGGCCGCAGTATAGACCTGTTCGTTTTCCGAGTCAAACGAGGCGGTCAGGGCCGGACGGTGCCGTTGCTGACGGCAAAATCCCGGGCGACTTCCATGAAATGCTGGATGACCTCGGGATCGAACTGGGACCCGGAACAGCGGATGATTTCTTTGACCGCGTAATGGTGGGATTCCTCGCCGCGGTACGGCCGCTTGGATGTGATGGCGTCGTAGGCGTCGGCCACCGTCATGATCCGGGCGCCGATGGGGATTTCCAGCCCTTTCAATCCGTCGGGATAGCCGGTGCCGTCATACTTTTCATGATGACACCGGACGACTTTGGCGATGGGATTCAGCTCGACGACCGGTTTCAGGATGCTTTCGCCGAAAACCGGATGGTCCATGATCGCCTTGTATTCGCTGGCGGTGAGCGGACCGGGCTTGTTGAGGATGTTTTCCGGGATCCCGATTTTGCCGACATCGTGGAGGAGTCCGGCCAGCTCGAGGTCGGCCAGCTCCCGTTCGCCGAAGCCCATGCGTCGGGCGATCCGGAGGGAGAACTCGGTCACCCGGGCCGAGTGGTGCCGGGTGTAGAAATCCTTGGCTTCCAGGGCCGAGACCAGCGACTTGACCATCGATATGAACAGCGTCCGCTGCCGCTCGACAAGGTCCTCGGTCCTCATTTTGAGGTTGCGGTTGGCCAGGGCCAGCTCGGCCTCGACCTGGCGCATCCGAAGATGGGACCGAATCCGGGCTTTGAGCTCGACGGCATTGAACGGCTTGATGATGTAATCGTCGGCTCCCGATTCCATGCCCGCGGCCAGCATCTCGGAGGCTGAGCGGGCGGTGACCAGAAGCACCGGGACATGCTTGAGGGATTCGTCGGCCTTGATCCGCCGGCACAGCTCGTGGCCGTCCATGCCGGGCAGCATGACATCGCTCAGGACCAGGTCCGGGCTGCGGTCCCGAAGAAGCCGGAGCCCGTCCTCGCCGGTCAGGGCGAAATCGAGGTCGAATTCATCCTGAAGGAGGAGGTTCATCAGCTTGAGGACTTCGGGGCTGTCGTCGATCACCAGGACCTGGTAGTCATGACGCCGTTCCCTGATCGTCTCGGCGGGATTGAAATCGACCTTTTCCAGGTCGGCCAGCTGAAGGTCCCGGGCATTGGAGACGATGTCCTGAACCTGGACGCCGTCTCCCTGGCCGTCGGTTTCCCGTTTCCGGTAGGCCACCGGCTGGTCGGCCTGGCGGCGGTCCATGATGTCTTCCGAGAAGTGATTCGTGCCCTTCAACAACTCGACGATGAACCGGGAGCCCTGTCCGAGCTCGCTTTCGACCCGGATCATCCCGCCATGAAGCGAGACGATTTCCTTGGCCAGGGCCAGGCCGATGCCGGTGCCGGGCTGGGAGCGGAAGGCCGGGCCATCGACCTGGCGGAAACGGTCGAAGACCGCGTCCAGCATGTTGGCCGGGACGCCGGCGCCGGTGTCTTCCACCGTCAGAAGGACGCTCTCCGCCTTTTCTTCGAGATAAAGGGTGACCCGTCCTTTTTCCGGGGTGAATTTCAAAGCGTTGGACAGGAGGTTCAGGATGACTTTTTCGAATTGGTCGGGGTCGATCGTCAGCTCCACAGCGGCCAGAGGATGCTGGAAAAAGAGACTGATATTTTTCTGATCGGCCAGGACTTTGACCGAACCGAGAAGACCTTCGACATATTCGTCGAAATCGAGCGTTTTCGGCCGAAGCCTCATCCGCCCGGCTTCGAGCTTGTTGAGGTCCAGAAGGTTGTTGATGAGCTTGAGAAGACGGTAGCCGTTCTGCCGGATGGAGGCGAGCGTCTCTTTTTGGAGATCGGTGACCGGCCCCATCCGTTCCTGGATCATCGGCGGAAGCGGGGCGAGCATCAAGGTCAGGGGCGTCCGCAGCTCATGGTTGACGTTGGCAAAAAACTGCATCTTCACGTTGTCGATCGTTTTCAGCTTTTCGTTCGATTCCTGGAGCCGGGCGGTCGTTTCCTCCAGTTGCATGCGGCCGGCCAGCTCCCGCTTCCTGATCGTCTCCATGATGGAGGATCCGAGGACGCCCAGGAGGACGACGGCCGAGAGGAAGAACAGATTGGCGAACGCGGCCCGGCTGTCGACCGGCGTGCGGATGAAGCTCGGGATGGCGCAGCTGGCCCAGATCAAACCGTACAGGATGATCGTCGTCCGGAAACTCAAAGGGACGATGACCACGATGCCCATGATGATCAAGTAGAGGCCCTGGACATAGGTGGTTTCGAAGCCGCCGAGGATCTGGATCATCAGGGCGATGCCGGCCACGTCGACAATCGTCAGGATGATGGCGACGTTTTCCGCGCCCCGGTTGGTCTTGATTCGGCGGAGATAAACGAACAAGCCGGCATGGACGGCGAGAACGGCCAGACGGATGAAAAGAAACTCGGAAAAGAATGGCCGGGCATAGATCCAGTCGAGGAGGAGGAAGGAGGTGTAGAGGATCGCGCTGAAGACAATGACCCGCAGGGTCCGCCCGTGCAGGTCGTATTCGCGTCCCAACCGTTCAAACAGACTCTGGTCCCGGTCAGACATGGGGTTCCCTCGGTTTGGCGACAATGACGTATCCTTGGGGGGGATTCCCGAAGGACGGAACAGTCCGGACTCTCTCGAAATCCGCCGCCTCCAGCAATCCGGCCAGCTTGTCCGGATCGAAGAAATCGAACGTGCCGGCTTCCTCCAGATCGACCAGGGCCTGGGCGTCGTTGAGGAACGACCGCATCGAATCGAGGAGCCGGGCCTTCGGCCAGGGGGCCGGAAAGGATTCCTCGGGAAGGGTTTCGATTTTGTCCAGGAGACGGGTAAACAGTCCGGAAGCATCGGTATCCGGGCGCATGCTGGACAGGACCAGGCGGCCTCCCGGGGCGAGAATCCGGCGGACTTCCCTGAGCGTTTCGACGGGATTGAATACGTAGGACAAAACAAGGCTCATCAGGACCTTGGAAAAGCTCCCGTCGGCAAACGGCAGGCGCTCGGCGGCCTCGAGGCCGCCGGGAAAAGCGAGTTTTCGGAAGACCGGCCGTCCCGGGGCGAGAAGCCGGACGAACCGGGCGGCCAGATTGAAATCCCGGATGGTCCGGTATTCGGTCAGCTCGAATTCCCCCTTCAGCCGCCGTTCCGTCTCCGGGGTGATTTCCTCGCCCCGGAGGATCCGGTGCAGGGCGGGCGAAAAGGCGTCGTCGATGCGAATGGCCGACTGGAGGGGCATGTTTTCGACCTGTTCGGCCAGCTCTTCCAGCCGCCCGATTTCGCCGGCGAGGAATCTCCGGACCGGGATGAACCGGTTCAGCTCGGCGTCGAGAACCAGGGCGTGGAGCCGTCCCGCTTCTTTCAGAATGGGCGAGCGGGCGGCGAGCTTGCGGCAAGCCCGGCTCAGGGCTTCGGGGATCAGATCGGCCAGGACAATGCGGGCCGGAAGCGAAGCGTTGACCCGAAGGAGATGTTCGATGAAATTGCCCGTTCCCCCGCCGAGGTCGAGAAAACGGTCTTCCGGCTCGAGGTCCAGAGCCGACTTCTGATCCTCCATGAGCCCCCGGTAATCGTCCGAGAGGGCCATCGTATCGAAGCCGAGGAGGTTTTTCTCGCCGACCAGATAATGGGTCCAGTACGTCCTTTTGTTTTTCAGGTTACGGGCGGGGAGGCGGTCTTTTTCCGCCCGGCGCAGGTATTCGAGATCCCGGCGGTCCGGGACGGCCGTTTCGATCATCGTCCCGTGGAGAAAACGGTGGACGAGCGCGGTGATCGTTCCGAAGAGGCGCAGGGCCTCGTCCGACGTCCGGGCGTTGTGCCCGAGCGGCACGGACAAGACTTCGCGCGGAGCGTCGGCCTTGATGCTCATGACGTCGCGGACGAATTCCGCCTTGACCCAGTTGTCGTGCTTGCCGTAAATCCAGGTGATCGGGATGTTGATATGGCGCATGTCCTCCCGGGCCTGGTCGAGGGTGGCCACCCCGGACGCCACGACGTCGGCGGCGTAATGCTTCATCCGGATCAAATTGCCGAGAATCGGAATCAGTCCGAGGTCGAGGCCCAGCTGGTGCTGCTCGAGCAGGTCGAGCCCGCAGTTGACCTTGTTCATCAGGTCGCGGAACTCGAGGGTTCCCATGCAGGCGATCCAATATTGGACCCGGCGGCGGACGGCTTCATCCCGAAGAGCGATGCGGGCTTCCAGGGCGGAAAGCGAGAATGTCGCCAGGATCACCGGTCCGGCCTTGACCGACGGATTGGCCTCCAGCCAGTCGAGAACGGCCCGGAGATCGTCGGCTCCCTGGCTGAGGCTGGCGTTGGCCATTTCCAACGGAGGCTCCGCCGCTTCCGGGTCCTTGTGGCTTTCGCCTTTGCGGCGAATGCCGTCGTAGCGGAAAACGGCCAGCGGCCGGCCGGCCCGCCGGAAGTTTTCGACCAGGGTCAGGGCCAGGCCGAAGAGCGTTTCCTTGGTTTTCCCGAAGGCGGGAGGGATCACAACGACGGGAACGGGTGTTCCGTCGAGCGGATAGGATGAATTGAGAAGGCCGACGATTTCCTCGCCCCGGCCGTTTTCGAGACGGACGACCGTGGGCGGCCGGTGGGACAGGGAGTGAAGCGCGGCCGGCAGCTCGGGATCGCCGGTTGCCGCGGTTTTCTCGGGCGTGACCGGGGCGTCGGTGCTGCGGCGGTGGGGGTGAACGGCCTGAATACTCAACCGGCCGATGCCGAATTGCAGGCCGTAACGATAGGCGGAGCTTCCGTTGTCGCCGACCCGGACGACATTGCGGACCTCGCCCCGTTCTTCCCGAATCAGCCGGCCGTCGTCGTAGATCCGGATGGGGCCGACCGGGGTGCCGGGCAGCAGGGCGATCGATCCGCCGTCGGCCAGGAAGCTGGCCCCGGTATCGGTGACGTCCATGACCGGGCCGGCGATCTCGGCTTGAAAGGGCGAGGGAAGGACGAGTTCGAGACGAAGCCCCTTCAAAGGCGCTTCCCGTTTGAGGGACCGTTTCTCCGAATAGAACAGGATCCGGGGGAAAAAGCACTCGAGAAAGCTTCCGCCGCCGGCGATCTTTCGGACCGTCGTTTCGAAGTTGTAGGTGGCGTACCCAAACTGAAAGGACACGAAAACGGAGTCCCCGGTCTTGAACTGAAGCCCGAGATCCTCTCCGCCGAAGACGCAGGTCCGGCCGGGATCGACCTTTTCGATCCGCAGGGTCGCCGGCTTGCGGGCCCGGGCGGGCAAGGCGGTGATTTTCGTCCGGCTCCGCCGGGCCTCTTCGAGGAGCTCCAGAATTTTATCCGGAGAAGGGAAGGCCACCATCTCCGAGGTGTTGAGTTCGGGATAACGGCGCTTGAGCTCGGCCAGGTCCCGGGGAGATACGGTTTCGGCCAGCCGGGCGAAAATTTTTCGGCGGGCTTCTTCGTCGGCCGGCCGGAAGGCGATTCCGAGACCGCCTTCGCTCTTATCCGAGCGGACGACGATTCCCTCAACCCGGCAGACTTCGTCGTCGGAAATGCGAAGCAGGAACGGCCGGGCCGTTCCCACGTCGAGTTGGTCGGCGGTTTCCAGAAACATGCCCGTTTCGCTCAGGTCGCGGAGGATGGCCGATCCGGCGCCGCCGATATCGACCCGGATCGGCTCCTCCTCGGGGATCGGAACGCGAAAAAGGGATCGTTTCTCCCGGTCGAGGCGGGCGATTTGCCGCCGGACTTCCCGGACGAGGTCCTCGGTTTCCACGGGACCCTCGAGAATCGTGTCTGACGATCCGATCAAAATCGAGCTTTTGAGAGCCGAAAATTCCCGGGGGTCGGCGACGATGACTTTGACCATCCGGTCTGCGGCCTTCAGCGTCTTCTGAAGCGCCTGGAGAAAATCGACCGGATCGGCCGTAAGCGCGGCCGGCTCCTGGAGGATCAGGCAGTCGATCGTCCCCAGCTTTTCCGCCCAGTAAAAAGCTTCAGGCGCGCTTCGGGCGGAAAAGAACTCGGCGCATCCGTTCATGCTCGCGGCAAAAGAAGCCAGGCGACCCGGGCGGCCGTCGATGATCAACGCCCGTGGCCGGGGTGAAGAGACGGCCGGAGCGCTTTCAGGCGGGGAATTCATGAGGTGGGGGGGCTCGAAGCCCCTGATGGAATTGACGGAGAGTCATGGATGGAAATCGGAGCAGTCAACCTCACAAGGCCACAATATCCATGGTCTACCATTGTAATTTACACAATTTTGTGTGGTTTTGTTTAAAAAGTCAAGCAAAATCTAATACTTCAGGCTCTTTCCGTATGTCAACGGTCGCAAAGCGCCGTCCGTGCCGTTTGACAGGGAAGCCGTGCGTCTCTATAGTTGATCTCGTTCCGCTTCGTCTGTTGAGAGGAGGATCTCCCCATGAAGCTCCGCCCCGGTCTTGCCGTTCTCGGTCTCCTGTCGTTTTTTGTCTGTCCGGCCGTTCCCTCCGTTATTCCCGCCGGTCCCGTAAAGGAGCCGGCCGTGTTTTCCGGCCTGAACTGGCGTTCGATCGGCCCCTATCGCGGCGGCCGAACCCGGGCCGTCGCCGGGGTTCCTTCCCAGCCCAACGTTTTTTATATCGGCGTCTGCAACGGCGGCGTGTGGAAGTCGACCGACTACGGACGTATCTGGGTTCCGATTTTTGACGATCAGCCGACCGGCTCGATCGGCGCGATTGCCGTGGCTCCGTCGAACCCCGACATCGTCTACGTTGCCAGCGGCGAGGGACTGCAGCGGCCGGATCTCTCGGTCGGCGACGGAATCTACAAATCGACCGATGCGGGCCGGACCTGGACGCATCTCGGACTGCGCGACGGCCAGCAGGTCCCTCAGATCGCGGTCGATCCCCGGAACCCCGACCGTGTTTTTGCCGCCGTTTTGGGCCATCCCTACGGCCCCAGCGAAGAGCGCGGGATTTATCGTTCGCTGGACGGCGGTCGGACATTTAAAAAAGTCCTGGGCAAGGACGCCGATACGGGAGGATCGGAGGTCGTTATCGATCCCGTCGATCCTGATGTCGTTTACGCCGGCCTCTGGGAATCGCGCCAGGGCCCCTGGGAGAATGCGGCTTGGAGCGGAACCGGCGGCGGGCTGTTCAAGTCGAAGGACGGCGGCGAGAACTGGCGGCAGCTTCAGCCGGCCGGAGTCGAGGCGGCCGTTCAGGTCAACCTGGCCGTTGCTCCCTCGGACCCGAAGCGCCTTTATGCCGTCGTCGCCATGCTCCGGGGACAGGGGATCTTCCGGTCCGATGATGCCGGCGAAACCTGGCGCCGGGCGACGACCGATTCCCGCCCCTCCGGCAGGATCGGCGGCGGGGACCTGCCGCGCATCTCCGTCCATCCCCAAAATCCGGATATCCTGTTCGTTGCTTCGACCGTGTCCTGGAAATCGACAGACGGCGGTCGATCCTATACCGCTTTCCGCGGCGCCCCGGGCGGCGACGATTATCAGAACATCTGGATCAATCCGGTCAATCCCGATATCCTTCTTTATGCCTCCGATCAAGGAGCGGTTGTGACCGTCAACGGCGGGAAGACCTGGAGCTCCTGGTACAACCAGCCGACCGCCCAGCTTTACCATGTTGCGGCCGATAACGGATTCCCCTACCGGGTTTACAGCGGCCAGCAGGAAAGCGGTTCGGTCGGAATTCTGAGCCGGGGCGACCATGGGCGGATTACGTTCCGCGAATGGAGCCCGGTGGCCGTCGATGAATACGGCTACGCCGCTCCCGATCCGCGCGATCCGAACATCGTTTACGGCGGCCGGAGCGTGACCCGTTGGGACCGGTGGACGGGCCAGGCTCAAACGGTCGGCCCGAAACCGGTCCGGACGGCGGATTTCCGCACGGTTCGGACTGCGCCGGTCGTCTTTTCGCCGGTCGACCCGCGGCGACTCTATTTCGCCTCCAACACACTCTGGCTGACGTCCGACGGGGGGAACAGCTGGACTCAAATCAGCCCGGACCTGACTCGAAAAACCTGGGACGTTCCGGCGACCGTCGGAAAATACCTCAACGATCCTTCGGCCAAATCCTCACAGCGCGGAGTCATCTACACGGTTGCCCCATCTTATGTCGATGTCGACAGAATCTGGGTCGGGACCGACGACGGCCTCATCCATACGACCGCCGACGGCGGAAAAACATGGATCGACGTGACTCCTCCCGGCCTGAAGCCTTGGGAAAAAGTCTCGATCATCGACCCCGGCCGGTTCAATGCCCGGACGGCTTATGCGGCGATCAATACGCTTCGGATGGATGATCTGCGCCCGAGGATCTATCGAACCCATGACGGAGGAACGACCTGGACGGCCATTATCGGCGGCCTGCCCGACGGCGCTCCGGTCAATGCCGTCCGGGAGGATCCCCGAAAAAAGGGCTTGTTGTTCGCCGGAACCGAGCGGGAAATCCATGTTTCCTTTGACGACGGCGTCCGCTGGCAGTCTTTGCGGTTGAACATGCCGGCCACGTCGATGCGCGATCTGATCGTTAAAGACGACGACCTGGTCGTCGCCACCCACGGCCGCGGCTTCTGGATCCTCGACGACATCACGCCGCTGCGGCAGACGGCCGAAGCTGCGGCGGCCGCCGGGCCTTTTCTTTTCGAGCCTCAAACGGCCATCCGTGTCCGTTGGAACATGAACACCGACACGCCGCTTCCCCCCGACGAGCCGGCCGGGCAGAATCCTCCCGACGGAGCGATTATCGACTATCTGCTGAAGGAGCCGGCTAAGGGGCCTGTCGTCCTGGAAATTCTGGATCAGGACAATCGGACGGTCCGCCGATATTCCAGCGACGACCCTTCGGATTATCCGACGCTTGAAGCCGCCGCCGTCCCGATCCATTGGTATCGTCCGGCCCAGAAGCTCGGGACGGAGGCCGGTGCTCATCGCTTCGCCTGGGATATGCGCTTCCAGCCGCTGGCCGGAGGCGGCGGCCGGGGCCTGCCGATCGCCGCGACTCCCTATGATACTGTCCCGACGCCCGCTTCGATCTGGGCCGCTCCGGGAACATACACCGTGCGACTGATCGTCGATGGAACGGTTCTGACTCGGTCGTTGACTCTCAAAATGGATCCCCGAATAACGGCTTCCAGAGAGGACCTGGTCCGTCATTTCGAGCTGTCCAAAGCTCTCTACGACAGCGCTGCGGAAATCCAGTCCGCCGCCGCCCGGGTGAGAGCGGTGCGGGCGGAAATCAAAGCGCTTCAACCGAAGGCCGGGCCGGCCGGCGGCGAGGCGGTTAAAGCTTTATCCGCCTTCGATGATAAAGCCTCCTCGCTCGAGAGCGCGGGAACGGGAGCCGGAAGAGCCGGCGGCTCGCCGACCGGCGGAGGCGCCGAGACGCTTTCCGGTCTTGCGGGATCGTTGACTTCAATAATGAATCTTCTCCAGGGAGCCGACGCGGCGCCGACGAGCCAGGTCGAAAAAGCCGCTGCGGAGCGGCTGAGTGACGGGAAGGCGATGCGCGAGCGTTGGACATTCCTGATGACGAAGGAGCTGTCCGGCCTGAATGCGGTCTTGAGGGCCGCCGGCCTTCCCGCGATCGGAGCCGCCGGAAACGATGAAGATACGGCCTGGAAAGAGCTCAAGGCAAGAGGCGAGCTCGTGATTGTTTCCGTAAAGGATTCGAGCGTCCAGGATTATTTCCTGAGCGTGGATCAAAACGGCGGGCTTGCCGGCTTCGACGGCGAAATCATCGGCGGCTTTTGCCGGATTCACGGCCTCGAGCCCAGGGTGATCGAGCTCCCGCGCTGGGCCGATGTCGTTCCGGCCCTTCTCGAACGGCGGGCCGACCTGGCCGCAGGCGAGCTGACGGCCAGTCCGGAGAGGAAAAAATCCGTCGCTTTTGCCGACGAAGTCTTCCCGACCCGGATGGTCGCGGTGAATTTCGCGCCGCATCCGCCGATCATGACCCTCGAGGAATTCCGCAAGGCCAAGGTTGGGGCGACCGAGGGCAGCAGCATGATCGACACCCTGGCGGCGGTGGTCCCGCCCGACAACATCGTAAAGCTTTCGATCGGGAGCTTGTTCACGACGCTGCGGGCGGGTGGAGTGGACGCTTTGGTCTGGGGAATCGAACAGGCTCTGGTCGACGCAAAAAAATATCCCGGGCTCCAGCTCGGCCTGTTTATCGGGCCGGTCGAATCGCTGGCCTACGCCCTGCGGAAAGAGGAAGGGACGTTATTGGAGAGGCTCAATGCCCATATCGCCGGGATCCGGCAAACGGGCGATTGGGAGCGGCTGGTGAAAAAAACCTTCGGCGATGAGGCGCCGGCCGCTTTGAAACGGGCCGCGGAGAGATAACCGGCCGGGCCGCGGGCGATTCGCTTTCCTCCGCCCGTCCGGTCAGGTGTTTTCCAGGTCGAGGCCGGGCTCTCTCCCTGTTCTTTGTCTGCAAAGGAGATACCGGCGGAAACAAGCCGAGCGGCTCTCAGCCTCGAATCTCCGGCAGGCAAAAAGCGAGATCGTGGCTCTTTCCACAATCGCGGCAGACGGCCCGGGCTTCGAGCGTTTCGCACTTCAATCCGCGGACGGTTTCCGTTTCGATGATCCAGCTTCCGCCGCAGGATTCGCAAGACCGCGGGAGGACGAGACGGACGGTCAGCGGCTTTCCGGGCCGGCGAATACGGCGGGTGTGGATGCGGAAGGGAAGATCATGAACAGTCCGGAGCTCTTCCAGGAGCGATCGGTAAAAGGAAAGGGAATCGGCGGATTTTCGGACGGCCAGGGCGCGGGCGGCCTGCGTCCTCATGTTGAGAGGAAGACCGGCGGCATAGGTTAGCTCCTTGCTCAGGGACCGGATGACCGCGTCGCGAAGGGTTCGGCCGCGGAGAGCCGATTTGGTGAAAAACGAGGCGACGCCCAGGTATCCGAACTTCGACAGGAAATCGGCGTCATGGACAAGGTCGGCCAGGGGATTCGGTTGGCTTCCCTGCCGATAAAGATCCCGGAGGGCGGAGACCACGGCGGTCCGGTCGGCGGCTTTCATCCGGCTTTTCGGGAGCAGCTTTTCCGCCAGAACTGCGGCCCGTTCTTCTTCGGCGATTTGACCGGCGTGATAGAGGCCGTCGGAGAACTTTCCGGCATCATGAAAGAGAGCCGCGACCGCGGTTAAAACGGGGTTCCGCTTTTCCGTTTCGGCCAGCTTGAAGGCCAGGCCGGCGACGTGGAGGGTGTGTTCCCAGAGGAAGCTTCCTTCGGCTTCGGATGAAGGGCCGGCGAATTTTCGTTCGGCCGCGACGATCACGGCCTGGATCTTCTCCAGGAGCCCCGGATAACGGCCGGCGAGAGAGGCGGCGAATCCCCTGTTCCGGTTCGGTTTCGAAACGGCCATGCTCCGATTATACCGGAATCCGAGGCCCGGCTCATCTGTCTCCCTGTTCCCCGGCGCCGGATTCGCTCCGGGCCTCGACGGCCACCCTTTATTCCCGGATTTCGTATGAGAGGTGAGCCCGTTTCTTGGAGAAGACATCATGTCCTCACCGCCGCCGAGGGCCGCGAAGCCCGGTTTCTCCTGGATGATCCCGAGGAGGGGCGCCGGACCGTCCCCTTCACGAAAAACGACGCGGATGAAGTCGCCCGGCTTCACCTTGTCAACGAAGGCCTCGGCCTCGACATCACCGGCGACAAAATCGAAAAATAATATTTTCCTCCCCTCGAAAACCGCCCCGGCCGGAGGCGTTTCGGGATACAATACGGCTCGATGAAATCCCGTGACGGCGCCATTCCGAAGATGACCCTGGCCGTGCTGGCCGGCGGACGAAGCCGCCGGATGGGACGGGACAAAGCTTTCCTTCCCCTGGGCGGGTCCACGCTCATCGAAGAGACGGTCCGACCGTTGGAGCGGCTTTTCGACGAAGTTCTCATCGCTGTTTCTCCGGGACAGGCCGCGCCTCCGCTCCCCTGGAAGACGGTCGAGGACGACGTCGCCGGAGAGGGGCCGCTCCGGGGCATTCTTACGGCCCTTCGAAACGCCCGCCACGAGGTCTGTTTCGTTCTGGCCTGCGACGCTCCTGGACTGACCGTCCCGGTCGCCCGAAAAATCATCGCCGCTTCGGAAGGCGCCGATATCGCCGTCGCGGTCACCGACGGCGGCCTGATAGAGCCCCTCCTGGGCGTCTACCGGAAATCCGTCACCGCCGAAATCGAAGCCCTGCTTTCAGCCGGCGAACGCAGCATCCTGCCGCTTTTCCGTCGGGTGATTACGCGCGAGATCATGCTCACGCCTCCGGAAATCCCGGCCAACGTCAACACGCCGGACGATTTCCGGGCTCTCCCCGGGAGCAAATGGGAGCGATGAGATGGAGATTTTCCTCACGACCTGCGAGGTGACCCGTCTTTATCTCTCCAATGAATCCCAAGGGACAGCCCCTCTCCGTTCGCCGGATGGGATCGATGTTGACTCGGTTCCCATGCCCGGCATACCATTTGGTTTGCGTCCCTGGACAACATCATGGATGGGAAAAAGACATCCGTTCTTCGAGTCGGCGGGTTTGCGGCCGTCGCCTTCCTCTTGATCCTCCCGGTCGCGGGCGCTCTGATTTCCGCCCGGGCTCCACTGATCGTCGTTTGCGCCGGCGACAGCCTGATGCGGCCTGTCCCGTCCCACTTCCAGGAACTTGCCCCGGAGGAAGGCCTCGACCTCGAAATTCACGAGTGGGCCCAGGGCGGCCTGAATTCGGAAACGTACCTGTCCTTCTTTTTTCAGAATCTCCCGGATTGGGAAAAAACCCGCTGGGATGCGATCCTCCTTCAGCTCGGAACCAACGACGCCGTCCCGATCCTCGAAGGCAAACAAACCCTTGAGGAATTCCGGAGCAACATGATGATGATCATCCGGCAGTTCAGGAATTTCCGGACGCCGGACGGAAAACGGTGCCTGATATTTTTGGCTACGGTCCCGTATTTCTGCGATCAGCCCGAAAGCGTTGAAAAAAATCGCATCGTGGATTCAGTCATCAATCCGGTTTTAATGGAATTAGCCAAGGCGGACGGCGTGATCCTGGTCGATCAGCACCTGATATTGCGGAACCATCCGGAACTCTACGATCCGGATTGCGTCCATCCCAATACGGACGGGGAAATCGCGATCGCCCGGAACTGGCTCCGGGCGTTGCGGGCGGCCTTGTTGCTTTAATTCCCCGTCCTCTTCATGAATTTTATCGCGGCCGTCTCATCCCTGTCTCTTAAATGGAGTGATGACGAGCAGCCAGGTCAGAATGAGGAAGAGGAACATCACCAACGGGAATACCTTCCAGATCATCCGGCTGAGTCGTCCCGGCCGTTCCCGGCGGCCGTCCATGATTTCCCGGTCTTCGAGAGGCGAGGCGGCAAGGATCAGCCCGAGAAGCGCGTAGAGGGATGTGGAAAGAATGAAAGCTCCCGCGGCGGCGATTTCCTCGATTTTGGCATGCACGAAGCCGACCAATGTTTGAATGAACCCCGGGAGAAGGGCGAGCAGGCCGGTCATCCCGAAGCCGAAGGTCAGGGCTCTGGCCCCGATCCCGGCGCCCATGAAAAGCGCCATGGCGATCGCACCGCCGAAAACGACCAGGGCCGCCGGCCCATGGAGCATGGTTCGGGCTATCGGGATGGGGCTTCCCTGGGTGGTGTTCCCGGCTTGGGAAAAAATCGTCAATCCGATGACCGCGGCAAAGAGGAAATACCCGGTCACCCGTTCGAAGACGATGGTCCGTCTCCCGGCCGCGTCCCCCGCATTATTTTTCAGCTAATCCTTCTCGGGCAGGATTCTAAGCGTGACCTTGAGGACCTCGATCAGGTCTTTGGGAAAGCCATCGGGATTGAAATTCGGGTCCAGGATTTTAGTCCGGATTCCGGCGATGACGTCTTCGGCCCCGGTTTCCGAAGCCCGGAGGGCGGGAACGGCGGAGAAAAGGAGCAAGGCCAGGGCGAAAAGAGCTGTTTGACGATATTTTTTCATGTCGGTCTCCTTATCCTGTAACCGTCAGGGAGGCCGCCGGCGTTTACCCATTTGACAAAGCTTCGGGCCGGCGCTACAGTCGTCGGAACATCAGGAGGAACACGATGCGACTCGCGACGCTCGCTTGCATTCTGGCCGTTTCGGCCGCTCCAGCCGTCGGCGATCCGGTCTCTGACGCCGTCGGCGAGCTTCGTTACCTCGATCTGCGGGGGACGCCTTATGAAATGGGCTTGGCCCACGGGAAAGCCTTGAGCGCGGAGATTGCCGAGCTCGTCGAACGCTGGAAAGCGGACCTGGCTCGAACGTACGATATGCCGGCCGAGGATTTTATCCGGAAGTTTCTCGCCTTCACCGATTTCAAGCCCGCCATCGAGCGCTGGACTCCCGGCCTCCTGGATGAAGTCCGGGGCATCGCCGCCGGCGCGGGATTGGATTTCGAGACCATGTTCGCTTATCAGCTGATTGACGAGATGTGGGTCATGGGCCGGGAAGCCACCCTGCAAAAGTGCACCTCCATCGCCGCCGGCCCGCGGGGAAATACTCCCGCCTTCACTTCCCAGACGATGGACGTTCCGGGTTTGTACCACGGCTTTCAAACCGTCCTCCGGCTCCGGGGCGACGGGACGGCTCCCGAAGCCCTGGTCCTGACCATCCCGGGAGTGGTGGCCCTGACGGGGCTTAACAATCGGTCGATCGGTGTTTGCGTCAACGCCGTCACGCAGCTCGCTTCCTCAGCCAAGGGGCTGCCGGTCGCGTTCGTCATCCGGGGGCTTCTGCGGCAGACCTCGATTGAGGGCGCCGAGAAATTTCTCCGGGACATTCCTGCGGCCGCGCCCCAAAATTACATGCTCGGCGGTCCCGGGAAAGCCGTCTGCCTCGAGCGCTCGCCCGGCCGGACGGCCGCGTTTGTGCCTTTCGAGGGAGCCGAGTTCACCTTCCACACCAACCACCCCGTGGTCAACGATGACTTGGCGCCGCGTTTCGCCGAAAGTCTCAAGACACAGGGAGTCGGCTTGGCCGAGTACGGCACACGGTGCGGGCGATTCGCTCATCTCCGGAAGACGCTCTCCGATAACGCGGTGGTTCTTGACCTGGCCGCGCTCAAGGTCCTTTACTCCGACCGCGACTCGGGCATCAACAACGGGAGCACGTACGGCTGCGTCATCATGTGGCTTGGGGCCGAACCCATTCTTCATGTCGCCGGCGGCCGCCCGGACGAAGCCCCCTTCCGGATATTCGGTTTTTCACTTACAGAATCCAAGGAGACGGTTGAGCGCGTCGCTTTCCCCGCCGAGGTCAGGACTTCCGGGGAGACAAGCCCAGGGGAATGTCGTAAAACTGGAGCCGGCCGATCATCTCTGAGATGACGGCTGAGGAAAACGCGGCCCATTCGAGCCAGGCGGCCGCTTCGGGGAGGGTCAGGGCCGTCAGCCAAAAAAGAATCGCTGCGGCCAGGCACGCGAGGCGAACGGCGGAGATCGCCGGCCAGGACGTATTGGGGCGGAACCCCAGCGGCGTGGCCCGGCAGCCGGCCAGGCCGAAGCGCGGGGCAAAAATGAGATTGAAGAAAAACGCGGCGAAAAGCACGGCCAGAAGAGGGATTTTCAGGCCTCCGGCGTATAGGCTCCCGATCAAACCCCCGAGAACGAAAGCCGAGGAGAAAAAGGCCCCCGGCGTCCGCCAGGAATTCCAGTCCGGGACGGCCGGAAGCATATAGATCTTCGACATCATGAGAATGCAGGCCGCTCCGAACAGGGCGGTGGCCGGACGAAGGAAATCCTCCGCGCCGAAGCCGAAAATCGTGTCGATGACTTCCGCCGTCGCCGCCGCGCCGAAAGCCAGCAGAAAGAGAATCTCCCGGCTCAGCCAGGACCGCCTGAGATTGACGATCGATCTCGGCGCCCGGAACGGACGGCCGAGGTGGAATAACGACAGGAGGGCCGAAAGCACGGCCGCGATAAAGATAATGAGGGCCGCCCCCAGCCGGTCATTCTTTTCGGCCGCAAAGCAGAAGAAAATCGCCGTTCCGGCCGCCGCTTGAAAAAGCAGGGTGAAGATGACGAGCGGCCATTCCCGGAAATTCATCGGGAGACCTCCTCCCGGTTGGCCGTGGCCGCGGCCGGCGCTCCGGCCCGGGAAGCGGACGGATGGGGTTTGATGAGGAGAGCCGGCCGAGTCTGGTCCCCCGGCGGAAGGGGATGGACCGCGGCGACTCCGCCGAGCCGTGATCTCAGCTCGTCGAGGTTTCCGAACTCGAGGGCCCGCATCGGACATGCCGCCACGCAGGCCGGCGTTTCGCCCTTGTCCAGGAGATCGAGACAGAAATCGCACTTGGAGACGACGCCGGTTGCGGCGTCGAACTGGGGAGCGCCGTACGGGCAGGTCCATTCGCAGTATCTGCAGCCCAGGCATTTGGATTGGTCGAGGATCACAATGCCGTCGGCCCGCTTGGACAGAGCGCCCGAGGGGCAGCCCTTGAGGCAGGGGGCGTCCTGGCAATGCTGGCAGGAGATCGACAGGTTGTAGGCGGCGAGGTCCGGAATCCAGGCCTCTCCTTCCTTTCGCCAGCTGCCGCCGGAGATTTCATAGACCCGGCGCCAGAACATCCCGGCGGGCAGGTTGTTTTTATCCTTGCAGGCCATTTGGCAGGTTTTGCACCCCGAGCAAGCCGAGGAGTCGAAAAAGAAGGCGTATGGACTTTCGGACACGGTCAGGGCCTCTTCGCTTTTTTCGCCCGGGCGGCCTGGACCATGACGGTGTGCTGGGCGTTCCCGAAGGCGAACGGCGTCCAGCGCTCCGAGGTCAGGACGTTGATGTTTCCGCCCTGATCGACGCCGTTTTCATCGGGATTCCACCAGGCGCCCTGAGGCACGGCGACGACTCCGGGCATGATCCGTTCGGTGACCCGGCAGAGAAGGGAGATCTTCCCGCGCTCGTTCCAGAGTTCGACCCGGTCGCCGTCCCGAATCCGCCGCGGCCCGGCATCGAGCGGGTTTATGAAAGCTCTTTGAGGAAATCCTTCGGCCAGGGCCGGATTGTTGTCGTGGGTGGAATGCACCCGGGCCAGGGTGTGGTGGCTGACGGCTTGAAGCGGGAACACTTCCGCTTCGGGGCCGAACGGGCTTTCCCATTCCCGGATATATTTGGGAACGGCCGGAATCTCGTCCGGCCGGTCGAGACAGTGGAGTTGTTTGGAAAAGATCTCGATGCGACCCGAAGGCGTCGGGAGGGGATTCCGCTCCGGGTCGTCTCTGAATTTGGCGAAAGCGATGGCCGGCGGACCGACCGGAGGGGCGTATCTCCCGGCGTTTTCGCTTTCCAGTGTCTCCAGCGAGGGGATTTCCGGATATCGTTTTTCCCGGTAGCGGGCCAGCCCCCAATCGACCCAATCCTTTTCCGTCCGTCCTTCGGTGTACTCCTCAAAGAGTCCCAGCCGCCGGGCCAGCTCGGAGGCGATCCAGTAGTCGCTCTTGGCCTCGCCGGGCGGATCAAGGATCTTTGGCGCGAGGATGATTTCGTCGCCGTATTTCCAGCCGTCCTGCAAGCCCCAGGTTTCGAGCTGGGTGCAGGCCGGCAGGACCAGGTCGGCAAACCGCGCGGTCGGCGTGAGGAAATTATCCTGCACGACGAGGAATTCGACCAGCCGTTCATCCCTCAGAATCCGGGCGGAGCGGTTGACGTTGGCGTGCTGGTTGATGAGGATGTTGCTGGCGACAGACCAGATCAGCTTGATGTCGGTCCCGAGCGATTCGACTCCCCGGACGCCGTCCTCCCAGGTCATGTCCTTTCCCCGGAGGACGGCCTCGCTCCAGAGAAACGACGGGATTTTGGCCCGGGCCGGATTTCGTCCGGTGGGAAAGATCGTCCAGAGCGGCCCGCCGTGGGGCGCCTCGAGAGCGATGCCCCCGGCCCATCCGCCCGGGATCCCAACGTTCCCGGTGATGGCCGCCAGCACGCATCCGGCCCGGACCGGCTGTTCGCCGTAGGCCCGCCGCTGCATGCCGTAGCCCTGGTAGAGGACGGCCGGTTTAAGGGTGGCGTATTCCCGGGCGATCCGGGCGATCGTCGCTCGCGGAACGGCGGTGATCCTCTCGGCCCAATCCGGGGTTTTTGGGATTCCGTCGCGCGTTCCAAGGACATAGTCCTTATAGCTTTCCTCGCCCTCGCATCCGGGCGGCATCTGCGTTTCGTCGAAACCGAGACAGTGGGTTCGGATAAAGTCCCGGTCGATGAGGCCCTCGTCGATCATGACGTAAGCCATGGCCGTCATCATCGCCGCGTCGGTGCCGGGCCGGATCGGGATCCATTCATCAGCCAGGGCGACCGCGCTCAAGGTCATCCGTGGGTCGAGGCAGACGACCCGGGTTCCCCGCTCCCGGGCTTTCTTGATGTAGTACTCCGAGTTGGTCCCGTCCCGCATCTCGGCCGGATTCCAGCTCCACATCAGGATGAGCTTGGAGTTGAGCCAGTCGCGGCGGTCGTTTCCGGTGATGTTCGTCCCATAGACGGTCGGCGTGGCGGCGGAAATGCAGGCCCAGGAATAGCTGTTGTAGTAGTCGACGCAACCGCCGAAGAGATGAAGAAGGCGCTCGGCCGTCCAGCGGCCATTGGTTTGATTGTAGCTGCCCGTGCCGTAGGGAATGAGCAGGGACGTGTTGCCGTACTTTTCCCGAATGCGGCGAAGCTCGGAAGCAAAAAGATCCAGCGCTTCGTCCCAGGACACGCGGGTGAATGATCCATCGCCGCGCGGCCCGGTCCGCTTGAGAGGATGGAGAAGGCGGTCCTTGTGATGCTGGCGCCAGCGGTAAGCCCGGCCTCGAAGGCAGGCTCGAAGCTGGGGGCGGTCCGGGGAATCTGACGGCCGGTCGTCGGTGTCGATGCGGATGATCGTATTGTTTCGGACCCAGATCCGGAGCAGGCAGCGGCCGCCGCAGTTGTGGGCCGGGCAGCCCGCCCTGAACATCCTGGCGCCCTCGAGCGGCGGGGGGGTCGGGTTCATGCGTTCCGGCGGACAGGCGAGGGCAGGATCGCGAGCAACGCCGCGGCGACGAGGCCTTCCAGAAGAATGGCCGCCGCCGGCTTCAGGATCAGCCCCGGAGCGCCGGGGAGAAGGAATCCGGACAGCTTGAGGAAGGCGGCTATGGCGGATACGCAAATAACCGCGGCCGGCCGGCCCGTGTCCCGGAAAGCCCGCGTCATAAAATACGCGCCCAGGGGGACCATCACCATCCCGGCCAAGCCGGGGACCGGGACGAAATGAAGCACTGCTCCGAGGGTGGACTCGGCCAAGCCCCAGGCCGCGCCCCAGAGGAGAACGGTTGTTTCGGTCGGTTTCTTGGCGTTGGACATCCCCCGTATTTTAGGGGGAATGGCCCGAAGATACAAGCCGATCATCCGGAGGCGGGATCGACTCGGCTTCGATGTATACCCGTCGGCACTCAGGGTGGGCTTGCGAGACGGCGGATTCGATGCGGCGGATGGACCTGTGGATATCCTCGTCGCGGGTTCCCCGTTTGAATTGCACTCCGAGGTTCACCAGGAGGTTGTCCGGACCGATATACATCGTCAGAATATCACCCGCCCGCTCCACGTCCTCGTCGCCCTCGACGATCCCCCGGAGCTCGGCCAGCACTTCCTCATCGGCTCCCTCGCCGATCAGCAATCCTTTGGTTTCCGAGGCCAGGACGAAGGCCACGGCCATAAGGAGAATGCCGATGGCGATGGAGGCGGCCCCGTCAAGGCAGGGATTCCCGAACAGGTGGCCGAGAAATATCCCGAGGAAGGCCAGGACGAGTCCGATCAGGGCGGCCGTATCCTCCAGGACGATGGTGAACAAGCTGGGATCCTTGCAATCCTTGATGAATCGCCAGGAGCTCTTGCGGCCTTTAGCCATGCGGAACTGGCGGTAAGCGACTGAGAAGGAGGCGGCCTCGATGACGAAGGCGATCGCCAGGACGACGTAATTCATTGTCGGATCGGCGAAGGCGGCCTCCGGGGCGACATGACGGATGTGGGCGATCCCTTCGTAAAGCGACATGCCTCCGCCGATTCCGAAGATGGAAACGGCCACGACGAGGCTGTAGAAATAGAGATCCTTGCCGTGGCCGAAGGGGTGACGGCGGCCCGGCGGAGCGGCGGCCCGCTTGAGGCCCCGGAGAAGAAGGAGACCGTTTCCGGTATCGACGAGCGAGTGGATGCCCTCGGAGATCATCGCCGAAGAGCCGGTGAAGGCCGCGGCAGCGAACTTGGTGACGGCGATGGCCAGGTTGCCGATAACGGCCGCCATCACCGCGATCTTCGAGCCGCCGTGTCGGGACATGGATTTTCTTTCCTTTCCGTTTGAGGATATATCCGGAGTGAAGAGGTCGTCAAGAAAAATTGATTTATTTTTTCATTTTGCTAGAATGTTATGGAATTGAGGATAAGCGGCAGCTATCGATGAGGGGGGCGGAATGGATCAACCGGCCGAAAAGAGACTGATCCTGCTCGTTTCGAAAGATTACGGACTCCGAAAACTATTAAATATCCATTTCCCCGATCATGAGGTCACGGAGTTTCCCTGCCGGGGCGACAATGGCAGGAAGTGTAACGAAATCTGTGTAAACGGGTTGTGACCATTCAAGCTTGCCCCCTC
>CAYPKX010000007.1:0-45205 GCA_964411395.1 uncultured Eubacteriales bacterium | reverse complement strand
ACTTTGCAGAGAACCGGACATTTTCACTTTGCGTTGACAAGAAACGAAAAAGTATTGACAAGGCTCGGCCGGCATGGTAATAAACTACTGTTCCGAGAGTTCCGACTAAAATAGTAGAGAATAGGAGGAAAGGCGATGTCGACGCTCCTGATCGTGGTTCTGAGCATTCTGGGTTTCTTGGCCCTGGCGGCCGGTGTTCTGATCTGGTTGTTTTTTCATCAGGGCGGGTGCTGCGTAAAAAAAGCCCTGACTCGGCCGGCCAAAAGCTGCCCGGTTCCTCCGGCCGTTTAAGCCGGGCGGTTTCGCTCCCGGAGCGAAGTCTCCGTTTCGCGGTTGCCGGAGGTTCTCCACCTGCTCGGCGAACCCGAATCAAGTTGGCAAAGATTTTTCCGCCGTGTATGATATCGACCGTATGATCGCGAGGTGATGACCATGAGCTTGATTAAAAACGAAGTGGCGGTGATGTTTTCCGGAGGGATCGATTCCCTCCTCTCCTCCGTCCTCCTCTTGAAGGAGCATCGATTCGACAAGGTTCATCTGGTGACCTTCGACAAGGGGTACCTGGAATTCGGGGTGAAGAATAATCTTCCCAACGTCGAGCGCCTGAAGGAGACCTTCGGGGCGGACCGAGTCACCCACCGGATCGTCGACCTCAAGAAGGTCCATAAAAAAATCTCGGTCAGCAGCTTTTTCAAGGACCGCGACAAATACAACACCGAAATCCGCTGGTGTGTCGGCTGCCGTCTGAGCATGAACATCGGGGCCTTGATTTTCGCCCTGGAAAACAACCTGGTCGGCTATGCCGACGGGTCCAACCGGGAGCAGATCCCGTCGGAGACCAATCTCACGGGGACGGCCGAAAACTACCCCCGGATTGTCAACGGCTCCAAATCCCTGGCCAAGGACTACGCCGTCCGGTTCCTGACTCCGACCTACGAGTACGGCAGTCGCGACGAGCGGCGGGCCAAGCTCACCGAGCTCGGCTTCGACATCGATTACTTGAGCCGGGACGAGAGCAAGAAGCTTTCGGGCCTGGTGACCAAGGGAATGTCCAAACGGTCCCAGCCGATGTGTTTCTCCGGGTGGATGATTCACTGGAAGCGGAACCTCCTCGGCAAGCCGGTCGAGCAAAACGAGCCGGCCACGATCGACTACGTCCAGAGGAAGCAGAGCGGGGTCGTTCGGGATGTGATCCGGGACTATTTCACCGAAAAGAACATCGACATCGACGCCCTGGTCAAAGCCCGCAAGGCCGACCCCCTCGGAAAATTCGAGCCGACGTTCGTCTGAAATCCGGATTTCGCAAGAATCGACGTAAAAAAGCCCGGCCCTTGGCCGTCATCTCGAAATTATTCCTTTGGAAACCGGGGTCGACGGCGTTCAGGTTGGCGCCATTTACAGCCAGCGGTTTTTCCGGTACCAGGCGACGGCCCGGTCCATTCCCTCGGCGAAATTCAGGCTTGGCGCGAATCCCAGCTCCGCTTTTGCTTTTTCAATTCTCAGCGGCTTGGGATGGATGAAAAAGGCCAGCCGGGACGGGTTGAGGGGCGCTTCCCGGCCGATGAGGCCGAACACCTTGCCGAAAACAGCTGCGGCCACCCGTGTCGGGCCCATCGGCAGATGAAATCGGGGCAGGTTTCTCCCCGCGGCTGAGGCGATCGTTTCGGCAATTTGCCGAACCGTCAAAACTTCGTCCCCGGCCAGATTGTAGATTTCGCTCTTTTTCCCGTTTTCGGCGGCCAAAACGGCTCCGACGGCCAGGTCGTCGACAAAAACGGGGGTTTGAAGTGTCCGGCCTCTTCCGGCTTGGATGTACTTCCCCTTGGCGATCGCCCGGACGAGCTTGAAGGTCCGCCGGTCTCCCGGCCCATAAACCCAGCCCGGGCGGATAACGACGACGTCCTGTCCGGCGGCTCCGGCTTCCAGGGCCGCCCGTTCGCCCTCGAGCTTGGTCAGATCGTAGTTATCACGCGGGTTGAGGGCGTAGCCTTCATCGGCGACCTCGCCCGAACGGACATGCCCCAGCACCCCGGCCGAGCTGAAATGAACGACCCGGCGGACGCCGTTTTTACGGGCGGCCGCCAGGACGGCCTTCGTCCCACCGACGTTGACCGCCCGAAAACCCTCCAGGCCGAGCCGCGACGCGCCGAGCGCGGCGGCCAAGTGAAAGACGATTTCCGCGCCTTTCATCGCTTCGGCCACGGCCGCCTCGTCGCGGATATCGCCGGCGATAAATTCGACCCCCGCGGCCCCGCTTTCCGGTTTGCGGAGGTCGAAAGCCTCAACCTTCCATCCCGACGCAGCCAGCGTTTCGACGAGCTTTCTCCCGACGAACCCCGCCGCCCCGGTAACGAATACGTTCATCCCGCGGCCGCCTTGGTTATGGCTTCAGTGATTTTTTCCCGGTAATGGGTGTAGGTATATTCCCGGGCAGCCAGCTCCGCTCCAGCCCGGGCCCGCCGCTTGGCTTCTTCTGATGAAACGGCGAAATCCAGAGCGGCTCCGAATTTCTCCGGCTCGGGAGGAGACAGGACGGCGATGTCTTCGGTCAGGACCTGGGTGTTGGTCCAGAGATTCGTGGCCACCACCGGTTTGCCCGCCTTCAGATAGGCATAGATTTTCAGGGGGGTGTTGGTCCCCGAAGCCCGGGGCGAAACGAGAACGTCGCTGCATTTGATGTAGAGCGGCACCCGCTGGGGCGGGACTTTTTCCACCAGGACGAACCGGTCGGCAAATCCGAGTTCGGCCGCCCGTTTTTTCACGGAGGCGTGATCGGCCGCAGAGCCGCCGACGATAAGAAGAATCGCTCTCTCTTTCATTTTGCCGAAAGCTTCGACCAGAAGCGGGACCCCCTGATAGGGCTCGAAATTTCCGGAATAGAGGACGATTTTTTCCCCCCGGGGGGTGATTTTGCGCCGGAGCCCGGCGATTTCTTCGGGGCTGGGCGGATGAGCGTCGAAGTCGTTGAAATCGAGAATATTTTCCAGGAAAACGGCTTTGTCGCCGTATCCCAGGCCTTTAACATAATCGAAAAGGTCGCGGCAGATGACGATGACCGACCGGGAACCCCTCAGAACGAAATTTTCGAGGGCGGTGAAGACGGCTTTGAGGGCCGAATTATGAGAGAAATTAAAATTCTCCAGTTGCTGGGGGAGGCTGGAATGCATGTCGTAGAGGTGGGGCGTGAAAAAAAGCCGGGCCAGGACGAGGCCGAAAAAGCCCGCCTCTTCGTGAGAGAAGATGAGGTCATAACGGCGCCGGGCCAGCTTGGCGAAGGCCCAGCCGACCATCAGGGCGTCCAGCGGGAGCTTGGCCGGCGAGGGGCCGATCTTGATTTTCCGGAACCCGAGGAAATTGGGAACACGGGTGATGGTCAAGCCGGGACAGGGGATGTCCTGGCCGAGCGGGTAGGTGACCAGGTCGACCGAATGGCCCATGTCGGTAAGGGCCTTCAGCCGGAAGAAAACGCTGATCGGCGTACCCCGGGGCTGAAAGAAGGGTTCCGGCGCGAGCATCAGGATCTTCATCGCGACGGGCTCACTCGGTCTCGGGTGATTCGGATTCGATGACCTCTCGGACGACATAAATGGGCTTGTCCGACGATTCGTGATAGGCCCGGACCATGATTTCCCCCAGAAGGCCCATGGTCACGAATTGGAATCCGACGACCATCAAGAGGATGGCCAGAAGGAGGAGCGGGCGGTTGCCGATGCCGACTTGCATGAAGAGCCGCTGGTAGGAGAGGACCAGGCCGATGATCACGCCGGCCGCCCCGGAGATCAGCCCCATCAAACCAAAAATCTGGAGGGGGCGGGTCGAGTAGCTGAGAAGAAATTTCACCGTCAGGAGGTCGAGAAAGACCCGGATCGAACGGGAAAGGCCGTATTTCGACTTGCCGTGGATGCGGGGCCTGAAATTGACCGGCACTTCGGCGATATGGACCCCGATGGTGGCGGCGATGGCCGGGATGAAGCGGTGCATTTCGCCGTAGAGCTTGATATTCTCGACCACCTCGCGGCGAAAAGCCTTCAGGGTGCAGCCGTAATCGCGGAGGCGGACCTTGGTGATGTTGGAAATCAGCCAGTTGGCCGTCAGGGAGGGCAGGCGGCGGCTGAAAAAGTGCTTTTTCCAGCGGTCCTTGCGCCATCCGCTGACCAGATCATAGCCCTCTTCGATTTTGCCCACGAGCAGTCCGATATCGTTAGGGTCGTTCTCCAAGTCGGAATCCAGGGTGACGATGATCTCTCCCCGGGCGTTGTCGAATCCGGCCGACAGGGCGGCCGTCTGGCCGAAGTTTTTACGCAGGCGGAATATCCGGACATGGGAATCGGAGGCCTGGATCTCTCTCAGGACGGCCAGAGATCCGTCCCGGCTGCCGTCGTCGACCAGGATGATCTCATAGGTCCGGTCGAGCTTTCCACAGGCGGCGGTGATCTCTTCGTAGAGCCGGTGAAGGTTCTTTTCCTCGTTGAAAACGGGGACGACGATGGAGAGGGCGACGGTTGGTTTCATCGATTTCCGGGCCAATATAGCACATTTTGCGAAAGAATTGAATTTTCAGGCCGATTCGGCCATAATGGGGGCTATCGAGCCCTCCCATGGCCGAAAAAAAGATCCTTCTGGTCGACTACGACACGAAAAACCGGGACGCGCTGGCCCAGCTTTTCGCTCCCTACCGGTACCGCATCCTCCTGGCTGCCGACGGGACGACCGCCTATGAATCTTTTAAAATCGAGAATCCCGACCTGGTCATCCTCGAGGCCATCCTTCCCAAGCTTCACGGCTTCGATCTGACCAAGCGCATTTCCCAGGAGTCCAAGGGCCGGACATCGGTGATCATCGTCACCGGCCTCTACCGCGGCCCGCAATACAAGCATGAAGCCCTGACATCCTTCGGGGCGGCGGCTTACTTCGAGAAACCCTTCAACAACGACCACCTTCTCCAGACCGCCCTGGACCTGCTCAAGGAAAAGTCCGACTTCGGGGTGGACCTTCCGACGGCCGCCGAGGTCGTCCGCTTTCTCTCCGACCGGCTCGTAAAGAGCGCGTCTCAGGCTTCAGCCCAAGGTTGACAGCCGTTCGGCCATGCTGTTAGACTCTTGAACCATCATGAGCAGTTTGTGGACACGATGCAACAATTGCCAGCGGATCCTCTACAAGGAGGATATTCTGGATAATCATTCCGTTTGCCCGGCCTGTGCCTTCCATTTCCGTCTTTCGGCTTCGGAATGGCTCGCCCTCCTCTTCGACGAGGCCCAATTCGACATCCACGATCATGAGATCAAGCCTTTGGATCCTCTTCAATTTGTCGACAGCCAGCCCTACGCCAAACGTCTGGCCGATAATCAAAAGAAGACCCACCTTCCCGAGGCCGTGGTCAACGGGACAGGGACGATGGGCGGGATCCGGGTGGCGATCTCGGCTCTCGATTTCGCTTTTATGGGCGGGAGCATGGGCTCGGTCGTCGGAGAAAAAATCGCCCGGGCCGTCGAACGGGCCATCGCCGAGAAGATCCCTTATCTGATCGTTTCCTGTTCCGGCGGCGCCCGGATGCAGGAAGGCGCCCTCAGCCTGATGCAGATGGCGAAAACTTCGGCCGCCCTGGGCCGTTTGGAAAAAGCCGGTTTGCCGTTCATTTCCGTCATGGCCGATCCCACGACCGGAGGGGTCACGGCCAGCTTCGCCATGCTCGGGGATCTGAACATCGCCGAGCCCAACGCCTTGATCGGATTCGCCGGCCCCCGGGTCATCGAACAAACCATCAAGGAAAAGCTTCCCAAGGGCTTCCAGCGCTCGGAATTTCTCCTGAGCCATGGGATGCTCGACGACGTCGTTCCCAGAAAAAATCTCAAGCCTTACCTGGTCCGGGCGCTCCGGCTTTTTCTCAACAAGCCCGCGTGACAAGGCTCCGGCCCGCCGCGTCTCCGGCGGGGATTCTTTCCGCATCCTCCGCCCGGCTCTACCTCCGTGACCTCCAACGGTTCGGCATCAAGCTGGGCCTCGAGTCCATGCGGGTCCTGTTGAGTTCCCTGGGAGACCCGCACCGTGCCTTTCCCTCGGTCCATGTGGCCGGGACAAACGGAAAGGGATCGGTTTCGGCGATGCTGTCGGAAATCTTCGTCCGAAGCGGCCTCAAGGCCGGTCTCTACACCTCGCCGCATCTCGTCCGGGTCGAGGAGCGGATTCGTGTCGGCGGGCGGATGATCCCGGACCGGGATTTTCGCCGAATCCTCGCCGCCGTCAAAAATAAAATCGAAGAGCTTCTCGCCGCCGGGGAGCTCGACGTCTCGCCGACTTTTTTCGAGGTTCTGACGGCCGCGGCTTGGCTGTATTTTCGAGAGAAGCATGTGGATATCGCGGTGCTCGAAGTCGGGATGGGCGGCCGATTCGACGCCACCAATGTCGTTACGCCCCTCGTTTCCGTCGTCACGAATATCGCCCTCGACCACCAGTCCTACCTCGGGAAGACCCTGGGCGATATCGCTTTTGAGAAGGCCGGGATCATCAAGCCCGGAGTTCCCGTCGTCAGCGGCGTTTCCGGAGGCCCGGCCCGAAACGTAATCCGCGACCGGGCCCGCGCGGTAAAAGCGCCCTTGATCGAGGTTTTCGGCAAGGAAACGTTGCTCGAAACGGGCTCGGGCGGCGCCCGACCGAGGGCCGTCTATCGGCTCGGCGGAGAAATCTTCCGCCTCTCCCCCGGCCTTGCCGGAGCTCATCAAATCCGGAATGCGGCCGTCGCCGCCGCCGCCGCTTCCGTTCTTAAACGCTTGGGAATTTCGCTCGATCGGCCGGCCATCGAGGAGGGAATTCGAGAGGTCTGCTGGGAAGGCCGTCTCGAACTCGTCGGCCGCCGTCCGAGCGTTTATCTGGACGGGGCCCATAACGAAAACGGGGCCTCGGCCCTGGCCGCTTTTATCGATGAGACCTGCCGGAAACCTCCGGTCCTCGTTCTGGCGATGATGAAGGACAAGGCCCTGGCACGGGTGGCCCGTTTGCTTTTTCCCCGGGCGGCCCGCATCTTCCTGACAACGATTCCCTACCCCCGGGCGGCTTCGCCCGACGAGATTCAGAAGGCGGCGCGGCAATTTTCCACCCGGATTTCCGTCCTCTCCGATCCGGCCGAAGCTTTGACTCAAGCCCGCCGGGCGGCCGGACGGGACGGGACGGTTTTTGTCACCGGCAGCCTTTTTCTCGTCGGCGAAATGAAAAAAATCGGTTTCGGCGGCTGAGCGCGGGCGGGGGTTTCTTTGTCTGGTTTTTAGCGGAACGGTGTGCTAAACTCTGGATTCTAAAAAATTCGCGGATCGAAATCTCATGCTTGATATCGACGCGACCGTCATCGTGACTTTCGTCCTGGTCTGGGTTTTAGTCCTGGTCCTGACCAAGGTCTTTTTCCGCCCCTTGAGAAAAGTGATGGATGAGCGAGAAGAGAAGCTCCGCAGCGATCTGGGCCGGGCCCAATCGGCCCTGGATGAGACCGCCCGGCGGCTGCATGAGGTTGAGGCGGGGCTTCGCGCCGCCCGTCAGGAGGCCGAGGATATCCGGGCCCAGATTGAGATGGAAGCCCTCAAGGAGAAATCCAAGCTGGTGGCGGAAGCCGGAGCGGCGGCCAAATCGGAGATCGACAATGCCCGGGCGGCTTTTGAAGCCGAGGTGGCCCGCCTGAAGGAAGAGCTTCGGGCCGAAGCCGGCCCGCTGGCCGTAAAAATCGAAGAAAAGCTGATGAAACGGTTATGAGAAAAGCCCGTCTCCTCGCCGTTTCGCTTCTTGTTTTCGCTCTGATCGGGCCGGCGGCTTTATCCGCCGCCGAGGAACACGCGGGGGCCGGGCACCCATCGGGCGGCTCCGGTTTCATCTGGAAGGTCATCAATTTTGCCGTCCTGTTCGGCGCCCTGTTTTTCGTCCTTCGAAAACCCCTCGGCGAGATGCTGACGAAAAAGACCGATGTCGTCAGAATCGTCCTCGAGGATGCCCGGGAGGACCGGGAAAAAGCCGAAGCCAAGCTGGCCGAAGCCCAGGCCCGGGCCACCGCCCTGGAAAACGAAGCGGCCAGGATGAGAGAGCAGGCTGCCGCCGACGGCCGGGCCGAGACAGAGCGGATTCGGGCTCTTTCGGCCAGGGAAGCCGAGCGGATCAGGACGCTGGCCGCCCAGGAAGTGGCCGTCCGGCTTCAGGCCGGGGTCAGAGAGCTCAAGGAATATACGGCCGAGCTGGCCGCCGGCCTGGCCGAAGAGCAGATAAAAAAGCGGTTGAGCCCGGACGACCAGTCGGCCTTGATCGACCGGTCCATTGAACGGTTGAAATCGATCCATGAAGAACGAGCTGCTGGCTAAACGCTACACGGTCGGGCTGGCCAACGCCCTTCCGGAGGAGGCGGAATTCCGGGCTGTCCTCCGCGAAGTGGAAGAATTTCTCGGGATTCTTCAGGGCCACGAACGCCTTCGGATTCTCCTCGTCCGGCCGTTCGTCTCGTCGACAAAAAAAGCCGTGATCATGGAGGAGATCCTGGATCGGGAGAAATGCCGGGAAAAAACCCGGCGGTTCCTTCGGATGTTGATCAGGCATCAGAGGCTCGCCTTGCTGCCTGAAATCGTGCGGGCGCTTCCGTCCCGCTGGAAGGAGCTCCATGGAATCAGGACGTTCGAAGTCCGTTCGGTGGTTCCCCTGTCCGACGGACAAAAGAGCCTCCTGGAAGCGGAGCTTTCCCGGTTGGAAAAAGGGCCGGTCTCCTGCGCCTACGCGATCGACCCGGCTCTTGTCGGGGGCCTGTTCATTCGCAAGGGCAACAGGGTTTATGACGCTTCGGTGAAGGGGGAGATCGAGCGGTTGAAAGAGATCATCGGAGAAAGGGTGCCTCATGGCCATTAAAGCGGACGAAATCAGCAAAATCATCCAGCGGCAGATCGAGGGTTTTGAAGAGACGGTCGATGTCCGGGAAGTCGGCTCGGTGATTTCCGTCGGCGACGGAATCGCCCGGGTCCATGGCTTGGACCGGGTCATGTCCAACGAGCTCCTTGAGTTTCCCCACGAAGTCATGGGCCTGGCCCTCAACCTCGAGGAGGACAGCGTCGGCGTCGTCCTTCTTTCCGAAAGCCACATGATCAAGGAAGGGGACCTGGTCAAGCGGACGCACCGCATCATCTCCGTGCCCGTCGGCCCGGCCCTGGTCGGCCGGGTTGTCGATCCCCTCGGCCGGCCGATCGACGGGAAAGGTCCGATCCAGACCGATGTCTACCTTCCGGTCGAACGAATCGCCCCGGGGGTGGTGGACCGGCTTCCCGTTCGCGAGCCTCTCCAGACCGGGATCAAGGCGATCGATACGATGATCCCGATCGGCCGCGGCCAGCGCGAGCTGATCATCGGCGACCGCCAGACGGGAAAATCCGCCATCGTTCTGGACACGATCCTCAACCAGAAGGACTCGGGCGTCATTTGCATCTATGTGGCCATCGGCCAGAAAAACTCGACCGTCGCCCATCTGGTGAAGACGCTCGAGGACAATGACGCCATGGCCTTTTCGATCGTCGTGGTTGCGGCGGCCTCCGATCCTTCGCCGCTCCAATACCTGGCGCCGTATAGCGGCTGCGCCATGGGGGAATGGTTCCGCGACAACGGCCGGCATGCCCTCTGCATTTATGACGACCTCAGCAAGCACGCCGCCGCCTACCGCGAAATCTCCCTTCTCCTGCGCCGTCCGCCGGGCCGGGAAGCCTTCCCGGGCGACGTTTTCTACCTCCATTCGCGGCTCCTGGAACGCGCGGCCAAAATGAATGATGAGCTCGGCGGCGGGACTCTGACCGCTCTGCCGATCATCGAGACCCAGGCCGGGGATGTCTCCGGGTATATCCCGACCA
This sequence comes from uncultured Eubacteriales bacterium, assembly GCA_964411395.1. Lineage (GTDB taxonomy): Bacteria > Acidobacteriota > Aminicenantia > Aminicenantales > UBA4085 > JAAZPG01. The sequence continues at coordinate 35,351 of CAYPKX010000007.1, read as the reverse complement.
ACGTCATCTCCATCACCGACGGCCAGATCTACCTCGAATCGGAACTGTTCAACTCGGGCATCCGGCCGGGGATCAACGTCGGCATCTCGGTCTCCCGGGTCGGCGGCCATGCCCAAACCAAGGCGATGAAACAGGTGGCCGGCAAGCTTCGCGGCGATCTCCAGCAGTACCGCGAGCTTTTGACTTTCGCCCAATACGGAACGGAACTTGACCGCATTTCCCAGGCCCAGTTGGACCGGGGCGCCCGGCTGACCGAGATTCTCAAGCAGGGACAGTATGCGCCGTTGCCGCTGGAAAAACAGGTTCTGATCATCTATGCCGGAAACCGCGGCTACCTGGACGAAATCCCCCTGGCCAGGATACGCGACTACGAAATCAAGATGTATGATTTTATCGAGCGCGAACACCCGGACATTCTCGCCGGCATCGCCGCCAAGAAAGCCATCGATAAAAACCTCGACCAGGAAATCGCTTCGGCCCTCGAGGAATTCGGCCGGCGTTTCTCCGAAGAAAAAACGGCCGGGCCGGCCCTCGAGAAAACCGGGGAGACCGCCTGATGGCCAACCTGATCGACCTGCGCCGGCGCATCCGCAGCGTCCGCAACACCCAGCAGGTCACCAAGGCGATGAAGACGGTGGCCACGGCCAAGTACAAGAAAGCATCCCGGACGATCGCCGTGGGCCGGCCGATGTGGCATTCCGCTCCGGACTCGGCTTCGCGGCTGGCCGAATGGGCCGGCCCTGCGGTCCATCCGTTGCTGGACGTACGGGAGGAAAAAGCGATCGATGTCCTTGTCCTGACATCGGACAAGGGCCTGTGCGGGGCGTTCAACGCCAACCTTCTGGCAAAAACCGTCGAATTTTTAAAAAGCCGGGAAAGCGGGACGAGAATCCGCCTGGAGCTGGTGGGGAAAAAGGCCGTCCAATTCTTTAAACGGCTCGATTATCCGGTCGGCCGGTCCTGGGCCGAGCATTCGGACCGGTTGACCCCGGCGGATCTCAAGGCTCTGGCCGGCCGAATGATGGAACGATTCTTATTCCGGGAGACCGACGCTTTCTATGCCGCCTACAATGAATTCAAGTCGGTTTTGTCGCCGAGGATCACGATCGTCCGGATCCTTCCCGTGGCCGCTCCGGCGGCCGCCGCCGAGGGAGCCGACGGGATGGTCCTCGTGACTCCGGATTGGGAGCCGCATCCCGGTCCGATCGTCGCTTCGCTTTGGCCCCGGTATGTCGAAGCCCAGGTCGCCCATGCTTATGCCGAATCCCAGGCCGCCGAACAAGCCGCCCGGATGATGGCCATGGACAGCGCTTCCAATAACGCCGAGGATTTGATCGAAGGCCTGACCCTCAACCTCAACAAAGCCCGTCAGGCGGGCATCACCAAGGAATTGCTGGAAATCATGACCGCCGTCGAGGCCCTCAAGTCATGACTCCGTGGAGAATTCGATGAAGAACTCAGAGTCCGCCCCGCGCTGCGGGATCGTCGTCCAGGTCATCGGGCCTGTCGTCGACGTCGCCTTCAAAGGGATGACCCTTCCGGAAATCTATACCGCGATCCGGATCACCAGCGAAGGATTCGATTCGGCCATTCCGGTCGACATTGTCGTCGAGGTCGAGCAGCATATCGGCGAGGACACCGTCCGCTGCGTCGCCATGCACCCGACCGACGGCCTGGCCCGGGGGATGAAGGCGATCGATACGGGCGGCCCGATCACCGTTCCGGTCGGGACCGAAGTCCTGGGCCGGATCATGAACGTGATCGGCGAGCCGGTCGACCGCCGCGGCCCGATCACGACTCAGAAGCGGTACCCGATCCATCGCCAGCCCCCTTCGCTCGAGGATCAAAATACCAGCCTGGAGATGTTCGAAACCGGGATCAAGGTGATCGACCTGATCCAACCGTTCCTCAAGGGCGGCAAGATCGGACTGTTCGGGGGCGCCGGCGTGGGCAAGACCGTCATCATCATGGAGCTCATCCAGAACGTGGCCATGAAACACGGCGGGTATTCGGTTTTCGCCGGGGTCGGAGAGCGGACCCGCGAGGGCAACGACCTCTGGCTGGAGATGCAGGAGAGCAAGGTTATCGACAAGGCCGCGATGATCTACGGCCAGATGACCGAGCCGCCCGGCGCCCGGCTCCGGATCGGCCTGACGGCCCTGTCTGTGGCCGAGTATTTCCGCGACGAGATGAATCAGGACATCCTCCTGTTCATCGACAATATCTTCCGGTTCACCCAGGCCGGGGCCGAGGTTTCGGCTCTTCTGGGCCGGATGCCTTCGGCTGTCGGATACCAGCCGAACCTGGCGACCGAGCTGGGCGAGCTCCAGGAGCGGATCACCTCGACCAAGAAAGGATCGATCACCTCGGTCCAGGCGATCTACGTCCCGGCCGATGACTTCACCGATCCCGCCCCGGCGACGACCTTCTCCCATTTGGACGCCTCGACAAACCTCAGCCGGGCCCTGACCCAGATGGGCATCTACCCGGCCGTCGATCCCCTGGCCTCGACCAGCCGCATCCTCGATCCTCATATTGTCGGAGAAGAGCATTACGCCGTGGCCCGAAGGGTCAAGGAAATCCTCCAGCGCTATAAAGATCTCCAGGACATCATCGCCATTCTCGGCATCGAGGAGCTGTCGGACGAAGACAAGCAGATCGTCGCCCGGGCCCGCAAGATCCAGCGTTTCCTCTCCCAGCCGTTCCATGTGGCCCAGGAATATACCGGCCGCGAAGGGAAGTATGTCCCGGTGGCCGAGACCGTCCGGGGCTTCAAGGAGATCGTCGACGGCCTTCATGACGACAAACCCGAGCAGGCCTTCTATATGGTCGGGGGCATCGAGGATGTGATCAAGCGGGCCGAGGAGCTGAGGAACGCGTGAGCGCCGCAGAGCCGGACCGTTTCCGTCTCCGGGTGGTGACCTCCGCCTCGCTCCTGGTGGAGACCGAAGTCGATGAGGTCCAGATTCCGACCATCGACGGATTGATCGGCGTCTTTCCCCGCCACCGGCCTCTCGTGGCGGCCCTCGGCCGCGGGATTCTGACTTACCGTCAGGGCAAATATGAGGAGCGGTTCCCGATCGAGGGCGGCCATGCCGAAATCGGGCCGGCGTCCGTCCTGGTGTTTACCGAATCGACCGAAGCCGAGGAGTGATGAACCCCGCGGAGGTCCCCGACCTGCTCATCGAGCCGAGCGCCCTTTATCCGCCCTGGAGCGGGGAAGGCTATTACACCCGGGAGCTTCTCAAGGCCTATGCCGGCCTCCCCGGTTCTTTTCCGGTCAAGTTTCTCGTGTTCCGGTTTTTTCTCAAGCCCGGCCGGCCGCCGACGGATCGGGAATCGTCGCTGCTGGCCGGCCTTCCGGGAGCCGGGCTCGAATTCCATCGGCGGCTGCTGCCCGGAGCGGTCCATACCTTTCTCCGGCGGCTGGGCCTTCGGCCGCCGTTTCCGTTGGACGCCTTCGGTTCGAGAAAAAACCGCCTGTATTTCTTCCCCAGCTATGTCGGCGAGCCGTTGGCCCGCTCCCCTTACGTTCCCGTCATCTTCGATTTCGGTTTTCTCAAGCATCCCGGGACGCTTCAGGGCCGGGATCATCTGTTTTTAAAACGGTATGTGCCGAGAACCCTGCGCCGGGCTTCCCGGATTGTGGTGATTTCGGATTTTATGAAAAACGACCTCCATCAAGCCTTCGGCGTGCCTTTGGAGAAAATCGTCGTCGTTCGCCCGGCCGTCGATCACGGCATTTTCAAGGCGGATATTCCTGAGGCCGTGCGGAAAGCGGTCCGAAAAAAATACGGCCTGGACGGCGGCTACATCTTTTCCTTGAGCACGCTCGAGCCGCGGAAAAATTTCGTTCGTCTGATCGAAGCTTATGCCTCCCTTCCCGAGGACCTCAGGGCCGGTTTTCCGCTGGTGATTGCCGGGGGAAAGGGGTGGAAAAACAAGGACATCTTCGACCGGGTCGCCCGTTTGGGAGTTGAAAAGCAGGTGCGTTTCCCCGGATATGTGGACGAGGAAGACCGGGCCCCTCTTTACCGCGAAGCGACGATGTTCGCCCTGCCCTCGCTTTATGAGGGATTCGGCCTGCCGGTGCTGGAAGCCATGGCCTGCGGGACACCGGTCCTGACGTCGCCCGGCGGGGCGCTGCCGGAGGCGGGCGGGGAGGCGGTCCTCTATGTCGATCCGCTCGATTCGGAGAGCATCGCCCGGGGGATATCCTCCTTGCTGACCCAGCCGGATCTGCGCGGCCGGCTGTCCCAAGCCGGTCTCAAACGGGCAGCGGAATTCGAATGGAAGGCGGGAGCCCTGACGCTCGAGGCGCTCTTCCGTCACATCATGGAGACACAAGACCCATTAACCTGATTCTTTTCTCCCTGAGCTCAAGCGTGAGAAGAGTGGAAATTGACTTTGATCCATTCGGAGGGTAATCATTCCTTGTCATGAGACGAGCATCCAGAAAGCGGCTTTTTCCGGGATTCCCCCTGCTTCTCGCCGGATTCGTTATATCGGCCCCGGCTGCCGAGGCCGCGCCGGCGAGCCGGTTTTCCCTGGCCGCTTTGGCGGGATCCAGCGGCCGCGTTTTGCTGGCCTCGCTTTATCCTCTTTCCGGCACGGCCGACGTCCCTGAAGTTAAATCGTATCTTGAGCTGACCGGTCCGGAATGGGGGTTGTCCTTCGGATACCGGCTCGGCCGGCGTCTCGAGCTCCAGATCGCGGCTTCGACGGCTCCGGTCCGGATCGTCGACGATGTCGGAATCGGATTTGCCGGCGTGCCCTTGGGCGAGTTCGTCGTGACCGACGCCGCCTTGTGGAATTTCGGCGTGCGCTTCCTCTGCGGCTTCGGGGGCGGGAGAGTCTCCCCTTACGCCGCCGCGGGTTTCGGCCTGGCCCTGCTTTCGACCGGGGAAAACGGCTCAAAGGCCCGGCCGTCGGCCGAGCTTGCCGCCGGCCTTATATATGACCTCTCTCCGCGCCTGCGAGTCGAGATCGAATTTCGCGATACGATCGGCTTTTTTCGCTATTTCGAGGATTTCGGCCTCGCCTGTGTCATGATCTACACGGCCGAAACCCGCGGAATCCAACATCGTCTCGGGGCCCGGGCGGCGCTGCGATATTATTTCTAAAAATTCACTTGGCCGCCATCAGTTCGCGGACCTGCCGGATGGTTTCTTTCACCGTCGCTTCGACGATGATCCGGCCTTTTTCCAAGGTGGCCAGCGTCGGGTCGCCGAAGATGCCCGTCCGGCTGTAAAGGCCGGGCCCGTCCGGATTCCGGTTCAGGCCGCGACGGCCGGTCCTCGGGTCGAAATCCTTGACCGCCTTGGACATGTCCACGGTTTCCGGGGCGATGACCAGCATCATTGAAGTCTCGCTCTCGTCGGCGTGCGTGCCGCCGTCCTGTTTGAGAAGGCCTTCGGGGAGCGATTTGTCGACTTCGAGAATATTCAGGTAGCGCAGGGTCAATCCGCCGGAGGACAGCTCCTTGGCCGCGGCTTCCAGCGGCGGAACGGTCGAAACTCCGGTGTTGAGAACGTAGAATTTTTTCATCCCCTGCCGGCCCAGGGACCGGCAGATGTCGCAGACGACATTTTTAAACGTTTCGGCCTGGATCGAGACCGAGCCGGGATATTCCAGAAACGCCGGGTAGTATCCGTACTGGAGCGTCGGCAGGACGACCACCGGGACCTCGGCCGACACGCGTTTCAGGAGATACTCGGCCATGAGAAAATCGTTGTTGAGACGAAGGTGCGGGCCGTGCTCCTTGGTCCGGGCGCCCAGGGCGATCAGGGCGACGTCGAAATTTTTCAGGACCTGTTCGGCCTCCGGCCAGGTCAGGTTCTCGAGGACGACCGAACGGTCGGGTGTTTGGGCCGTGATTCCCGCGGGAAAGAGGAAGGAGGCGAAAACGGCGAGAATGGCGATCAGGCCGACCGGAGGCGTTTTCTTATTCATGGGCGTTTCTCCTGACGATGGACTTCTAACATGATCCGGGAGACGAGGCAAGGGCGGGTTGACGAGAGACGGCGGGGAGGGCTATATTTCGCGGACATGGAGGCCGACATGAAGACCGTCATCGAACCGTTCCGCATCCGGATGATCGAACCCCTGGTCATGACGACCAGGGAAGAGCGCGAGCGTCTGATCCGTGAAGCCGGCTTCAATCCGTTTCAGCTCCCGGCCGAAGGCGTCCTGATCGACCTGGTGACGGATTCGGGCACGTCGGCCCTTTCGACCCGGCAGTGGTCGGGCATGCTCGGGGCCGACGAGTCGTTTACCGGTTCGCGAAGCTTTTATCGATTCCGGAACGCCGTTCGGGAGCTTTTCGGCCATGAATTCATTCTGCCCTGCCACCAGGGCCGGGCCGCCGAAAACCTCATCAGCCGGGCCTTGCTTGCGCCCGGGGATATCGTTTTGGCCAACACCCTGTTTTCAACCACCCGGGCGAATGTCGAGGCGGCGGGCGCCGAGGGGCGCGATTTGCCGATTCCCGAAGCGACCGATCGTTCGAGTCTTTTCCCGTTCAAGGGAAATATCGACATCGCCGGTCTCGAGCGCAGCCTGGCCTCGGCCGATCCTGGAAAGGTTCGTTTCGTCGTCTTGACCGTTACCGACAACTCCCGCGGCGGGCAGCCGGTCGCTCTGTCCAACATCGAAGCCGCCGCCGACGCCTGCCGTCGGTACAAGGTGCCGCTCCTTCTCGATGCCGCCCGCTTCGCCGAAAACGCCTTCCTGATCAAGCTCAAGGAGCCGGCGTACAAGGACTGGACGCCCCGGGACATCGCCCGGAAGATGTTCGACCTGGTCGACGGTGTCTTTATGAGCTTGAAAAAGGACGGGCTGGGCAACTCCGGCGGATTGATGACCTTCAAGGACCAGGCCTGGTTTGAAAAAGTCCGGGTCCAGCTTCTGATCACCGAGGGGGTGCCGAGCGCCGGCGGGCTGGCCGGCCGCGACCTCGAGTCGCTGGCCGCGGCTTTGGATGAAATGCTCGACGAAAGCTATCTCGACTACCGCATTGCCTCGACCGCCCGGCTCGGCCGGGCTCTGGATGAGGCGGGCGTCCCGGTGATCAAACCGTTCGGGGCCCACGCAATCTATATCGACGGCCGGGCTTTTTGCCCGCACCTTTCCGATGAGCACCTGCCCGCCTGGTCGCTGTCGGTGGCCCTCTACGTCGAAAGCGGAGTGCGGACCTGGGAAACGGGCAACGTCATGCGCGGCCGATACGAGGCCGCTTCCGGAAAATGGACCTGGCCCGACATGGACCTCATGCGCCTGGCCGTCCCCCGCCGGGTGTACACCCAAAGCCAGCTCGATTACGCCGCCGAAGCGGTCATCGAGCTTTACGGCAAGCGGGAGGCCATCCGCGGCCTCCGCTATGTGTACCGCCCGGCCCAGCTGCCTCAGTTCGTGGCCACGTTCGAGCCGGTTTAACCTGCCTTCACAAGGCCGGTTAACCGGTCGAATTCGTCCGGCCGTCTCGGCCGGCGATCGATAAAGGGCGGCTTTTCAGCCCGATCCGACCGGGCTTCCGGGATCGTTCATTTGCGGGCGAGATCGAGGCCTCCCGTCGAACCGTCCTCGAGCATGGTCCAGGTCCCCTTGAGCGTTTTTTCCGTCATGACCAGGTCGGCCTTCAGGTTGAAGGACATGCCGCTCAGGCTTCCGGGAAACTCGAACGAGACTTTGTCGCCTTTCACCGTGATGTTCTTGATCTCGACGTCGGGGAACATTCCCATGTCGTCCTTGATCCGGCCCGTATAGGCGTCCTTATTCTTCTCGATGGTGACCGTAATATCGTCGTAGTTGCCCTGATTTTCGGCCGTGCCGACCCAGATTCCGACCGGCGACGATTCGGCCGCGGGTGCTTGAGCCGAAACGGCCGCCCCCAGGGCCAGGGCGAGAATAAAGAGAAGTGTTTTTCTGCGGATAGACATCTTTTCCTCCGGGAAATTGGAATTCGATTCAGGGAAATAAATTCTCCCGCAGGGTAAACGAAATCCGAATCACATTCGTTTGGCCCGGGCGATGAAAAGTTTCGGGAAGAGAATTCCTGCGCGCGCCGGAAAACTTCCGTTTGTTCCGCCGTCTGAATATGCGAAAATAGGCCTCCAAGTCCCGTGACGCGTCCGGGGACGAAGGCTTCGATTTCCGTCCTCCCCCGACGCCGAGCGGCCGGAGGATTCCTCTTCAGGGACGTGAAGGAGTCCCTGAAGGATCATCCTTGACGGAGCGCAAAAGGAGAACTCGCCTTGGACAAAAACGAATTCGATATCAATCGGGCCCGCCGGGAAACGCCCGGATGTGAAAACGTCCTTCATTTCAACAACGCCGGCGCCTCCCTGATGCCCGCGCCGGTGCTCGAAACGATGGTCGAATACTTGCGGCTCGAGGCCTCCTCCGGCGGTTACGAGACCGCGGAGCGGTCGGCCGCGAAGCTTGAAGACGTCTACGACGCCCTGGCGGCGCTTTTGTCCTGCGGACGCGATGAGATCGCCTTCATCGAAAACGCCACCCGGGCCTGGGATATGGCCTTTTATTCGATTCCGTTCCGTCCGGGGGACCGAATTTTGACGTCCGTTTCCGAATACGCCAGCAACTATATCGCCTACCTCCAGGTGAGCCGGCGGACGGGGGCCGTCGTCGAGGCCGTTCCCAACGATGCTTCAGGCCGGCTTTGCCTCGAAAGCCTGGAACGAATGATTGACGATCAGGTCAAGCTGATTGCGGTCACCCACGTGCCGACAAACGGCGGCCTTGTCCAGCCGGCCGCGGAAATCGGGAAGGTGGCCCGGTCGGCGGGCGTCCTTTATCTTCTCGACGCCTGCCAGTCGATCGGCCAGATCCCCCTGGATGTCGAGTCCCTGGGATGCGACATCCTGTCCGGCACCGGCCGGAAATACCTGAGAGGTCCCCGCGGAACCGGATTTCTTTTCGTCCGACGGAACCTTCTCGAAAGTTGGGAACCTGTTTTTCTCGATTTGCACGCCGCAACCTGGACGGCGAAAGACCGTTATGAGATCAGGCTCGACGCCCGGAGGTTTGAGAACTGGGAAACCAATTTCGCCGGGAAAGCCGGCCTGGCCGCAGCCGTGCGCTATGCCCTGTCCTGGGGTTTGGACGCCATCCGGGAGAGGGTCGCCGGCCTGGCCGGAAACCTGCGGGAGACGCTGGCGGCCCTGCCCGGCGTCGCTGTCTGCGATCTTGGATCGGAACAATGCGGGATCGTGTCCTTTATCATCGAGGGGCGGAAGCCCGAGGAGATCAAACGCCTCCTTAGAGAGCGGCGGATGAACGTGTCCGTTTCCGGGGTGGAATCGACGCGTCTGGACATGGAAAGCCGGGGCCTTCGGAGCGTCGTCCGGGCCTCTGTTCATTATTACAACACGCTGGAGGAAATCGAGCGCTTCGGCGCGGCCGTGTCGCGATTGACGCCGGCTAGTAATTGAGGAGGGCCGAGCAGTCCTTTCTCGGTTCTCGCGCTATGTAGCGGCCGGAATTCGGCGCAACGAAGAGGAAATCGCGATTCTCTCCCGCCATGGCCCGTCTCACCCGAATTTTCGGCAAAGTCCTTGAATGGCGGAATGTGAGGGAGATTCCGTCTTTCGGAATATTTCCGCGAAAAATCCGCGAAAATGAAGATCAGCCGCGAGGGGGCGGTTGAAAGGCGGCCCGGACGGCGTTGGCCAGCTGGACGCGGTTTCGGGCCCCGACCTTCCGGTAGACCTGGTTGACATGCCGCTTCACGGTATGGATGGAGATGAAAAGCACGTCGGCGATGGCCTGGTTTCCCCGGCCGGCGCAGACTAATGAAATGATCTCCCTCTCCCGCGGGGTGATGTCATATTTTGAATAGAAGGCCTCGAGGACATCCGGATCAGCCGCCGGAAGGGGACCCCGCGGCGATGTCTTTTTTAAATGCACCGAAAGATAGAGAAGGGCGGGAACCGGGAGGACGACTCCGAAAAGAAACGGGACGGTGAAGCTGAAGGAGAGAAGGACCAAGGACCAGAAGACGGCTCTTGCGACAAAACCGATCCAGGAGAAGGTCCTGAGGATTTTCCGCTCTGCCCCGGGGGCGGCCGGAGAAAGAATGAAGATTCCCCATCCGAACACCAGCAGGGGAACGAAGACGTCCAGGTAATTGAAGATCTGGCCGAACTTTTGCCCGGCTTCCGGCCGGCCATCGAAGCGAGGCATTTCACCAGCAAAAATATCGCCCCGAATACAGGATCAGCAGGTCGAAGGGCATCGCCTCTTTATAGCACACCGGCTTTTGCGAAAAAGCCCGGTCTTTGAATGGTTCTTTGGTGCTATTTTGCCCAATTCATCCCGTTAGGGGGTGTTCTTTCGGATGCCGCCGGCGTTTCATAGGGCGTGTGATTCAAATCGTCGCTCCGCCGGTTGACTTCCTGACAGGAAGGTCCAAGGCGGGGAGAAGCGGCAGGATAAGGAGACATACGATATGTCGCGCGTCAAAATGCTGATCATCATGACGGTATTATCAGGATTCTCGCTTTTTGCCTTGGGCGAGGATATTCATGACGCGGCCAGAGCCGGAGACCTGGCCAAGGTCCGAGCCCTTGTTGAGGCCGCTCCAGACAATATCTGGTCGAGGGACCAAACCGGCCGGACGTCCCTTCATTGGGCCTGCCGGGGCGTTCATCAGGACGTCGTCGTCCGACGCCTTTCGGCGGGTCATAAGGAAGCCCTGGATATGCCCGATTTCGACGGAAACAGCCTTCTCCATCTGGCCGCCCGGACCGGACGCCTGGAGACGATGAAGCTCCTGGCTTCCAACGGGGCCGGCCTTGATGACCGCGACAGGCTCGGCCGGTCGGCCTACAACCTGGCCGAGGAGGGCGGATTCGGAGAGGCCGCCGCCTGGCTCTCGCAAGCGGGAGTGGACCGAAGCCCGCGGAAATTCCCGAAGCTCACCGGTGCTTACCTGGGACAATCTTCCCCCGGAGCCGAGCCGAAGCTATTCGCCAAGGGCATTGTTTCGAAGCGGGAGGGAATGTATGGAACCATCGTCTTTTCTCCCGACGGCCGGGAGGCCGGAACCTCGTTCCCCTTCTTTTCCTTGGACGGACGGCGGGTTTTTTTCACGGGCAGAACGGTCGGATCCTCTGACATGACCGAAAAAGAAATCATCCGGCTCGCCGAAAAAACCCAAGACGGCTGGTCCGAGCCGAAAGATTTCGACCCGGTCGTCAATTCCCGGGGCCTCCATTGGCAATTCTCCATGGATAAAGCCGGGAACGTTTATTTCAGCGGCCCCGGAGGGATCAACTGCGCCCGGTTTGCGAACGGCCGGTATCTCCCGCCCGAGCCGATGCCGTATCCGATCAACGATCCGCATGGGGAAGAGGACAAATATCGATCGGGCGAGATCGGCCCTTTCATTTCTCCCGGGGGCGATTATCTGATCTATACGAAAGTTCGGACGGGAACCCCCCTGCCTTTTCAATTATTCATCGCCTTCAAGAGGGAGGACGGAAGCTGGCCGGAGCCGCGCAACCTCAGCGAAAAGCTTCGGACCGAGGGAGGCGACAGCATGGCGATAGCCACGCCGGACGGAAAATATCTCTTTTTTCAGAGCGGCCGGGCCGGCAGCGGCGCTTCGCGCGGCCTTTACTGGGTCGACGCCCGGGTGATCGAGGAGATGCGGCCGGGAAAAAGCTGATTTGTTAAAATCCGACGAGGCGGCTTTTTTGATGATGACGAAATCCTCTTCGTTTTTGTCCCTGAAATAGACAAATCCGCCGGAGAACGTGAAATATCTGTTGTCATGAGTTCCCGACGGCGACGTGAAGACAGAAGAGAGGAAAAAACAGTCGGGATAACGGCCGTCACGGTCATAGACATCGAACAGCACCCCTTTTCCCTTGCCGATGGTCGATGTCTGAACCAGGATCTTGCCGCCCAATCCGTGCAAAGCGAAGATGTCGGGCCGGCCCGCGGTCCGGAAGGCCTGGCCGAATTTTCGATGACGGATTGAGCGCCGGTCAGCGAAACGGCAAGAACGAACAGAAAGAAATATAGCCGGGAGCATTTCTTCATCGGGACATTCCCCTTCGGCCATCCATCTGACTGGACTGGACCGGATCCCGTCAAAGAATACGCCGGTCCCGCCGGGAATGTTTGGCGGGCGGATTGCCGAGGCCCGAATTTCAAAGCCGCGGCGGCGGCGTTTGCCAAGATGAATCCAATGATGGTATATATTTGAAAACAAAACGAGTCCAACCGCATGCGCATCCTCATTGTGACCGACGGTTACCCGCCGGTGGACTTGGCGGCCAGGGACCTGGGCTGCCGGGACATCGTCGAGTCGCTCAAGCTCCGCGGTCACGAGGTCTGCGTCCTGACCGGCCGGCCTCCCCAAAAGGGAGCCCAGGGGTCCGGCGGCATTCTTCGGTGGCTCGTTCGCGACAGGCAGGATATCTCCAATTGGCCGGCGTTTTTCCGGAAAGAAGCCTTGAACGAACGCGCCCTCCGGACGGTCTGCCGGGAATTCGGGCCGCAGGCGGTCCTGTTTTTCGACCCCTGGAACATGTCCGCTTCGTTGCCCCTTCTGGCCGAAGCGCTCGGCTGTCCGGCCTGCCTCCATGTCGAGGGCGACGGCCTGGCGATCTGGGAATCCGATCCGTGGTTCCGCGAACAACCGACCGGGGCCAACGGCCGCAAGGCCATCCGGCATCTCGTCCGAAAATTCGACCTGGCCGGATTTCCCCGGCCGCTCCATGAGCTGCCGGTGATTTTCACCAGCGGGTATTTCCAGGCGATCACCGAGGGAACCGGAAAAAAATTGCCCCGGGCGGCCGTCATTCCCTGGGGCGTCGATACCCGCCGGTTCCCTTTCCGGGAAGGGGGGAATTCCCAATCCGGACGTTTGCTTTATTACGGCCCGCTCGGTCCCCATCGCGGGCTGGAAATCGCCGTCGAAGCCCTGGGCCTTCTGAATCGGGCCGGGCGGTCGGTCGAGCTGACGATCGCCGGTTCCGTTCCCGGCGCCCCGGATTATCTTGCCTCTCTCCAGGAGAGGGCGGCTTCGGCCGGCGTGCTTGAAAGCGTTTCGTTCGTCGGCTTCTCTCCGGACCGGTCTTCGCCCGACTTGTACCTGGCCCACGATATCTTCCTTTTCCCCTCGGCCCGGGTCGAGCCCCTGGCCTTGCCCCTTCTCGAAGCCATGGCCTGCGGCCTTTCGATCGCGGCAACGGCCCTCGGCGGAAACGCCGAGGTTCTCGAAGATGAATCGAACGCCCTGATCGCCCCTCCGGAAAATCCCGGGCGTCTGGCCGAAGCCGTCGGCCGGCTGCTTGACGATTCCGCTTTGGCGGAGACTCTTCGCCGCCAGGCCCGCCGGACGATCGAAGAACGCTTCCGGCTCGACCGGACGATCGAGCAAATCGAAAACATCCTCGAGTCCGTCGGGGCTCCGCCGCCGAGGCCGGAGGCGTTGCCCGTATCGTCCGGCGTCCTCTCGGCTCCGCCGAAGATCTCCGGGCCTATGGACCGGTGGTTCCGCCGGGGCAATGCCCTCGTCAGGATCAAACACCTGCTGGTTCCCAAGTCTCTGGGCTCGAAGCTCCGGGACAAAAGAAAAAACGCCGCGGCCCGCCTCGGCCTTCGCTTGTATCCGCCTTATCTCCGCTGGCTCAATCGCAAAAGGCGGCGGGCGGCGGCCGGCGAGGCGCCTTCGGCCGTGCCCCGGGAGATCCTGGTCGTTCAACTGGCCGACCTCGGCGATATCGTTCTCAGCGGGCCTTTTCTCCGCGACCTTCGGGCCTTCGCTCCGCAGTCGAAAATCGTCCTGGCCGTCCATCCGGGCATGGCCGATGTCGTCAAGGCCTGCCCCCATGTGGACGAAGTGATTCCGTTCGCCTTCCGGGCCTGCCCGGATTGGAAGCTGTCCTTCAACGGAAATTTATTCTGGTGGCGGAAGGCCGCGGCCCTGGCTCGGCGGGAGTTTTCCAAGCGCCGTTTCGACCTGGCCGTTTCCCTGCGTTGGAACGATGACGCCACTCAAGCGGCTTCTCTCATCCTGCTGGCCGCCAGCGGCGCGACTCGACGGGCGGCCTATCTCAACCCGCCGGACTTCCGGAAGTTGAAAGGGAAGCACACCGTCGACCGCCTGATCACCGAGGGACCCTGCCGGAGCACCGCCCGGCACGAGATCGAATACCAGGCCGAAATTCTCCGTTCGCTCGGAGGGACGCCGGGCGAGCCGCGGCTGGAAAACTGGACGACTCCGGAGGATGAAAAGAAAGCCGTTGATCTCCTTTCGGGAGCCCGGATCGCCCCCGGCGAAACGCTCATCGCCCTGGCCCCGGGCGCAGCTTGGGAATTTCGCCGCTGGCCGGTTGAGCGATTCGTCGAAACGGGCCGCCGGCTCCAGGAAGCTTATCGGGCCCGTATCCTGATTCTCGCCGGAAAATCCGAAGAGGCCCTGGCCTTGGAAATCGAAAAAGGATTGCTTCCCGGCCGAACGGTCAACCTCGCCGGGCGGACAACGATCCCGGAAATGGCCGCCGTTCTGAAATCCTGCCAGTACTTTTTAGGCAACGATTCCGGCCCGATGCACGTGGCGGTCGCCGCCGGAGTCAAGGTCGTCGGGCTGTTCGGTCCCGGCGATTACGTTCGCTTCCGGCCCTGGGGATCGGGCCATGCGGTTGTTCATCTGGGCTTGACCTGCAATCCCTGCTCGGAAAATTGCCTCTTTTCGGAGGCTCGGTGCATTCGGGGAATTACGGTCGGGATGGCCGATCGCGCCCTGCGGAGTGTCCTCGGGCCCGGGGCTCCCGGATAAAATTGACTTATCTGGTTGATAATAATATAAATAAAGAGGATTTGGTCCGTTTCTTCTTTTTGGGAGAAAAGATATTTTAAAAAAGACGGAATTTTTCCGAAGAATCCGGGATAATTGGTCTTGTCGATCCGGATGAAGCAGGCTGAAGAGCGGCAAAGGCGATGACCGATGAACAAACTTGAAGAAGAAATCCAACGGCTCAAACAGGAGCTCGACCGGAAGAAGGAAGAGCTTTCGGACGTGCGGAAGCTTGTCGGGCGGGACGTCGACCGGGAATTCCCTCCGGCGGTCGAAGGGATGTCGGACCGGGAGCTGGAGAGTCATCTCCGCGATACGCTTCCGCTCATCAACGGCTTTGTCGAATCCAAGCCCGATCTTCGGGAGCTCAAATCCCACCGCCGGGTTTTCGGCCGGCCGGTTCTCGCTCTGAAGCGGGCTTTGCTGGAAACCACCGTCCGGCCGCTCGAGGAATTCATCGAGCGGCAGGTGAAATTCAATCGCCAGGCCGCGGCCCTGCTTCAAGCGCTCCACCTGCGGTCGGGCCGGTATGCCGCCCGGATCAAGGACCTCGAGGAAAGAATCGCCGCCTGCGAGGAAGACCTGGCTCTCCTGAAAAGCGCCGCCGGAAAAAAATGACTCTCCCGGAAACGGAACGCGGCCTGGCCCGGGCGGTCGAACGACTGGCCCGCCGCTGCGGCCCCCAAGCGGCCTGGAATATGCTGGCCAAGAGGGAAATCCGTCTCGGCCTGCGCCGACCGACCCTGGCCGTCTACGATCAGGCCTTTCAATTCATCGGCGGGGCCCAGAAATACGGCTTGACGATGACCGAGGCGCTCCTGGACAAGTTCGATATCACCCTGTTGGCCAATAAGGACATCCGGCTCGAGGAATTCAGGGAGTGGTACGGCCTGGACCTCGCTTCCTGTCGGATCAAGGTGATAAAAATCCCGTTTTACGAAGCCCGGGGAGGTCCGCATCTTGACCCGGCCTTCGTCACCCGGGACATCGAGAATCCCTTTCACCTGGTCAGCCGGGAAAGCGGAAATTACGACGTCTTCGTCAATAACAGCATGAACGAGATGGTCTACCCTCTGGCTCCCGTCTCGGTCTTGATCTGTCATTTTCCCGAGCGCCGGCCGCAGAGCTACTTCTATGCCGACCGCTACACCCGAACGGTCTGCAACAGCCGGTACACGGCCGAATGGATCGAAAAAAAATGGGGCTTCTCCCCGCATCGGCTGCTGTATCCGCCGGTCGACATGGAGCCGGGAGAGAGCGTCGGCCCCAAAAAAAACGTCATTCTCTCCGTCGCCCGTTTCGAACCCGAAGGATTCAAGCGCCAGCGGGAGATGATCGGGGCGTTTTTAAAGCTCCGCCGCATCCGGCCCGAGGCGTCCGCCGGCTGGCGATTTGTCCTGGCCGGGGGAAGCCAGGTCAAAAACGCGTATCTCGACAAGCTGCGCGGTATGATCGCCGATTCCGGCGAGGCGGTGGAGCTGAGGGCCAATATTCCGGCCGGGGAATTGAGGACGCTCTACCGGGAGGCGTCGATTTTCTGGCATCTGTGCGGCCTTCGCCGCGAGGATCCGGGCGAGACCGAGCATTTCGGCATGACCGCGGTCGAGGCGATGCAGAACGGGCTTGTCCCGATCGTCTACGACGGGGGGGGCCTCCCCGAAATCGTCGATCATGGGATCAACGGCTTCCGGGTTTCGTCCACGGCGGAGCTTTTAAAGCGGACGCTCGAGCTTCTGGCCGAACCCGGACGGATCCCCGAACTGGGACGGGCCGCCCGGGAAAAAGCCGGGAAATTCTCCCGGGCGAATTTCGAAACGACAGCCCGGTCGATTTTCGACGAGGTCCTGGCCTTGCTCAATAATCCGGACGATCCGGCCGGAGAATGACGGCCGGGGCGCTGGATTCGATGGACGTCCGTCTCAAACCCGGCGAAACCTTGGACGATTTTTATCGGGGCAAGGTCCGCCTGCTCCAGCCGAAAAAGGGATATCGCTTCGCCACGGATGCGCCGCTGCTTGCGGCTTTCACGAAGATCCGGCCGGGTGACGACGTCTGCGAGCTGGGGACGGGAAACGGGGTGGTGGCCGTCCTCCTGGGCTTTAAGCCTTTTCGGCATCTGACCGCCGTCGAAATCCAGCCGCGCCTGGCCGACCTGGCCCGGCGCAATATCGCCGGGAATGGATTGGCCGGAAGAGTCGAAGTCGTTGAAGCCGATTTTCGGGAATGGCGGCCGGGGCGGAGGTTCGACGTGGTGGCCTCCAATCCACCCTATCATGAACAAAAGACTGGATTTCCGTGCCCAGATCCGGAGAAGGCGATTGCAAAACATGAGGTAACGTGCGATATTATGGGCCTTATGCGCGCCGTCTCCGAGCTTCTTAAACCCGCCGGCCGGGCCTTTTTCATCTACCCGGCCGCTCGCGAGGGCGATTTCCGCCGGGCCGCGGACGAGTTCCGAATGAGGCCGGCTCGAATCCGGCGCATTCATCCGCGGACGGATCAGGAGCCGAGTCTCTTTCTCTCCGAGCTGCGGTTTGAAGCGGTGTTTTCCGGAGAGGAAGAGGTCCTTCCGCCGCTCGTTCTCCATCCGCCGGCCGGCGGGGGATTTTCGCCTGAAGTCGAGGCCATGCTCGAGGGGCCTTCACATGAAGATGATCGATAATCTCAAGGAAGTCTTCAAGCACCGGCTCCTAATCCGGACGCTGGTCGGACGGGAGCTTAAAGCCCGTTATCGGGGAACGGTCCTGGGTTTCTTCTGGTCGTTCTTCAATCCGCTGCTTCTGATGATCATCTACACGGCGGTCTTCGGATTCATCATCCCCGCCCGCGACGAATCGATCGGCAAACCCCTGGAGTATGCCGTGTTCCTGTTTTCCGGGCTCCTGCCGTGGACCTGGTTTTCCTCCTCGGCCAACGATTCGGCCAATGTGTTGATGATCAACGGGAACTTGATCAAGAAGATCATGTTTCCGGCCGAAGTCCTGCCGATTGTTTCGGTCACATCCAACTTCGTCCACTTCCTGTTCGGACTGCCGATCCTCCTGATTTTCATGGTCGCTTTCGGCAAACCGCTTTCGGCCTATCTTTTCCTTTTTCCGGTCGTCGTCCTGGTCCAGTATGTGTTCACCCTGGGATTCAGCCTGCTGATTTCCAGCCTCACGGTCCATTTTCGGGATATCAAGGATATTCTCAGCAACTTTCTGACCTTCTGGTTTTTCTCCACGCCGATCATCTATTCGTTCGGCTCCTCGATCTTCAAGGACCGGCCCGGCTTCCAGAGGATTCTGGGCTTCAATCCGATGACCCATATCTTCACGGCGTATCAGGATTGCTTTTTCTTCGGCCGGTTATTTCACTGGAAACGCCTCGGGGTCACGTTTCTTGTCGGTTTGATTCTGTTCGGAATCGGGTACGCGGTCTTCGACCGGCTCCGCGATTCGTTCCCGGAGGAAGTCTGATGCCCGCCATCGAGCTGGATCACGTCTCCCGGCATTACCAGAAGTATTCGGCCCGGCATCGCTTTCAGACGTTCAAGAGCGCCATCGTCAAAGGCGATCTGTTTCGATCGCTCAAGGCCGACGAAGTCGTTGCGGCCGTCGATGATGTCAGCTTCGCCGTCGAGAAGGGGGAGACTTTCGGTCTGATCGGGGAAAACGGCTCGGGGAAGAGCACCATCCTGAAAATGGTCGCCGGCATCGCCAAGCCCTCGGCCGGCCGGTTGACGGTGAAAGGAAAAGTCTCGGCCCTGATCGAGCTGGGCGCGGGCTTCCATCCGGAGATTTCCGGCCGGGAAAATGTTTATATCAACGGGATCATGCTCGGATTGACCAAAAAGGAGATCTCCCGCAAGTTCGAGGAGATCGTCCGCTTTGCCGAGCTCGAGGATTTTATCGAGGCCCCGGTCAAAACCTATTCCTCGGGGATGTACATGCGCCTCGGCTTCAGTATCGCCATCAACGTCAATCCCGAGGTTCTTCTGGTCGACGAGGTTCTGGCTGTCGGCGACGCGGCCTTCGTTCCCAAATGCCTTGACCGGATCGACGATTTCCGCCGCCGGAAGAAGACCATCCTCTTCGTCAGCCACGACCTGTCCACGGTCAGCAAGATCTGCAACCGCGTGGCTTGGATCAAAAACGGAAAGATCCGGATGCTCGGCGAGCCCAAACGGGTCGTCGATGCCTACATGCAGGATGTGACCGAGGAGCAGGAGGCCGATTTCCGCGGCCGGAAGGAAACGGCGGCTGCCGCCGCGGCCCTTCCCGGTCCGCCGGCCGAAGGGGAGCCGGTCTCCCCGTCGCCGGCCGAAACCCCGGCTCCTCCTGAAACCGGCTCCGCTCCGGTCGAAGCGACCGACGGCCGTCGGGAACAGCGTTGGGGCAAGCGCGAAGTCGAGATCAAAAGCGTCGTCCTGAAAAACGGAAAAGGCGACGAAAAGCACGTGTTCCATCCTGGCGAGGCGATGGTGATCGAGATGGACATCGCGGCCAGGGAGCCGGTCAAGGATTTTGTTTTCGGCATCGGCGTCTTCACCTCCATGGGTGTGATGTGCTATGGGACCAATACCCACCTGGAAGAATACGAGTCGATCGCCTTTTCCGGGACGGGACGGGTCGTCTGCCGGATCGAGGAGCTTCCGTTGATCAACGGGACGTATTACCTCGACTTGGCCGTCCACAAACGGGACGGCTATCCTTACGATTACCACCGGAATATGTACACCTTCCTCGTCTCCTCGATGATCCGCGACGAGGGCGTGGCTCGACTGGCTCACACTTGGGAGTTTTCGCCGGAGATTTCGGTCAAACAGCCGGCGAAATAAGGCGGCCCGGATGAAAAAGATTCGCTCGGCCTCGGCTCTCAAGCGCGTGCGGGCCCGTCTGCGCCGGGAGGGGCGAAAGGTCGTGTTCACCAACGGGTGCTTCGACCTGATCCACGGGGGTCATGTTCATCTGTTCCGCGAGGCCAAGGCCCAGGGGGATGTCCTGATCGTTGCCGTCAATTCCGACGCCTCGATCCAAAGACTGAAAGGCCCGACCCGGCCGATTTTTCCTTTGGCCGAGAGAATGGAAGTCCTGGCCGCCCTGGAAGACGTCGACTTCGTGACCTGGTTTGAGGAAGACACGCCGCGGAATATCATCGTCTCGCTTCTCCCCGATGTTCTGGTCAAAGGCGGCGATTGGGGCGCGGGGGAAATCGTCGGGACGGCCGAAGTTGAAAGCGCCGGCGGGCGCGTTTACCGGGTCCGCTATCTTAAAGGCCATTCCAGCACGAACATCATCGAAAAGATCCGGACGTCGTTCGGCCGGCCCTGACCTTCAACCCGCGCGTTCCGCGCCCTTCACCTTGGTCAAGAACCAGGTCCACAGACGTTTGTGGAATTCCAGACTGGGCGGGTTGGCTTCGAGTATCGTCCGGTAGCCGAAGAGGTCGGGATCGTCGGGGGAGAACTTGAATTCCGGTGTTGCGTCCCAGAGCTTTCGGTACTCGGGATGGAATTGAACGCCCAGGACGCTGGGATACGTTTCGTGTTCGATGGCTTCGATAATCTTATCATCCAGGGAGGAGGCGACGGCCCGGAATCCCAGGCCGAGCTTTTCGATGGCCTGGTGATGGGAGCTGGCGATCTGCGGGCGGTCGGCCTCCGTCATCCCCATGGCCGTCCAGGCCCGGCCACCGGCGACGAGCTTGATCTGGTGGAGCATGTAGGGGCCGAGGTTTCGTTCCGCCGGGGCGAGCATCTCGAAAGGATTCTTGTGCCACTTCTGCTGGCCGAGGGCGATCGCTTCTTCGGCGCTTTGGATTCCGTAGACCTCGCTCCAGAGGTCCTGGATCATGGTGCCTCCGGTCCCGACGCTCAGGCTTTGCATGCCGAGGCAGATGCCCAAAACCGGAAAGTCCGGCCGGTCAGCCAGAAAAGCCCTGGCCGTTTCGTCCTGCCGGCCGCCGAGGAGATGAAAAATCATCGAAAGCTCGACATAGTGGCGGAAGGGATCGGTGACGATGGTCCGAAAATCCGTTTTCTCGCCGTAAGCGGCCGGAGGCATGTCCGGGCCGCCGAAGAAAATGAGGCCGTGGGACAAGTCGAAAATCTTCCGAAACTCATCGGAAGCCGCATTTTTTTTGTAAAGAGAGGCAACGGCGAGATCGGCCGTGACGCCGTGGAAGTGAACGTTTTCGAGCTTGTTATCCTGAACGAATTTGACGGAATCCCGATAGTTGGTCCGTTCTTTGACGTGGTAAACGCCGACGATTTCAAGATTCTCATAGGGGATGAAACCCTGTTCCTTGAGGGCCAGGAGATGGCGAAGGGAATTGACCGACGGGTAGAAGACCGTCAGCCGGACCATATCCTTGGGGGCTGAGGCCGTATCGAAAAACCGTTCGTGCGGTTGGGCGGTTTGGGGGGCTTGGGCCCAACCCGAGCCGGCGAGGAAAGCGGCGAAAAGGACGGCGAGAATCGAAACGACGGGGATTTTCACACGAGACATGCGGTACTCCTTGAGGCGCGGTCGCGGCCTGCTGTCCGACCCATTATACTTGATTTGGAGCCGGGCCAAAATTGCGTTTTTAATGACGGAATTAACCCGGAAAAACATCGGCAAGACTTTCTTAAAGCGATTCTCTTCCCTTTGGGGTGGGGGGAGATAGGCGATTATGACCGCCGGAGCGAACATCGTCCGGATGAGGCTTTTCTCGAGGCCGGGACTTGCCGTCCTTCTTGAGCCTTGCGAATCAGGGTTGCTTGGGAAGCCGGCTCGGAAGAAGCCGGCCCTTGTCGGCCAGGCCGGGCCAGGCCGACCGGGAAAAGCCGTAACCCTTGTCGACAAAGTCGACGGAGGGCTTGCGCAAGGCATGAAAATCCGGATGCGTGAGCAGCGGCCGTCATAAATTCGCTTGCTCTTCCCCCCCCATTTGGAAGAGAACCAATCACGTGGGGAACCCGCGAATCTTTCCCCGTCGATCGCGGGCCGGTTGACGCCGTTTTGCGAGCTGAAATATGATTCCCGGGCGGCCGTCTCCACGTTGAGGAAAGAAGGGAGAAGAACATGCCGAAGACAATCCATCCTGCCGGTCGGCGATCCATTCCGGGCTTGGTCTTTTATTTGCTCGCGGCGTTCGTTGCGGGCGGGACCGGATCAACCGAGAGCGGGGATCTCTTCACGGGCTTTTCTTGGAGGGGTGTCGGCCCGGCCCGCCAGGGCGGCCGTATCCTTCATCTCGCCGCGCTTCCGAAGCGGCCGTTCACCTTCTTCGTCGCGCCGTCCACGGGAGGATTATGGAAAACCGAGAACAACGGGACGACGTTCACCTCCCTTCTTCCCGGCGAAAGCAATATTCCCATCGGGCACTTCGCCCTGGCTCCATCGAATCCCGACATCATCTGGGTCGGGACCGGCGATCCCGCTTCGGGCCGGATTCCCACCCGGGGTTTCGGCGTCCTCAAGTCGACCGACGGCGGCAAGACCTGGGCTTCCATGGGCCTGGAAAAGACCCGTCATATCGGCCGGATCGCCGTTGATCCCCGGAACCCCGATACGGTCTATGTGGCCGCGATCGGAAATCACTTCTCCTTCAATCCCGAGCGCGGGCTTTATAAAACCGTCGATGGCGGAACAAACTGGGAGAAGGTCTATGACGCCGGGGACAAGGTCGGCGTCGTCGACGTTCTTCTGAACCCGTCCAATCCCGATGTCGTCTTTCTGGCGGCCTATGACAAGCAGCGGATTCCTTGGAACTTCCAGGACGGCGGGCCGCGAAGCGGACTCTTCAAATCCACGGACGCGGGCCGAACCTGGCGCAAGCTCGAGAGCGGACTGCCCAAGGGCAGCCTGGCCCGGATCGGACTTGCCGTTTATTCGAAAAATCCCGACATCATGTACGCCACGATCGACAACGTCAACACCCGCCCGCCGACACCGGCCGAAGCCGCCCGGGACAAGCGCCTGGGTCTCGAATCGAAAGACCGGCCCATCGGCGGGGAAGTCTACCGGTCGGAGAATGGCGGGGAATCCTGGGCCAAGATGAGCCCGGACGGGGTGAGCATCGGGGGTGGCAAATGGTACGGCCAGATCTATGTCGACCCCAATGACGACAAGATCGTCTATGTCCCGAGCACGCCTCTCCTTCGGTCGCTCGACGGCGGCCGGACCTGGGGGAAAAACGGTTCCGAGAACCTGGCCGAAAACGTCCATGTCGATCACCATGCCGTCTGGATCAACCCGGCCGATTCCAGCCACATTCTTCTCGGGAACGACGGCGGCCTGGCCGCCTCTTATGATTTCGGCAAGACTTGGGACGTCTATGACAACCTCCCCCTGGCCCAGTATTACGCCATCGGCGTGGACATGGAAGAGCCGTATAACATTTACGGCGGAACCCAGGACAACGGCTCGATCAAGTTTCCAAGCCAGGGCCCGGCCGGCTTCATCACCGAGGAGACCTGGACCTCGGTCGGAGGCGGCGACGGGATGTTCAACCAGGTCGATCCCGAGGACAGCCGTTGGCTCTACAACGCCTCGCAGAATGGGGCCGTTCAGCGGGTCGACCAGAAAACCGGAACGTCGAAATTCATTCGTCCGTCCCGTCCGAAGGGACAGCCGGCCTATCGGTTCAACTGGACGGCGCCCCTCCATCTTTCGCCGCATAACAGCCGGATCGTCTACCTCGGGGCCCAGGTCCTGCTTCGCTCTCTCAACCGGGGCGATTTCTGGCAGGAAGCCTCTCCCGACCTGACGACCAATGACCCGGAGAAGCTCAAGGGGAACATCGAATTCTGCACCCTGACCTCGATTTCCGAGTCGCCGGTTCGCCCCGGCGTCCTCTGGTGCGGGACGGACGATGGAAAGATCCAGGTGACGAAGGACGGCGGGGCATCCTGGTTTGACGCTACGTCCCCGGCGGCCGCGGCCGGAGGACCGGCTGAATACTACGTGACGCGCGTCGCCGCCTCCTCCCACGCCGAGGGCCGGGCTTATGTCGCGAAAGCCGGCTGGCATCGCGACGACTACCGCCCGGTTGTCCTTCGAACCGACGATTTCGGAGCGAATTGGACCGACCTATCCGCCGGCCTCCCCGAGGGCACTGTTTACGTCGTGGTCGAAGACCGACGGAATCCCGGTCTATTGTTCGCCGGGACGGAGTCGGGTGTTTATGCTTCGCTCGACGGCGGAAAAAGCTGGGCGGCAATGGGAAAAGGGCTGCCGCCGGTGGCCATGGTTCAGGACATGCTCATTCATCCACGGGAAAATGACCTCATCGCCGCGACCCACGGCCGGGGGATTTTCGTCACCGACGTTTCGCCCCTCCAGGAAGTCCGGGAAGATTTTGCGGACAAGGACATCCACCTGTTCGAGGTCCGTCCGGTTGTCCGTTGGAGATGGAGCCGGAACATGTTCGACGACTTCGGCGGCCATCGCCACCACATGGTTCCCAACGAGCCGACAGCGATGAAGATCTCTTACCTCCTCAAGAAGGCGTCCGCGTCCAAGCCGAAAATCATCATTGCCGACTCCCGCAGCGAAACCCTGGCCGTCATCGAAGGCGACGGCGGGGCCGGGCTTCATTCCGTGGCCTGGGACTTGAGCTATCCTCCGGCCCAGACGGACGCCCCGGCGGGGCTGGCCGCCTCGGCTCCGGCCGTCCGCGGGCGGGCTCAGGCGGAACCGGGGGAATACCAAGTCATCCTGGAAGTGGACGGAAAAAAATTGACCCGGAAGGCGGTTATCCGACCGGTGCCGGAGAAATAGCCCAAAGCGTTCTTACCCGGATCCTGATTTCGCCTTTTCCGCGGCAACGCCCTATAATACCCGTTCGACCATGAGCCTTGACTTTCTGAGGGAAACGCCCGAATTCAAGGACCTTGTCCGCGCGGTTTCCGGCCGGACGCGTGTTCCCGAGGGCCAGGCGTTGCTTTTCGGCGGCGAAGACCGCCCCCGTCTCTCCGTCTCGGGCCTGACCGAGGCCGCCGTTCCGTATTTTTTTGCCCAACTGGCCCTCGCCGGATCGAAGAAAGTCGTCTTTGTCCGGCCGTCCACCCGGCCCCTGGCGGATTTTGAAGACCGGGTTCGCTTCTATTTCCGTCAGCTCGGCTCGACGAAGATCGTTCGGAGCCTTCCGGCCCTGACCGATAATCCCTATCAGGAAGCGCCGCCGTCGCTGGATGCGGTGGCGTCCCGGATGCGGTATTTCTTCGACCTCGCCCTGCGTCCGCCTGTCCTGACCGTCACCAACCTCTTCGGCCTGCTTCGGCCGTTCCCGGATCCGGAGCGCTTGCCCGGCCTGTTTCTCCGGTTGAACAAAAACGCGGAATACGACCGCGACGCCTTGATCTCCCGGCTGGCCGCCTTCGGTTATGTTCGGGAGGATTTGATCACCTACCGGGGCGAATATGCCTTTCGCGGCGGGATCGTCGACGTGTTCTCGCCCTGGCAGAAAAATCCCGTCCGGATCGAGTTCGGCGGCGACCGGATCGTCTCCATGCGCGAATTCGACCCGACGACTCAGCGGGCCGTCCACCAGATCGACGGGACGCTCATTCCGTCGCTCGCCGAGGCGCCGGAGGGCGGGAGCGCGTCCGCGGTTCCGTTCACCCGGTTTCTGGAGGACGCGGTTTTCGTCTTCGACCATCCCGAGGAGATCGAAAAGGAATGGCTCGAGGCGATGGCCGATTTCCGTTCCCGCGAATCCGCCGCCCGCCGGGCCTCCCCGGGCGCGCCCGCGCTCGACGATGTTTATCCGGCCGCTCTTTATGAGACGCTCAAGGCCGAAGCGCTTTTCTGCGGGGAAGTGGAGCTTCCCGAAAGCACGAACCGCCGGGATTTTGTTTTCGGTTTCCAGCCGGTGCCCCGTTTCGAAAACAAGATCTTCTTTTTCCTCGAGACGATGAAGCGGATCCATGAGGAACGCGACCGCTGCGTCATCTTCCTCTCCACTCCTCCGATCCGGAAAAAAATCGGGGCTCTGCTCGAAACAAAAGAGATCCCTTCGCTCGAAGCCGAGTCCCCCCTGGTCGCCGCCTCCAGCGGCGAAATCGTCCTCTGTCTCGGCGACTTGGAGCGCGGCTTCGGTTATCCCCGGGAAAAGGCCTGGTTTTTTGCGGAAAAGGACATTCTGACCGAAGAGCGGATCCTCCCGGCCCGTCCGGCCGCCCGGCCGTCCATCGCCCAATTTCAGGATCTCAAGGCCGGCGACTATATCGTCCACGCCGACTATGGCGTCGGCTTGTTTCGCGGCCTGGTCAAGATGGAGGTGGAAGGGCGTCCGGCGGAGTTCATGGAGCTCGGCTACCGGGACGACGACACCTTGTTCGTCCCCGTCGAGGATCTCAGCCTCGTTCAGAAATACACTCCGGTCGGGACCGGAGTCCCTCTCCTCGACAAGCTCGGCACCGGCAACTGGCAGAAGACCAAGGAACGAACCCGGAAGGCCGTCGCCAAGCTGGCCCACGAACTCCTCGAGCTCTATGCCCAGCGCAAGGCCGTCAAGGGCTTTTCCTTCAGTCCCGAGGGCCGCTGGCAGGATGAATTTGAAAAAACGTTCGAATACGACGAAACCGAGGACCAGCTCCGCTCCATACGGGACATCAAGGCCGACATGGAGTCCGACGCCCCGATGGACCGCCTGCTCTGCGGCGACGTCGGCTACGGCAAGACCGAGGTCGCCATTCGGGCGGCCTTTAAGGCGGTCATGGACGGCAAGCAGGTCGCCGTTCTCTGTCCGACCACGGTTCTGGCCAGCCAGCACTTCAAGACCTTCTCCTCCCGGATGGTCCTTTTCCCGGTCAAAGTCGCCGCTCTCACCCGTTTTCAATCGACGGCCGAACAGCGCCGGGTCGTGGACGACCTGAAGAACGGCCGGGTCGACATCGTCGTCGGAACCCATCGCCTGCTTTCGGCCGATGTGGTCTTCCGCGATCTGGGTCTGCTGATCGTGGACGAGGAACAGAGGTTCGGCGTCACCCATAAGGAAAAAATCAAGCATCTCAAAACGACCGTCGATGTGCTGACCCTGACGGCCACTCCGATTCCCCGGACGCTCAATCTTTCCCTGACCGGTCTTCGCGACATCAGCCTGATCGAAACGCCGCCCAAGGACCGGCTGGCCGTTCATACCGTGGTGACCACGTTCTCTCCGCGCTTGATCGCTGGCGCCATCAAGCAGGAGATGGCCCGCGGCGGCCAGGTCTACTATGTTCTCAATAAAATCGAGGAAATGGACACCCTGGCGGCGAAGATCAGGGATTGGGTTCCGGAGGCCAAGCTGGCCACCGTCCACGGCCAGATGCCGCCGGCCGAGCTGGAAAAGCGGATGATCGACTTCATCAACCAGAAGTACGATGTCCTGATCTCGACGACGATCATCGAGAACGGAATCGACATCCCGATGGTCAACACCCTGCTTGTCCACCGGGCCGACCATTTCGGCCTGGCCCAGCTCTATCAGCTCCGCGGCCGGGTCGGCCGGTCCTCACGTCAGGCCTTCGCCTATTTTCTCGTCCCGCCGTTTTCCGAGCTCACCCCGATCGCCCGCAAGCGTCTCGAGGCCATCAAGGAGTTCAGCGAACTGGGATCCGGCTTCCGGCTGGCGATGAAAGATCTCGAAATCCGGGGAGCCGGACACCTCTTCGGCGAAGCCCAGCACGGGACGATGGAAGCCGTCGGCTATGACTATTTCATCCATCTTCTCGAGCAGGCCATCAAGGAGCTCAAGGGTGAAGCCGTCGCCGAAGTGCGCTGCGAGATCAACCTCCGGGTCGAGATCCGCATCCCCGAAGCCTACATCCCGGCCATGAACGTCCGGCTCAACCTGTACAAGCGGATCTCCTCGGCCGCCGACCTGGACGAAGTCCGCTCGCTGGAAACGGAGATCCGGGATCGCTTCGGCCCGCCGCCGGCCAGCGTCGAAAACCTCCTCCAATATGGCCGGATCAAATATCTGTCCGGGCGGCTCAACCTGGCTTCCCTTGACCGTGTCGATCACCGGGTCGTCCTGAAGTTCCAGCCGTCCACCCCCGTCGACCCGGCGCGAATCGCCCCGCTCCTGAATCGAACCCGGGGATCGATGACTCCGCAGGGCGTCATGACTCTCCCCCTGCGGTCCTCCCAGGCGGGAGCCTTTCTTCGTGAAACGACCCGGGCCTTGCTGGAGTTATCCGGTATAGGATAAAATACCCGTTTACAAGGCCGATGATGATACGATGGAGTCCCTTTTCCGCGGCTGTCCTGGCGACGGCGGCGGTTGTCTGCCTGGGAGCCGGAGCGTGCGGAACAAACAAGGTTTCCCCGCCCCTGGCCGAGGGATTCCGTCTCGATGACCCGGGGCGGGCGCCTCTGACGGTGCTGACGGTCGGAGATTTTTCCTACACCAACGCCGACTTTGCCCGGTTTGCCCGAATGACCCTGGGAGACTCGGGCGAAGGCCTGACCGCCGAAGCCGCGGGACGACTTTTCGAGGATTTTATCGAGCGGAAGTTGATTGTCGGAGCGGCCGCTGAACGCGGTTTTTCCTTGTCCGATGAGGAAAAATCCAGATCCATCGAGGTTTTTCGAGCCAACCGGGACGGAACCGAACCGGAGGGACCGGCCGCGTCGGTCAGTCCCGAGGATTTCCTCGAGAGCGTTCTCGTCGAGAAATATCTGACCGATCAAGTGCGCGATATCGGTGTCGGTGAAGAGGAGATCGCGGACTATTACGAGGCCCATACAGACGAATTTCTCCAGCCGGAGCGTTTTCAGGTCAGCCAGATCCTGCTTTCGGCCGAAGGCAAGGCCGGACAGGTCCTGGACCGGCTCCGGAACGCCGGCGAGCGGGAATTCCGGGAGGCGGCCCGAACCGAATCCGAGGGGCCCGAGGCGGAAAAGGACGGCTTGATGGGCGTGTTCAGCCTCGGCCAGCTTCCTCTCGACTTGGAAAAAGTCATTTTCGCCCTGGATGAAGGCAGGATCAGCCGCGTCGTTCAATCGGCCTACGGCTACCATATCTTCCGGCTCGATAAAAAGCTGGAGTCCCGGCTCATCCCGGTCGATGAGGCCGCGACTCTCATCCGGGCCAAGCTTCTCGAACAGAAAAACCAGGCGGCGATCGACGCCCATACGGCTTCCCTGAAAACGGCGATGAAGTGGGAAGTCTCGGCCCGGAACCTGCCGTTCATTTACGAAAGTCCCGAATAAGGAAATTCTCATGCGCCATTTCAAAGCTTTTTCCGCCGGCCTTCTCCTTCTCGGCCTGGCTCTTCTCGCCCCGGCCCAGCAGGTGATCGAGGAAATTGTCGCCGTCGTCAACGATGAAGTCATCACCATGACCATGTTCAAAGCCGAATATGAAGGCCGCCTCCGGACGGCCCAGAGCCAGTTCCGCGGCGAGGAACTGGACAAGGCGGTCGAGTTCATCCAGGCCAACATTCTCGACGAAATGGTCACCGATATGCTCCTCCTCCAGATCGCCCGGACGATGAATCTCAACGTCGCCGACCAGATGAAGACCATCGTCGCCAACATCATGAAGGAAAACGACATCGAGTCCGAGGAGGATTTCAAGCGGGCCCTGGCCCAGCAAGGCTTTGCCTATGATGTCTGGATCAAGATGACGGAGGAGCGGCTCATGCGGGATTATGTTCTCCGCAGCGAGATCGGGCGGAAAATCGTGATCGAGGATGCCGAAATCGTGGATTATCACAAGAAGCACAAGAATGAATTCGTCGTCCCCGAGGAGTACACCCTGAAGGCCGTCTACCTGACCGTCGAGGGAAAGGATCCGGCCGCCCTGGAAGCGAAAAAAGCCGGGATCGATGCCAAGCTCAAGGAGGGGACGGCCTTCGAGACGGTGGCCGAAACCGAATCCGACGAGCCGATGAAGGAAGCCAAAGGCAACCTCGGGACCTTCAAGAAAGCCGAGCTCGACAAGACGCTGCTGGCGGTGGTCGAACCCTTGAAGAAGGGCGATCATTCCGGATGGGTTCAGACGAAAAACGGCTGGTATCTCCTTCTCCTCGAAGACAAGAAGGACAGCCGGGTGCTCGAATTCGAGGAAGCCCGGGGGCAGATTACGGAAAAGATCGGCCTGGAAAAGCAGAACGCCGAGTTGGCGAAATTCCTGGCTGAACTCAAAACCAAAAATTACATCAAGATCCTCAAACCCAAGCCGTTCGAGGATAAAGCGGCCGGCCCTACCGCCCCTTGATGAACTTTTCGGTCAGCCGCCGGGCTTGAGTGTCGGTGGTCTGGCGGGGCGGGCTCTTCATGAAATAAGCCGACGGTCCGGCCAGAGCCCCTCTCCGCTTTCGGTCCAGCCCCAGCCTGGCGCACCGGATCGCATCGACGACGACCCCGGCTGAATTGGGCGAATCCTCGACGGAGAGGCGGCATTCGAGCGACATCGGAACGCCGCCGAACTCCCGGCTTTCGATCCGGAGAAAGCAGACCTTGTTGTCCTTCTGCCAGGGGACGAAATCGCTCGGCCCGATGTACACATCCGCCGGATCGGGCGTCCGGCCCCGGGCTTGAAGCTGGGAGACGACGGCCGCCGTCTTCGAGATTTTCTTCGAGACGACGCGCTCCCGGTCGCACATATTGAGGAAATCGGTATTGCCGCCGGTATTGAGCTGATATGTCCGGTCGACCGGCAGGCCCCGGTCGAGGAACAGGTTGACCAGGGTTCGGTGGAGAATCGTCGCCCCGACCTGGGACTTGATGTCGTCGCCGAGAAGGGGAAGTCCGGCCGCTTCAAAGCGCTTCCGCCAGGCCCTGTCCCGGGCGATGAAGACGGGAATGCAATTGACGAATGCACAGCCCGCTTTTAGCGCCTGCCCGGCGTACCAGCGGGTCGCCGTCTCGCTTCCCACCGGGAGGAAATTCACGACGACATCGGTTCGGGTTTTCTTCAGGACCCCGGCAACATCGACCGCCGGTTTCGCGGACTCGGCGATCAGCCGGCCGAGCGATACTCCCAGCCCGTCCAGAGTCGGGCCGCGCTGGACGAGGCAGCCGGTCCGGGAAACCTTGGCGAACCGGGCCGTGTTATTGGGAAAGAGGAAGACCGCCTCGGCCAGGTCGCGGCCGACTTTCTCCCTGTGGACATCGAAGGCGGCGGAAAAGACGAGGTCGGCGATCCGGTATCCGCCGAGGACGGGATGCATAACGCCGGGAACATCCTCGCCCGGCTTGAGGTCCCGGTAAAAGGATACGCCCTGAACGAGCGAAGAGGCGCAGTTTCCGACCCCGACCAGGGCGACCCGGATTTTCTTCATCGCCGCGGCGGCGGGACCGGGATTATTTCTTTTCCGGCTCGAGCTTGCCCGGTTCGGCCGCCGTCTTGTCTCCGGGCGCGGCCGTATCTTCCTTGAAATCGATTTGTCTGGAGACTTTCCACACGCCCATGGCCACATGGCGCGAGCCGCCCATCTGGGCGAAGAGCCGAACTTCGTAGGTCCGCCACAGCGGGTTGGTTTTGAAGGACTCGAGATTCGTCCCGGCCACGCCGAAATTGGATTTCAGGGTGATGAACGGGCTTTCGCCGTTCGGCGGAATCCCCTCGTCCCGGATGACGGCTTTGAAATGGTCGCCGAGATTCTCGACGGCGTCTTCCTCCCGGAATATCGCGTTGAAATTGATGTACTTGAGGGTTTCCCCGGTCAGATTGCGAATTTTGAACGTCACCGTCGGGACCAGGGTCAATTTAGGATTCGGCCATTGCCGGTATTCCTTCATCGCCCAGCTGGTGCTGACGTCGGTGACCTCGATGGAAGCTTTGACCTGCTGGTCGTCCATGGACTTGCAGCCGGCCTGGCCGAGAAGAATAAAAACCGCCGCCGCCGCCACGGCGGCGCCGGAAGCGAATCGTGTGCGTTTCATCTTATTCCTCCTGTCGAATCCATTATGATGATAACCCCGGGATGAGGGGAAAGCAAGGACGGTCCGAACCCGGCCGTCCGCTCGACCGGGGGGGCCGCCGCCCGCAACGGTCGTTGAGCCATTGCGCCCCTGTGGTATTGCGCTATAATGAGGCCCTCCCAATCCACCGAAAGGAAGACGGCCATGGCTTTAGTGAAACACGGCAAGGACCTCTGGTTTTACGAAGACCTCTATTCTGATGTGACATACGGCTTCAAGGTCAAACGGGTTGTTGTGCCCGAGAAACCGACCGGATTCCAAAAGTTGATGATCCTGGACACCGAGCGGTTCGGCCGGGTTCTCGTCCTGGACGGCATCGTCCAGCTGACCGAGGAGGACGAGGGCATCTACCATGAGTGGATCGGCCTTTGGCCGCTGTTTGCCCAGGACAAAACGCCCGAAACCGTCCTGATCATCGGCGGCGGCGACGGCGGCGTCGCCCGGGAAGTGCTCCGCCACCCGGGAGTCAAGAACGTGATCATGGCCGAAATCGACCGGGTCGTCGTCGATGATTGCCGGGAGCATATGCCCGAAATATCCGGCGGCATCTGGACCGATCCCCGTTTTCACTTGATCATCGGCGACGGGGCCGAGGTCATCCGCCGGATGAAGGGCAAATGCGACATCATCATCATCGATTCGACCGATCCCATCGGGCCGGCCAAAAGCCTGTTCGACACCAGTTTTTATGAAAGCGTTTACGCCGCCCTCCGCGAGGGCGGGATCACCATTCACCAGACGGGCGCCCTGCTTCTGCAGCCTTTCGAAGCTCCGGGAAGCTGGCGGCAGATGGAGCGCATTTTCGACGACGTCCGGGTGGTCCAGTTCACCAACCTCAGCTATATGGGGGGGCCGTTCAGTCTGACGGCCGGTTCCCGCGGCCGGCGCGTCTTCCAAGCGGCCGAACGGAATGCCAAGCGCA
This sequence comes from uncultured Eubacteriales bacterium, assembly GCA_964411395.1. Lineage (GTDB taxonomy): Bacteria > Acidobacteriota > Aminicenantia > Aminicenantales > UBA4085 > JAAZPG01. The sequence continues at coordinate 2,716 of CAYPKX010000007.1, read as the reverse complement.
ACTTCAAGGCCGCCGGGATCAAAACCAGCTGGTATTCGCCCGACATCTCGGCGGTTCCCTACCCGGAGTTTCAGCGGCGCCTCGAGGTCGACAAATACGGCGAGGAGCTCATTTTGGACTTTGCCCTCCCCGCCGGCCAAAAACCCGCCCTCGGCCGGGTCGGCAAATGGAGCCGAGAGCTGTGCAAGGCGATCGGCATGATCGCCTTCGGCAAGCCGATGGTCTCCGACCCGGGTTTGGGCGACGGCGAAACCCTCGTCCAATACATCGAAACCAGCGCCATCAACTATCGCCGTTTCGGCTCGATCGCCGCGGCCAACTGCTTTACCTGCGCCAAGCTTCCCCGGGACGAGGCGGCCGCCTTCACCCTGGATTATTTCGGCGTGGAGAAGGCCGCGGCTTGGAACCTGCCCCGGGGCGTTTTCTCCGATGTGAAAAAGGTCCGCAAGGATACATTGATCTACGAGGCCGGCCGGTCCGGAGCCCCGGCAGGGGACATCTACCGCCCCCGCCTGGCGGAAGCGGCGGAGATTTTCACGCCCTCTTTCAAGCTCCCGGTCGAAACCGGTTTTGCCCCGGCCTTTGAGCTTGTCATGGATATCTACGACTGCGAATTCGACCGGATCGCGTCCTGCGAGGCGGTGGCCGCCTGGGCCCGGGAGTCGGCGAAATTGTCCGGCCTCAAGACAATCGGGAAAGCCGATGTCCCTGATTTCGGGCATGCCAAGAAAAAAACAGCAGGCCCGTCGGTGACCCAATTTCTCAAGGGCGGTTCCAATATCAGCCATTATTCCATCAACTGGCTGACGATTGTCGTCAACCTGCTCGTCCGGGAACCGATCCCTCTGCGCCGGGTCATCACCCAGGCCATGGACGCCTTCGAAGGGAAGAAAGCTCACTGCTGGATCATCCCCCGCGGCGCGGCTGGGAAGTCGGTGAAAGAACTCGCGGCCGAGACCGTTCTCTTTGAGGTCCGCCGGGATTGATTCGCCTTTCTTTGTCCGAGAGTCAGACATAGGGATCGTCCCGGTTGGATGACAGCGAGGGACTTTCCCGGAGGAATGGATTTGGATTCGGCCGGCCGGGTCGTCTGCCGTTTACTGAACGATCGCCGAGGCGGGGACAAGCCGGACGTCGAAGGTCTCGGCCAGACCGATAAAGCGGGCCAAAGCGGCCAGGGATTCGCGCTTGGGGTGGCAGATTCCCACGGCTCGGCCGTTCTTCCTGGCCAGACGGAAAAGCTCCTCGAGCCGGGTTTTGATCGAAGCTTCGCCGGGGTCGGCGTCAAGGAAGACATCGCGGGAGGCCGTTCGAACCCCCGCCCGGACGGCTTCTTCGCCGGCTACGGTTTCGGCGGTCGTCCGACTGTCGATGAAATAGAGCCCGCGGTCCTTGAGGACGTCGAAGACCGGCCGCATCAGACGCGCTTCCCCGGTTGCCGATGAGCCGGTATGATTATTGACGCCGCGCGCGGCGGGAATTCTGGCCAGGGCCCGGACAACCGCCGCCCGGATTTCGGCCGGACTCATCCCTTCGGCGATCGTCTCTTTGAATATTTTCGTCCCGTTCCGCTCTTCCCCCGATTCAAACGGGAGATGGAGCATGATTTCCAGGCCGCAAGAGGAGGCCAGCTGCGCGGCCTCTTCGGTCAGGGAGGCGTCGGGAAGGATCGAGAGGGTCAGCGGCCGGCCGAGGGCATAGGCCGTTTCAACCGCCTCCAGGCTATATCCGATATCGTCGATAATAATGGCGGCGAGAGGTTCGGCCGCTTTTCCTCCGGTCCGTTTATCCGCCCGGTTGGGGGCTTTTTTCTCCGGCGGGCCGGCCGGGACGGATGTTGAAGCGGCCGGTCGAGACGCTTCTTCTTTGCCGGCCGGCGGACGAGCGTCGAAGATCCGGACGAAGAAATAAACAAGAACAGAGGCAAAGAGGGGAAAGAGCCAGACGAGCCCTTTGGCCCGCCGTTTCAAGATTGCACCCGCATGATTTACGGGCCGGGAAAGAACCCTTTCGATTTTTCCAGATAATCCCGCCGGGTGGTTTTGTCGGGTTCGATCTTGACGTCCGGCGTAACGCCCTTCTCGAAAATTTTCTCCCCCGAGACAAGGACGAATTCGCCGACGGTCAGAAGCAGGCCGTCTCCCGTTTTGAGGGGAAAGAGCTTTTGTTCGGCCGCAAGTCCGGCAGTGGCCGTGCCGACGATCTTGGCTCGCTTGAGGTCGCGGAGGACGGCGGCGACGATTTCCGCGGGCCCCATCGTGGCCGGATCGGTCCAGACGATCAACGGGATATCGGCCAGAAGGGGTTCGGCCGGACAGGATAACACGGTTTTCACGCCGCCTTTTCTGTCGAAAGTCCCGGCCCGGGGATTTTTTATGAACAGGTTGATCAAGGCGCCGGCTTCTCCGGTCTCGCCCTCGCGGCAACCGCGGAGGTCGAGGATCAGCGGTTCCTTTCGTCCGGCCAGTCCCGGAGGCAGGGAGGATTTGACCGCAGACGCCGCTCCTCCGAAAAGATGAGCGAGGCGGACGACGCCGGCGGTTCCCTTTTCGGCGGTCCAGAAAACCGGGACCGGATAGGCGAGGAATCGATCGATCGTTTTTTCGACCGTCGCGTTTTCCTGGATCAGGCGGAGCTTCACCGGCTTGGGGGCCGGATCTTTTAAAATGAAGCGGAGCTCGTTGTAGCTCCAGACGAGCGTGGATCGGTCATCGAC
>CAYPKX010000006.1:25534-47812 GCA_964411395.1 uncultured Eubacteriales bacterium | reverse complement strand
CGCGGCGGCCGCCCGCTCCGGCTCCATCAAGGGAAATCCGGTCGTCCTTTCCGAGGCGACGCTGGTCGATATTCTCCGGGCGGCTCTTTGAGGAATTGACTTTTCGACCGTTTTTGGCTATTATCTCCAAACCATTTCAAACGAACGGATTACACACTCATGATGTCACTTCGCTTGATGAGATTCGGCGCCAAAGGCAAGCCCGCTTACCGGGTCGTCGTCATCGACTCCAAAAAGCCCCGGGAAAGCAAAGCCAAGGCGATTATCGGCTCCTACAACCCCCTGACCGACCCGGTTGAAGTCAAAATCGACCTCGAGAAAGCCAAATACTGGCTGGACCGGGGCGCCAAACCCTCGCCAACCGTCAAGTCTCTCCTGGACAAGCTGCAGAAAGCGGCTCCCAAAGCCTGAAGCCGGGCCGTTTTCCGCCGAGGAGGTTGACCATGAAAGAACTTGTTGAATTGATCGCCCAGGCCCTCGTCGACCAGCCGGAAAAGGTATCCGTCAACCAGGTGGAAAGCGAGCAGAACACGGTTCTCGAGCTCAAGGTCGCTCCTGAAGACCTGGGCAAAGTCATCGGTAAGCAAGGCCGGACCGCCCGGGCCATCCGCATCATTCTCGGCGCCGCCGGGATGAAGCTGAAGCGCCGTTATAATCTCGAAATCATCGAAAAATAGTCCTCCCGTGAAACGTCTGGGCCGGATTCTCCGAACGCAGGGCCGCCGCGGCGAAGTCAAGGCGGATCTGGCCGCCGCTCCCGGGAAACAAGGTTTTTTTTTCGAATCTTTCTGAAAGACGACAACGCCTTCCGCGAGTACGAGGTCGAATCCCTCGTTCCGTATAAAAACGCCCACACCCTGAAGCTGCGGGGCGTTGAGACGATTTCCGAGGCGGTGGCCTTGACCGGCCGGGAAATCTTTGTTTCGGACGAAGATGTCGCCCCTCGGGGGGAAGGGGAGTACTTGCCCGATGAACTGGCCGGCTGTCGGGTGGCGACTCGCGACGGCCGGGCTGTCGGAACGGTCCGGACAGTCTGGGAAGCGGGCGGGGCGCCGCTTCTCATCCTGGATTCTTCGGCCGGGAAGGACGAGATTTACATCCCGTTCAACCGGTCGATTTGCCCCGAGATCGACGTCGACGCCAAACGGATCGTCATCGACCCTCCGGACGGCCTTTTGGACTTAAATGAGATTTGATATAATCACGATCTTCCCGGAGATGTTTTCGAGCGTCTTTGCCGCCGGAATCATCTCCCGAGCCGTCCGGGAAGGACGGCTGGACCTTCGGGTGCATGATCTGCGTGATTTTACGACGGACAAGCACCGGCAGGTGGATGACCGGCCATACGGCGGAGAGGAAGGGATGGTGTTCAAACCGGAGCCCGTTTTCGCCGCCGTGGAAGCGGTGAGGGGGTCCGGCGAGACGCCCGTTTACCTTCTTTCAGCCGCCGGCCGGCCGTTTGACGACCGGTTGGCCAGGGAGATGGCCCTTCGGCCTCAGGCCGTGCTGATCTGCGGACGGTATGAGGGCGTGGACGAGCGGGTCGCCCTTCACCTGGCCACGGATGAGATTTCGATCGGCGATTACGTCGTCACCGGCGGCGAGCTTCCGGCGATGATCGTTGTCGATGCCGTGTCCCGGCATATCCCCGGGGTCGTGGGCAAGGAAGGATCGGTCCGCCGCGAGTCGTTTGCCGACGGAGGGCTGGACTACCCGCAGTACACCCGCCCCCGGGAATTTCGGGGGCTGACGGTCCCGGAGGTGCTGTTCTCCGGCGACCACGAAAAGATCGAAGCCTGGCGGCGCCGCAAGGCCTTGGAGAAGACCCGGCGGAGGAGGCCCGACCTCCTCGCCCGGTTGTCGCTGTCGCCCGAGGACCGCATGTTGCTCGACGAAATTTGCGAAGAAAGGAACGAATCATGAGCTTGATGCAATTGACGGAAGACAAGGTTCTGAAGAAAGATCTGAGCCCCTTCGCCGTCGGGGACACGGTTAAAGTCCACGTCCTGATCAGGGAAGGCGACAAAGAACGCGTCCAGATTTTTCAGGGCGAGATCATCGGCAAGAAAGGCCGGGGGATGAGCGAGACGTTCACTGTCCGGAAGGTCTCCTTCGGCATCGGCGTCGAGAGAATTTTCCCGCGGCAGTCTCCCTGGATCAAAAAAATCGAGGTGGTTCGGAGCGGCCGGGTCCGCCGGGCCAAGCTCTACTATCTCCGCGGCCTGAAAGGCAAAGCGGCCAAGCTCCGGGAGAGCCGGTAAGCCCCTGCCTTGCCCGATTTCGAGATCGAACGCCGGCATCTCGAGGCGGGGCGGAGGCTGATTGCCGGCGTGGACGAAGCCGGCCGCGGGGCCTTGTGCGGCCCGGTCGTGGCGGCCGCCGTTCTTCTTCCCTTCGCTTGGATTTCGGGACCCCGTCCTGATTGGGTCGAGCGGATCGACGATTCCAAGCGGTTGACTCCGCGGACAAGAACCCTTCTGGGCCGGGCGATCCGGCGGGCCGCCGTCTTCGGCTTGGGCCTGGCCGGTCCCGGCGAAATCGATTCGCTCAACATCCTCCAGGCGTCCCGGGAAGCGATGCGCCGGGCCGTTTCGGCCCTTCCCGTACCTCCCGATATGATCCTGCTGGACGGCCTGCCGTTCGACGGGTTCTCGCGGCCCCGCGAGGCCGTCGTTCAGGGCGACCGCCGGAGTGTTTCGATCGCCGCGGCGTCCATCCTGGCCAAAGTCTGCCGGGACCGGATCCTGTCCCGGGCGGCCCTCCGTTATCCCGGATACGGAATCGAGCGGCATAAGGGGTACGGCACTCGCGCTCACTACGAAGCCCTGGCCCTTCTTGGACCTACCCCTTTTCACCGGAAGTCGTTTAAACTACAATACGAGCCGAAGCTGTTTGAATCCCCATGAGCACCAAGGCTTCCGACCGGACGAAGATCACCGAGAAAGCGGAACACTACGTCAAGGCGGGGAAGCTCGAAGACGCCGTCGCCGAATACCGGAAGCTTCTGGACGGCACGGGCCAGGACATCTCCATCGGGAATATCATCGGCGATCTCTGTCTCCAGCTGAACCAGGAGGAGAAAGCCCTCCAGCTGTTTCAGGCCAATGTCGAGACGCTCGAACGGCGCGGCGCGTATTCCCAGGCGCTGGCGATCGCCAAAAAAATCAATAAAATCCGGCCGTCCGATCCGACCGGGATGATTCGCCTGGCCGATCTCTACGGCCAGTTGGGGTTCTCGATCGAGGCCCGAAACGAATATGCCCGGGCGGCGGCCGAGCTCGAAAAGCGCAGTGAAACAAAGCCGCTGATCGCCCTTTACGAAAAGCAGACCCGGATCGACCGGTCCGACCTCGTCACCCGGCTGAAGCTGGCCAAGCTTTACCTGGAAGACAGCCTGGGCGAGCAAGCCCAGGCCGTTCTCAACGACGCCTCCGACCTTCTCTACGTCCGCAAGGAATTCGGCGAAGCGGAAAAAATCCTCCTCGAAGCTCTGGCCATCGGCGATGCCGATCTCCGGACGTTGTCCAATTTGATCCGCGTTTACCGGGAGATGCAGAAGCCTGAGGCGGCGGTGGCTCTGCTGGAAAAAATCATCAAGAAACGCGGCAGCCGGCCCGATCTCCTCGGCCTTCAGGCGAATCTCTTCGGCGAGATGGACGACCTGGAGAAGGCCTCCGATATCTATGCCCGGCTCCTGGCCCAGGACCCGACCAATCACGATGCCCGGGCGAAAGCGGGGCTTATCGAAATCAAGCGCGGACGCCTTGACGGCGCCTTGGAGATCTTCGATCCCCTGATCTCCCATTTTCTCCAGCGGAGCGACGAAGAAAAAGCCATCGGGCTCCTCGGTCTCATTCTCATCTCCGGGGGGATGCATCTCCCGACTCTCGAACGCCTGACCGGTGTCTTTCGCGGGGCCGGAAGGACAAGGGATCTGGAAACCGCCCTGCGGACGCTCCTCCTGGAGTATCGGAATGCCGGCCGGGACAACGACCGGATTCGGGTCGTTCGGGAGCTGTATATGCTCATCCCCCTGGATCCCGATATCAGCCGGGAGGCCGAGGAATTAGGCGTCAAGAAGGATATCAAGGCGACTTCGAAGACGGGAGCGACCGCCACCGACGAAGACCGGGAAATGATTCGGCTGAATCTGGCCAAGGTCGAGCTCTATATGGAGCAGGGCCTCAGCAAAAACGCACGCCGGATTCTGGAAAACCTCAGGCTCCTGTATCCCGATGAACCTCGCATCCAGAGAAAGTACGAAGAGATCCGAAACACCCGGACCGGAGTCGAGGACGAGGAAATCCCCGAGGTTGTCGAAGAAACGGGCCGCCGGGAAGTCGACATCATCGGAGTTCCGGCCAGGGCCGCATCCGTAAATCAGCCGGCTCCGCCGCCGGCCGTTCCGCAACCTTCCCCGCCGAAGCCCCATTTCGCCCCTCCGGCCAGGCCTGCGCCTCCTTCTCCGCAGCCGCCTCAACCGCCGGCCCCGGTTTGGGAAGAGGCTCCGGTGTTTCGGCCTCAGCCTCCTCTCGAGAAGGCGACGCCGGCTCCCGAGCCGCCGGCTCCTCCGCTGCCTCAGACCCCGGCGCCTGTTCGGGAAGAGGCCCTTCCGCCGTCCCCGCCGCCTCCGTCCGCTCCGCCGGTCTCTCCGGCTCCGCCCTTTGGGCTTGAAGAGTTCGTTTCCGAAACGCCGGAGACCTTTGAACCGAAAAGCGCCGCGGCCGACCCGCCGGCTCGTCCGACTCCTCCGCCGTCGCCGCCCCCGGTTTCCCCGGCGACGGTTTTTCCGCCGCCTGTCGCCAAATCCGCCCGGGCGAAACGGCCCATCCCGGTGTTTTCGGTTCGAAGCGGAACCGCGCCCTCTCCTCCGCCTCCCTCGGCGGCCTCTTCCCCGTTCCCGGAGAAAGCCGCAGACGCCTCGCCCGGTTCCAAAGTCACGGCCGCCCAGATCTTCGCCGGCTTGGACATCGTCGGGCCGTTTATTCCTCCGGAGGAAACGCCCGCCGCTTCGGGCCCCGGATATATCGACATCGCCGATAAGATCGACGAAGAAATCGAAGCTCTTGAGGCCGAATTCTACAAGCAGATCAAAGAGCGGACCTCGGTCATCGAGAAGGATCTTCTCGAGATCGTCCAGGAATTTCGCCGCCAGGTCGACATCAAGCTGGACCAGAAAAATTATGAGGCCCGGTACAACCTGGGCGTGGCTTTTCTCGAACAAAGCCTGTATGAGGAGGCCATCGCCGAATTCGAGCTGGCCGCCGCGGATGAGACCCGGGCGGCCGACTGCTGGGGTTTGATCGGCCAGTGTTACGTCAAAAAAAGAAATTATCCGGAGGCGCGGCGCTGTTTCGAAGGCGCAATTTCGCTGACTCCGGCGGAATCCCCCGAACGGTACGCCCTGGCTTACGAGCTGGCTTCGCTTTACGAGATGATGGGCGAAAACGAAGCCGCGCTGGCTTTATACCGGGAGGTTTCGGCCTGGAGTCCGAAGTTCCGGAATACGGCCAAGCGCATCAAAATTCTGGAAAAAATCGTCACCTGAACGCGGTTATCCCCTTCATGCCCGTCCTTGATTTAAGCCAGCTTCTCGGAGAAGGCACGCCGGCCTACCCCGGGACCGAGCCGCCGCGGATCACCGACGCCTGCTCCGTCGAAAACGACGGATTTGCCGAGAAACGCCTGGAAATATTCTCCCATACCGGAACGCACATCGACGTCCCGGCCCATATGCTCGAGCGGGCAACAGCCATCGATGAAATCGATCCTGGGCGGTTCGTCGGCCCGGGCTGCGTCGTGGATGTCTCCGGGATCGGCCGGCCGCGGATCGGGCTCGCGGACCTCCGGGACGAGCGGGACCGGATCGCCAAAGCGGAGTTCGTCCTCCTCCGGAGCGGCTGGGCGGCCCACTGGGGAGAGCCGTCGTATTTTACGGATTACCCGGTCTTATCGATGGAGGCGGCCCGGTGGCTGGCCGGACTCGGGCTGAAGGGCGTCGGAGCCGACATGATTTCGTTTGATGAGATGAATTCGACCGCGATGCCGATTCACAAGATTTTTTTTGAGAAGGGAATGATCCTGGTTGAAAACCTCACCGGGCTGGAGAAGCTGGCCGGCCGGGAGTTCGTTTTCTCGTGTCTTCCGCTGAAAATCGCCGGCGGCGACGGTTCTCCGGTTCGGGCCGTGGCCATTTTTCAATAGGAACCAGGATTTCTGAGGGGCGGTGGCGCTTATTCGTTTCCCGATTTCCATGGAATTGCCCGGCCATGATCGCGGGTCCTGTCCGCTCGGGCGACTCGTCCGTGCTCGCTCCACCCATCCCCCAGTGGGTCCCTTTCGCTGCGCGCGGGCGAGTCATCCCTCGCGCCACCCGCGAGGAATGGCCGGGTTTTCGGCAGGCACGAGTTGCTATTGAGGGGCGGTGGCGCTTATTCGTTTCCCGTTTCCATGGAATTGTCCGGCCATGATCGCGGGTTCTGTCCGCTCGAGCGACTCGTCCGTGCCCGCTCCACCCGCAAAGGGCAAACGACGAGACGGCGAATCGAGTTACCTGGTCTCGAATGGCCTGACCCGGTCGAGGGGAATGTCGAGGTTCGGCTTTCCCTCGTATCCGCGGAAGTCGAAATGCCACCATTCCGATTCGTAGGGGATGAATCCGCGGCAGGTCATGACCGACTCGAGCAGGGCCCGGTGAGCGAGGGCCGCCGGCGGCAGATCCATGAAGGACCGCCCGGCTTTTTCGGTGAAGTCGTCAAACGGTGTGGGCATGAGGACTTCGTTTCCGGCCTTGTCGATCAGGGTCAAATCGACGGCGTAACCCCGGTTGTGGCGGGAACCGACGGCCGGGTCGGCGACGAATTTGGGGTCGGGCCGAATCGCCCAGAACATCTTCTGAACGGACAACGGCCGGTATCCGTCGTAGATCTTGAGCCCGTAGCCCAGCTTTTTCAAGTCCGCCTGGACCATGGCCAGAGCCTCGGCGGCTTCTTTAACCAGAAAGCAGCGGGCGACGGGATAGACGGCTTTGCCGGTGAAGTTATTCGCCGTGGCGTACCGGATGTCGAGGACGATATCCGGGATGATGGTGTTGAGTTCGACCAGCTCGGAGGGAGCCGCGGCGGCTTGGACGGGCGCCAAAGCCGGGCGGCAGCCTGTCGAAACAGCCGCCATCAGCAGAACGATGAGGAGAAGCCGCGGGAGCGGGTTGAGACATCTTTTCGTCAACCATCGGAAAGGCTCGGCGCGAGCCCCTGATTTTTCGCAAAGAAGTCTTTTTTTTCGCATAAAAGCACCTTTTTCAGGCAAAATCGCGGTCGATCCTCCGGAATCGGCGGGCAGCATTCGATCAAATCTCTTCACTTTAGAAAATCATTTTTCCCGGGGAAAAGCAAGCCGAGGGGCGAAAAAAAGGCCGTTGGGCGGCCCGTTTCGGGGGACGGCCCAACGGCCGGCGGCGCGGATGGCAGATCCGGTGCGCTCAGCGAATGATCTTGGCCGAGAGGATGAGAATCAGACCTTTGTCGGCGTCGCTCTTGGACACGCCGACGACCGTCTTCTCTCCGGCCTTCAGCTGTAGAGACGTCTGGATGAGGTTGTTGTAATACATTTGCATCGATTGCGTCTCTTCTTTCTTCTCGGTGTGGGTGATTTTCTGGTTGATCCATTCGGGTTTACGAAGCTGGATTCTTGTCTGGATGGTTTCGGCCGCGCCGTCCTTGACGTATTTGGGCTCGAGGCGCAGGGCGTATTCGCCCTTGGGACCGAATTTCGTTTCGGACTCGATTCCGTCGATCACCCGCATCAGCGTCCCGTCCAGCAGGGAGAAGCTCTTATAGCGAAGAACGCCCCGAAGCTCGCGGATAAGCGGGTCGTTCTTCAGGGATTCATCTCCGGGGCCCTCGGCTTCGTTGCCTTGAACGAGCTGAACCGTGAATTGGATTTCGACCGGTTTGACGTCGATGTCCCGGACGAGAGAGATCATTTTTTCGACGATCTCGGGCGTATCGGTGACGACGATCGTCTTGTCGGACTGACTCGTGATGGACACCCGTCCGTAAACGCTTTTATAGGCGTTGAGCAGGCTGTTGACCGCGAACAGTTCGGCGTACTTGAATTTGATGATTTCCGTCCGCATCCCGGCGACCGCCCTGGCCGGGGGAGCGGTCTGGGCCTGGTCGGGGGAGTGGGCGACCGTTCTCGGAGCCGCCGCTTCCTTCGGAGGCGGCGTCTGCTCGACGGCCAGGGCGACCGGAACTCCCGGCGTCGAGGGGGCAACGGCCGCGGGGACAGCAGGATGCGGCGCGAGAGCGACGTTGGCCGGATGAGGAATCGTCGCTTGAGCCAAGGCCGGCGTCATCGGCGCGGAAGGCGCAGCTTGGGCGATGGCCGCCGGAGGAGCCATGGTCGTTGTGACGGAGTGCGGCGTGAGCCCGGAAGCGGGATGGGCGATGGCCGGAATTTCCGCGGCGGGGGCCGTCGCGGCGACCGGGGCCTTGTGCGGAGCCGGAACGGGCTTAACGGGGTGCGCAACCGCTTGGGCCGGCGGGGCAGGGGTCGTCGCCGCCGGGGCTGGATGAGGAATCATCGCCGATTGGCCCGGGTGGGGGACGGCCTGAAAGATCGGGGCAGGCGCGGTCGAGGGTGCGACGGCGACCGGCTTGGGCGGCGGAGGGGTCTGGTCGCGGGGCTGAGCGAATCCGCCCAGGGCGAAGATGAACACTGCGGCGGCGAGGAACAGGATGGTTTTTTTCACGTCAATCCTCCATGTCGATATTGTCGTTGACGAACCAAACGATGTGAAGGCCGGTCTCCTGTGATATCCAGGTCAGCGTCGGGACGTCTCCCGCCGCCTGTTCGGACGATGGTGCGTTATTCACTCGGGCGTAAAGCGCGGCCGGGTCGATCAAGGGATCGATCGGCCGAATGATTTCCGGTTTATTCGATGCGGTCGCCCCGGACTCGGCCCCAGGCTGATTTTCCACCGTTGGAACAAGCCAGGGGAATCGGCGGATGCCGAAGAGGATCGCCGCCCCGATCAGAATGACGGCCAGCCCGGAGGCGAAGACAGGGCGAAGGCCGACGGCCGGCCGGCGGATTGTCTGTCGCTCCGGGCGCCGGGTCACGGCCTTTTGGATCGCCGCCCGCCATTCTTCTTCGGTGAAATCCATGTCCTCGGTTTCCTCGGGGATTTTCAGAGCGGCGAGGGCCGTTCGGATCGCCTCGGTCCCGGTCCGGAATTCCCGGCCTCCGTCGGGACGAATCTCGAGCCCGGTCTTCTTTTCGTCCGATGGAAAGCCGCCGGCGATCCTGGTTGACATCTTCCGGAAGAAGCGGCCGATCATCGGGGGGTCTCCTTCAGGGCGAAGCCGGCCTCGGCCAGCCGGGCCCGAAGCTTTCCCCGGGCCCGGGACAGGTGGACGCGGACTGAGATCGCAGAGCATTTGGTGATTTCGGCCGTTTCCTTGATGCTTTTTTCTTCCATGTCCCGAAGGATGAAGATTTCCCGCTCCCGGCCGCTGAGAACCGACATGGCCTCCAGGATCCGGCCGCGAATCTCGATCCGGACATGAGCGTCCTCGGGCCGGGGAGCGGTGGAAACGGCCTTTTCCAGGAAAGACTCTCCGGCGTTTCCCGCTTCCCGAACTTTTTTCCCGCCGAGATCTCGGGCGGCATTGACGAGGATCTGAAGGAGCCAGTTTCTGAAGCTTCGTTCCGGGTCGCATTTTCCGAGATAGCGATAAGCGCGGAGGAGCGTCTCCTGGGAAATCTCCAAGGCGTCCTCCCGGTTTCCGGTCATCTTATAAGCCAGGCCGAACAGGGACCTCCGGTAGGGGAGGACGAGCGGCTCGAAAGCCGTGGAATCACCGGCCAGAATCCGTGCGACCAATTCCTTCTCCTTGATATCCATTACACACCCGAGTATATCCTCGAACCCGGGAAAACGTTAAGAGTAAAGCAGAGGGGTCAGGCTTGCTTTTTTCGGGGGGGGACGTTATAAACGATCTATCTGCACGAGCGAGGAGAGACCATGAGCGCGGAACCCATCCTGGCGGCCAAAGGCGAAAAAGAAATTCATCTTCTTCCCCGGATGGCCAACCGCCACGGCTTGATCACCGGAGCGACGGGAACGGGGAAAACCGTTTCGCTCCAGGTCCTGGCCGAAAATTTCAGCGCGATCGGCGTCCCCGTGTTCATGGCCGACGTCAAGGGCGACCTCAGCGGCGTCAGCCAGCCCGGGACCGCCGCTCCCAAAATCGTCGACCGGATCAATATGCTCAAGTTGGGCGACTTCCCGTTCGAGGGAAAACCGGTCGTCTTCTGGGACATTTTCGGGGAGAAGGGCCACCCCGTCCGGACGACCATCAGCGACATGGGGCCGCTGCTCCTCAGTCGCCTGTTCAATCTCAGCGAGATCCAGAGCGGTGTTCTTTCCCTCGTCTTCAAGATCGCCGATGACAACGGACTCCTTCTCCTCGATTCGAAGGACCTTCGGGCCATGCTCCAGTACTGCGGCGAGCACGCCGACGAGTTTCAGACCGAATATGGCCGGATTTCCCCCGCTTCGATCGGAGCAATCCAGCGCTCGCTCCTCGACTTGGAAACCCAGGGCGGAGACAAGCTCTTCGGCGAGCCGGCTCTCAACCTTGAGGATTTCATCCAGACCGATTCCCGGGGCCGCGGCGTCATCAATATCCTGGCTTCCGACCGGTTGATGCTCCAACCCAAGACCTACGCCACCTTTCTCCTCTGGATGCTGGCCGAGCTGTACGAGAATATGCCCGAAGTCGGCGATTTGGAAAAACCCAGGCTGGTTTTTTTCTTCGACGAGGCGCATCTGCTCTTCACCGACGCCCCCGACGTCCTCCTCCAGAAGATCGAACAGATCATCCGACTGATCCGGTCCAAGGGCATCGGCGTCTTCTTCGTCACTCAGAACCCCCTGGACGTGCCCGACATCGCCCTCGGCCAGCTGGGCAACCGGATCCAGCATGCCCTCCGGGCCTTCACCCCCCGCGATCAGAAAGCCGTCCGGGCCGCGGCGACGACCTTCCGGGCCAATCCCGAGCTCGACACCGAGAAGACGATCACCGAACTGGGCGTCGGCGAAGCCCTGGTTTCTTTCCTGGATGAACGAGGCCAGCCCGGGATCGTCGAACGGGCCTTCATCCTCCCGCCTCATAGCCAGATCGGGCCGATTTCGGATGACGACCGCCGCCGGATCGTCGAAGGCTCGGTCCTTTACGGTCATTATGAGAAAGTTCTGGACCGCGAATCGGCATACGAACGACTGAAAGAAAAAGCCCGCCTGGCTGAAGAAGCGATCGCCGAGCGGGACGGCAATCAAACCCAAACCCCCGCGCCTTACGGTTACCCTCAGCCCCCGGCCCCGACCTACGGCCAGCCGCGGACTCCCCGTCCGGCCGGACGCCCCAAGGACACGTTCGTCGAATCGGTCGGGAAAAGCGTGGCTCGATCGTTAGCCACCTCGGCCGGACGCCAGATCATCCGGGGCCTTCTGGGATCGATTCTCGGCGGCAAACGGCGCTGATTTTTCCGTTTCAATTTCACCGCCTGATTAAAAAACGTCGGGTTTTTGCCCTCCGGGCGAGCCGACCGGGCCGAAAAAAAATCCGGGTGAGAAAAATTCAGGTCCGGCTCCGTTCTCTAAGATGCAACGGGGCGGACCATGAATGGATTGATCAAACAAAGGAGCGGCGAGCCGGACCGGGACATCGTCCTTCTTGGCCGGAGCGATGCTTTTTCCCGGGTTTTGGACCTGGTCGACCGGCTGAAGGACCTGGACACGCCGGTGTTCATTGCCGGGGAAAGCGGGACGGGCAAGGAAGTGATCGCCCGGGCGATCCATTACCGCGGCGCCCGGGCCGGCGGACGATTCATCGCCGTCAACGGCGGCGCTATTCCCGACAACCTCCTCGAGAGCGAGCTGTTCGGTTATGCCCGGGGATCGTTCACCGGGGCGCTTCGGGACAAACCCGGACTGATCGAGGAGGCCTCGGGAGGGACGTTTTTTCTGGATGAAGTCGGCGACCTGGGCTATCCCCTTCAGGCCAAGCTCCTTCGCGTGCTTCAAGAGCGGGAAATCCGGCGGATCGGAGAGACTCGGAACCGGCTCGTCGACGTCCGATTCATCAGCGCGACCAATAAAAACCTGGACCGGGAAGTCCGGCTCGGAAATTTCCGCGAGGATCTCTACTACCGGCTCCGGATCGTCTCGATCGATGTTCCGCCGCTTCGCGAACGCCGCGACGACCTCGAGCTTCTCCTCCGTCATTTCATCGCCCGCTACAGCGAGGAAATCGGAAAATCCCGGGTCTATTTCACTCCCCGGGTGATAGAGACGCTGCTAGCCTACGCCTGGCCGGGGAATGTCCGCGAGCTTCAGAACGAAATTCAACGCTGCCTGATTCTCTGCGGAGCCGAGAACATCGTCCGATTGGAACACCTCTCTCCCCGGATCAATCCCGACCACCAGGCCGCTCTCGCCCCGGTCCCGGAATCGCTCAACTTCTTCGAGGCCAAGGCGGATTTCGTCCGGCGATTCATCGGCCAGGCTCTCCGCCGGCATGAGAACAACAAGGCCCGGACGGCTGAGGAGATCGGCCTTTCCCGCCAGGCGCTGTTCAAGCTCTTGAAAAAACACAATATCGGCACCCCGGCCGTTCGGGAGGATTCGGATCCGGTTTGAAGCGATCCGCCGTTTCTGCTAACGTGGAGACATGAACGGAAGCGATGAGAAAACCGGCGGGAACGTGTTTGAGATCGCCTGCCCCCACTGCGGGACGGTGATCTGGGTGGATGCGGAACATCAAGCCGTCCTTAAGACCGAGCGGGCGGCCCGGAAGAAGGAATCTCTCGACGACCTCCTGAGCAGGGAAAAAACGAAGCGGGACGGGATGGCCACGAAATTCGAGGCCACGGCTTCGCTTGAAAAGCAGAAGAAGGATAAAGCCCGGGATGCCTTCTCCAAGGCGTTCGCTTCGGCCGGAGACGAACCGCCGGAAAAGGAATAAAGGAAAAGCCGGTCCGGTCAGTTCTCCAACTTTGTCATCGAGAAACCGGTCAGGCCGAAAACGGCCAGGATGACGATAGCGGCGTAGTTGCCGATCGCCCAAGGGAGATATTCAAGGACCGGGACGCCCAAAGCCCCGGCGACGTAAACGCCGGCCATGCTCCAGGGGACGAGGGGGACGATGATCCCCCCGCACTCGGCGATGATCCGGGATAGATTGATCGGGGCCAGCTTCATCCGCTTGAAGGCCGGGCCGAGAAGCTCCCCGGGCAGGATGACCGAAAGATAAGAGCTCCCGGTCACCAGAGCGGTGACGACGCAGGACCCGATCGTCACCAGGATGATGCTTCCGGCTTTTCGGGCCCCGGCCATGACTTTCTCCAGAATCACGGCCAGCATTCCCGTCCTCTGCATGATCCCGCCGAAGCAGAAGGCGGTGATGGCCACAAGCTGCGTTTCCATCATGCTCATCAAGCCGCCCCGGCTGAGGAGGCGGTCCACTTCGACCGATCCGGTGGCCGACGGATATCCGGTGTTCATCGCCGTGGCAATCTCGACGAGGCCGGCGTTCTGGAAGATCGCGGCCAGAACGGCGGCGACGAATGAGGAAAGAAGCATTCCGGGCACGGTCGGCTTCCTGGCGAAGGCCAGGTAAAAGACGATCAAGATTGGAAGCAGGAGCCAGAGGCTGAAGGTGAAATGGGTTCGGAGAGTGTCCATCAGCCGGGCGACCGGCTCCGAGGCGGCGGTCGCCCCCGAATACCGGAGTCCGAGGACGAAATAAACGGCCAGGCTGAGAACCCATCCCGGGACGGCCGATTTCATGGTGTGTTTGATGTGGTCGAAGAGGTCCGCCCCGGCGGTGACCGCGGCCAGGTTGGGAATATCCGAAAACGGCGACATTTTGTCTCCGAAATAGGCTCCGCAGACCACCGCTCCCGCGGCCAGGCCGAGAGGAATGCCGAGCCCCATGGCGATACCGATGAAGGCCACGCCGACCGTGCCGATCGTGCCCCAGCTGGTCCCGGTGGCCAGGGCGGTCAGGCTGCAGATGAAACAGGCCGTCACCAGGAAGAATTTCGGCGAGATCAGTTTGAGTCCGTAATAGACGACCATCGGGATCGTCCCCGAGGCCATCCAGGCGCCGATCATGACCCCGACGGCCAGCATGATGAGAATCGCCGGGAGGGCCTTGGTGATGCCCTCGACGATGCCTCGCTCCATTTCTTTCCAGGAATAGCCGAGCCTCCAGCCGAGAATTCCGGTGAGGGCGGCCGCCGCCGTCAGAAGGACCTGGGGTTTGATTTTATAGACGCCGTACCCGACGCCCAGCAGCCCGGCCATCAGAATCAGGGGGATGAGGGCAAAGAAAAACGCCGGCTTTTTCACCGTCTTCGGGGAGGCCATGACGGGAAAATATCACGCCGGTGCGGGATTTACAAGGACGGAAACCGGGGCTAAAATGGCGGAAGATTCCCGATGCCGACTTTCGAAGATGAGCTCGCCCGGTTCAGGCCTCAGATCGAGCGAGTCGTCCGCTTCGCCCTGTTTCCCAAGCGGGTCGTTTCGCGCGGCGCCGGCCATGTTCCCGAAACCGGCCCCGTCCTCCTGATCGGGAACCACTGCGGGGCGATCAAGGACCCGGCGGCCCTTTACCGGGCGGTGTCCCGGCCGCTGTTTTTCAACGCCAACCGGATGCTGTTCGACCGGGAGGACGTGAATTTTTTAATCCGCAAGCACCTCCGCCGTCATTTCAAAGGATTCGGCCTGGCTCTCGACCGGATGCTCGGCCCCCTCAAATCGATGTTCGTCAGGTTTGTCTCGGCCAACATCGGCCGCCTCGGGGCGATTCCGGCCGACATGTACGACCAGAGCAATCAAGCCGCGATCGTCCTGTTCCTGGACTATCTTCGAGCCGGCCGGGCCGTTGTTTCGATGCAGGGCCGGGGCCGCGTCCATCCCGGGGACCCCAATCCCTATGTGAGGAGGTTCGGCCGGGGGCTGCCCTACATCGCTTACCTGATCAAGCAGGAGGCGGGACTGGACGTCCCTGTCGTCCCGTTTTCCATTTTCGGGACGCAGCGGGCCTGGGGTATTCCCGGCCTGGTCCGGGTGAACATCGGGCCTCCGCTCTTCATCCGGGATTATGAAGCCGGAGACAAGGATGCGACCGTTGAGCGTTTTCGGGCGGTTCTTCAGGCGGCCGTCGAGAGATTGCTGATCGAGTCTCTCCGGGAATCGCTCTAACCTGACGGCCTTCCGCGCTTCTCCGCGGTAATCCTCCCGGCGTCAAAGAGGCAGAGGAGCTGCGACCGGCGGTTTCAGGCCGCCTTTCTCATCCAACGGCGCTCGATTTCCTCGAGTGATTTTCCCTTCGTCTCCGGGAGCATCACGGCGATAAAGACGAAATCGATCGCGCACATGGCCGCATATAACCAGAAGGCGAAGGATTCATGGAGTTTGTCGGCCATCACCGGAAAAGACAAGGAGACGGCGAAGTCGGCGATCCACAGGGCGGCCGTGGCGATGGCCATGGCCCGGCCCCGGAGCCGGTTGGGAAAGATCTCGGAGATGACCACCCAGATAATCGGCCCCTGGGTCATGGCGAAAAAGGCGATGTAGAGGAGCGTCAGGACGAGGACGAGCGGGCCGGAGAAGAGCTGGAACTTGAAGGCCGCGCCCAGAAGGATGAAGGAGATCCCCATGCCGGCGCAGCCGGTCAACAGCATCGGTTTCCGGCCCCATTTGTCGACCAGGGCGATGGCCACCAGCGTGAACAGGAGATTGACCAGGCCGATCAGGGCCGATTGAAGAATCGCCGAGGATCGGCCGAGGCCGGCGGTTTCGAAGAAGCGGGGAGCGTAGTAGATGACGGCGTTGATGCCGGTGATCTGCTGGAAGACGGCCAGGAAAACGCCGATGAAAAGGACTTTCCGCAAGCCGGGACGGAACAGCTCCCGGATCGATCCGCTCTCCTGGGACAGGGCCTCGCGAATTGTCCGAAGCTCGGCATCGGCTGCGGTTTCATTGTTCACCCGGCCGAGCACGTCCCGGGCCTCCTTCTCCCGGCCCTGTTTGAGCAGCCAGCGCGGGCTTTCCGGGATCCGGAGGACAAAGAGGATAAAGAGAACTGCCGGAACCGCGCCGGTCCCGAACATCCAGCGCCAATTGCCCGGGCCCGCTCCGACCAGGGCCCAGTTGACGAAGTACGCGATCAGAATGCCGGTGACGATGGCCAGCTGGTTGACCGAGACCAGGGCCCCGCGGATTTTCGGCGGAGCGATCTCCGAGATGTAAAGCGGACAGACGATGGACGCAGCCCCGATGGCCAGGCCTCCGATCCAGCGGAAGATCAGGAATTGGACCAGATTTTGGGGAAGGGCGCAGCCGACGGCGGACACGAAAAAGAGGACGGCCGAAAGGAGCATGAACCGGCGGCGTCCCAGCCGGTCGCTCAAGACGCCGGCGACGGCGGCTCCGATCATGCAGCCGACCAGGACGATGCTGACGGCCAGGCCTTCGCCGAAGGCCGAGAGGGCGAACGTTTCTTTCAGGTAGGCGATGGCTCCGGCGATGATCGCCGTGTCGTAGCCGAAGAGAAGGCCCCCCAGGGCGGCGACGAAGGTGAGGAAGACGACATACCGATTTTGTCTCATGGGCAAGCTCCGGTTGCCCGTGATTATACGCTATTTCGACGCCGGCCGGCTCGGCCGATCCAAGACGCGGCTCACCACTCGATCAGGGCCCCGGCGAAGCTGAGTCCGCCGCCGAAGGCGATGAGCAGGACCAGATCGCCTTTTTTGAACCGGGCCCAGGAGTCGTGGAGAGCCAGGCCGACCGAGGCCGACGAGGTGTTGCCGTACCGGTCGATGACCGAGATGAATTCCATGTTTCCCGGGACTCCCTTGGCGGCGGCGTCGAGAATCCGCTGATTGGCCTGGTGGGGAATGACATACCGGACGTCCTTGGGGTCGATCCCGGCTTTGCGCGGGACGCGCTCGCAGAGGTCCTGCATGATCCGGACGGCGAACTTCATGACCGTCGAGCCGTTTTGACGGAACCAGAAATCCTTCGTCCGCCCGGCCAGAAGATCTTTGACTCCTCCGATATGGACTTCGTCGACGAGCGAAGGGATGGCGCCGATCTCGGTGGCCAGGATTCGGTGCATCGGCTGTTCCTTGGTTACGACGACCGCGGCCGCGCCGTCGCCGAAGAGAATGCAGGCCGCCCGGTCGGTATAGTCGGTGGCCGTGGTCATCTGTTCGGCGGCCGTGACCAGGCCCCAGCCGATGTCGCGGGTTTTGAGAAAGCTTTCGGCGATGGCCAGGCCGTAAATCATTCCGCTGCAGGCGGCGTTGAGGTCGAAGGCAAAGGCCCGCTCGGTCCCGATATCGTGGGCGATCTCGTAGGACTGGGCCGGGCAGAAGCGGTCGGACATGACCGTGGAACTGATGACGAACGCGGCGTCTTTGCCGGAAAGGCCGCCCCGCTCCAGCGCCGTTTTCGCGGCGGCCACGACATGCGGCCGGAGCCCTTCGCCGGGAGCAAGGAGGTGCCGTTCCCTGATCCCCGTCCGGGAAACGATCCATTCGTCGTTCGTCTCCACCATTTTTTCCAGGTCGGCATTGGTCAGGATTTTTTCCGGGACGCTCATCCCGATGCTGCGGATTCCGATTTCGGTCATGGTCGTTCCTTTCGGCGTTTCAGGTTCGATCGCCGTCTTTGAGAAGATGAAGGTGGGCGGCCGTTTCCCGGGTCATCCCGTGAACAATGAAGCGCCCCCGGGCGACGATGTTCTCCCCCGACCGGGCGACCGCCTCGACGAAAACCCGCCGGCCGGTTTTCTTTTCCACCTTGGCCTTGGCGATCAGCCGTTCTCCGGCCCGGACCGGGCGAAGGAAATCGACGCGGGCCTCGCCGGTCAGGGCGATGGGGGCTTCGGCCACGGCCGCGGCCAGGGAGTTGAGCAGGGCGAAGAGAATGTGGCCGCGGACGATGTTGCCTTTTTCCAGGCACATCCAGGGCTCGGTTTCGAGGAGCGACAGGCCGCTTTTTCCCGGCTCGATCTCGATCGTTTCCCCGATCTGGTCGCGGGCTCCGAGCGACCGGGACACCCCGAAATAGCGGCCGGCCATCTCCCGGGTTCGGCGCCGCACGTCCGGAATGGAGAGCATGGACCGGTCGAGCCGGATCGTCGGGATGCTGGCGCCGAGCGCCACGGCCAGTTCCTCGTCCGTGACGAAGGGATTCCGCTCGATCTCCTCGCGGAGCTTCTCGTGCCGTTCCTCTTTTCGGATCATGCGCTTTTCTGCTGTTTATTACTAGGTGATAATAAGCAAAAAAACAACTTGCGTCAAGCGTATGTCCCGGTCCGTGTCGGGTATTATGAGGGCGCCGTTTTCGGGCGGATTATTCGACGATGCTTAGCTCCAGGACGATTTCCAGCTTTAAAACCTTCGAGATCGGGCAGCCGGCCTTGGCGGCCGCAGCGGCTTCCTCTATCTTTCCCCGGTCAGCGCCGCGGGCTCTGACAGTCGTCGCGAGCACGCTGCGGGTCAAGGTGAGGTTCTCGAGAGTGATAGTGCACGACGTCTCGATCGCCTCGGGCGTTATGCCCCGTTCGCCGAGCTGGCCGCTGAGGGCCATGCTGAAGCAGCTCGCGTGAGCCGCGGCGATCAATTCTTCGGGATTGGTGCCCGGAGCATCGTCGAAGCGCGTGCGGAAGCTGAATTTTTGGTCCTTGATGACGCCGCTCTCAACGCTGAACGATCCTTTGCCTTCCTTGAGTCCCCCGTTCCAGGCGGCCTTGGCGGTGCGTTTCATTGAACTCCTCCTTCACCCGCAATTTAGCAAAAAAGGGCGGGCGGGACAACTGCGTCTCTTCGCTTCCGTGTCAACTCCTATAACCATGTTACCGAACGCGGGGTTGTCGAATCATCAAGAATGTTACCGAAGAGGGAGGGGGTTTTATATGAGGCGATCGATTCGGGAGAACGGGTGGATTTTCGCTTTGGTTTTTTTTGATATTTTTGGAAGGATAAGGCGTTTTCCTTGGTCTTGTTTTTGGGGATCTTAGACGAGAAAAATTCCGTCCTTGGCGAGCCGGCGGCTCTTGGCGTAAATCGAGGCTTTCTCGATCAAGGCGTCGTAGTGGTGGCGGCTCTTGTTGAGGCCGATTCCGTAGGAGTCGCCGATGGCGAAATGGACCGTTCCGAAGGCCTTTTCGGCCTCGAGCATGTTTCCGCAAATCCTGGCCCCGGTGTTGGTCCCGACGCCGAATTCGCCGATGATTTTCCCGGTCGGATCGTCGCCGATGTTTTTGAGGATAGCTTCAATGCCTTTGCCCGAGGCGGACACGAGAGTCCCTTTTTCGAATTCCATCACCCCCCGGCCGAGCTTATCGTCAATCAAGCTGATGACGAGCTTTCCGGTGAACGTATCTTCGACCGGACAGGTGTAGCACTCGCCGGCCGGAAGGTTGCCGTGCTTTCCCGACTTGGAAATATCCCCGACGTCGATGTGCCAGTCCCGGCCTTTGACGCTGAAGGAAATATCGGTTCCGGCGGCGTTGACAATCCGAACGTCGCTTGCCCCCTTGATCAAGCTCATGATCCGTTTCGTTTTCTCCGCCAGCTTGAAATAGTCGATGTTGACCAGCCGCTCCATCATGTCGACGGTGATGCCGGGCATCATGCAGAGCCGGCCGTGGGTTTCCCCGGCCTTGACCATGTAGCCGCGGAAGGGCTTCTCGGCGATCCGGGCGTCGAGCATGTACACCATGACCTTCGGGCTTTCGGCCAGAAGGCGGAAGAGCGTGGTCGGTTCCGAAATAGGCCGAAGGGTTTCCGTCATCAGATAAGTCGTCGTCTCGGCCCCGACCTGTTTGGCCCAAAAGGCGAAGGCCTCGGCGATCTCCATTTTGGCCTTGTCCGTGACCAGAAGGAATTGTTCTCCGGCCTTGATCTTGAGGGATTGCTTGACGGCCTTTTCCGCCGCGGCGTAGAGCTTGCTTTTCGGATTTGCCATCGGGGCCTCCTTCGACCGGCTCCTACTTTAGCCGACGCGGCGGCGGATTGTCAAAAGAGGCGAAGGCCCTCCCCGCTACCGGCGATACCGGATGGCGATGCCGACGATTTCCCGGGCGGCGACGGCCCGGCGCCCGCGCCAGAACCGGCGGACGTACCTGCCGCGCAGATACCGGTCTTCGACGATGACCAGGGCGTCGCCGCCCAGGCGGGCGGTTTTCTCCCGAAGAAGACCTTCGACCTCATTCCGGCCCATCCATGGCTCCGGCCTGATCCAGACTTCGCCCAGCTCGACATACGGGCGGCGAGGTTCGTGGCGGAGAAGGGCGATATGGGCGTAAGCGTTGCGAGCGTATCGGGGCGAGCCGGGGTAGCGGCGGGAGCCGTAGGCGTGAAAGCAGGCCGCCGTGGTCGCGGCAAGAGCGACGAGGGCCAGAAGCGAAATAACTTTTTTCATTCTCATCGTTCGTCTCCTTGGCCGGCTCTTCTCGAGCCGTCCATCCCTTCCTATCGCAAGAAACGTACCAAGAAACCCCCGGTGTTTTGGCCAGCGAATATGTTCTTAAAAATCAATGAGATGCGGCATATTTGCCGATTTAGCCGGTTTCCTCGCGCGTCCTCTATTTTCGCCAATCGAAAGCGCCTTGTCCCCTCCGGAGGACGCGGGCTCCGGTCGTGTCGCTCGACCGGGATCAGGGTTGGTATTTTGAGATCGAAAACGCCCGCGCATGAATTGGCGAGCGGGCGGTTCCGGCCGATGGCCGACGCCGGGCTTTGCGCCCGGGTAAAAAAACGGCCGGGCCGCGGGGCCCGGCCGTGGGGAAACGGGGGGGTTACTTTTTCTCCGTATCGTAGCGGGAGAGGATGTCCTGGGTGAGCTGGAGGAATTGATCGTAGTTGATCTTGATGCCCTTTTCCTCTTTGCGCTTGGCCAGGTAGGCCTGGAGGAACTTGTTCTTTTTCTGGTCCAGAACCTGGGTCGTCTCCGTCTCCTTCACTTTCTCGAATTCCTCCCGGTTCGCTTCGGTCCGCTCGAGAACCCGGAGAAGGGCGTAGCCGGTTTCGAAAGCGAACG
Source organism: uncultured Eubacteriales bacterium (assembly GCA_964411395.1). Lineage (GTDB taxonomy): Bacteria > Acidobacteriota > Aminicenantia > Aminicenantales > UBA4085 > JAAZPG01. The sequence continues at coordinate 26,679 of CAYPKX010000006.1, read as the reverse complement.
GCTCGCTGATCTGTTTAAGGGGGAGGGTGAAGGCGAGGTTGTCGGCTTCCTTGCTTTCGCCGACGACGGCGATGTACTGCTCGCGTTTATGGGACTCGACCATCTTGACCTCGAGCTTGTTTTTGGCCGCCAGGTCCTCCCAGTTTTTATCCGTGAGCCGGGCCTTGACCTCATTGAGGAGGCCGAGAGCCTTCTCTTTCTTTCTCTGCTCGGAGAGGGCGGCTTCGACATCGGCTTTGACCTCATCGAAGGTCGCCGGCCGCGGCGCTTCGATCTTTCGAAGCTCGGCCAGGCCGACGCCGACGAACGTGTAAAGAGGGGCCGAGAGCTCCTTTTCCTTGAGCCCGAACAGCGCCGTGCCGACCGTCCCGGAGGGATCGTTCTCGCCCCAGGCCTCGCCGCTTTTCAGCAGGCCGGTGGATTCCGGCTTGAGGCCGGCCCTGGTCACGGCGGTTTCCAGGCTCTTGGACGATTTGGCGTCCTTTTCGATTTTGGCGATCCGTTCGGCGGCCAGTTCCCGGGCCTTCTGGTCCAGGAGGATCGTCCGGATCTGGGGTTTGGCCTGGTCCAGAGACGTTGTGGTCGAAGCCGTTTTTTCGGTCACCCGCACGACGGCGATTCCGTCCGCTTCGGTGATCAGGCCGGACATTTGGCCGGCCGCGAGCTTGTTGATCTCATCGACTTCCGGCTGGGGGAGCGACCGCCAGTCGTAAAGTCCGTAGTCTCCGCCTTCGGCTGCTTTGCCGTCCTTGGAGAAGGATTTGGCCAGGGCGGCGAAATCCTCTCCATTGCCCAGCCGGTCGAGGACGCTTCGGGCTTCGGCTTCGACCTGGGCCTTGTCCCGGTCGGCGAAGGGAAGCCAGATCCGTCCGGCTTTGGTCGTTTCGGGATTGGTGAACTGAGCCTGATTGTCCCGGTAGTAGGCTTCGAGGTCCTTGTCGGCCAGCTCGATCTCTTTTTTCAGGTCTTCGGTCTTGATGAACACCGCCAGGCCTTCGCGTTTTTCCGGGATCTTGTATTCGTCCTTGCGGGATTCGAAATACGCCAGGATTTCGGCCGGCTCGGGAGCTTCGTCGAGGGTCACCTTGGATGTTTCCAGGATCATCATCTCGATCTTGGCCGAATCGGTGTTTTTCTTGTAGCTG
>CAYPKX010000006.1:1815-25524 GCA_964411395.1 uncultured Eubacteriales bacterium | reverse complement strand
TTGGCCAGAATGATTTCCTTGCGGAGACTGTCCTCGAACTCGCCGATTTTGATGTGGTTGTACTGAAGGGCCCGTTTGTAGGACTCATAACCGACAAACTTGCCGTCCTGCTGGAGCCCGGGGAGGGCCATGACCCGGTCCCGGACTTCATCATCGGAGGCCCGGAGGCCGAGCCCGCGGGCTTCCTCCATGAGGAGGGACTGCTCGACGAGCTGTTCCAGAACCTGTTGAGGGACGTTGAGCTGTTCGATGAACTGGCGGTTGATTTCGCTGTATTGGGCTTTGTAGGCCTCGATCCGGTTGCGGAGGGTGTTCCAGTACTCATCGGCGGAAATGCGTTCCTTGCCGACTTGAACCAGGGTTTTGGCCCGGCTTCCCTGGCCGAGCTCGCCGGCCCCTCCCCAGATGAAGAAGATGGCGACGATGAAGGTGGCGATGACCACCCAGAGAATCCACTTCAGGGATTTGACGTTTTCGCGCATGGACTTGAGCATGAGTGCACCTCGGGGACCCGGAGGGTCATGGGATGGTTGGACCGGCGCCCCGGTCCTTGCGGAACAGCGGGGCGAGCCGGGCGTGGGTCGTCTCGAGGTCCTCGAGGACGATCTTCGTCCGGCCGCAGACAGGCATGAAGTTGGAATCCCCCGTCCAGCGGGGGACGACGTGGAGATGAAAATGGTCGGCCACGCCGGCTCCGGCGGCCCGGCCCAGGTTCATCCCCATATTGAATCCTTGCGGACGGTATCGCTTTTTCAGGATGCGAAGACTCCGCCGGAGGAGGTCATCCATTTCCGCGGTCAGCTCCCGGGAGGCCCGTTCGTACACCGCCGAATGGCGATAAGGGGCGATCATGAGATGGCCGGGGAGATAGGGGTACTTGTTCAGGAGGACGAAAGCCAGCCGGCCGCGATCGAGAATAAAAACCGAGGCGTCGTCCCGGGACCGGGCGGCCCGGCAGAAGACGCAGCCGGTCTCCTTGGTCGTTTTCCTGATATAGGGCTCCCGCCAGGGAGCGGCGATATACTGCATGTTACTTGTTGATCAGTTCCTTGAGCAGCTTGCTCGGCTTGAAATAGAGGACCTTCTTGGGCGGGACCTTGACCGGGTCGCCGGTCCGGGGGTTGCGCCCGGCTCTCGGGGGGCGGTTCCGGAAACGGAACGAGCCGAATCCCCGGACCTCGATCTCCTCCCCGGCCAGGAGGGCGTCCTTGATGGCGTCAAAGAACATGTTGACGCCGCTCTCGGCCTCCTGCTTGGGAATGTTCAGGTCCTTTGAGATCTTGTTGATCAGGTCGGCCTTAATCATTGGGTTTTTCCTCCGTCGTCTCGGCGACCGCCTTCTTCGACTCCTGGAGCTTGTTGAGCTGGTCCTTGATGAGGTCGCCGAACGTCAGCCGGTCATCCTGGGTTTCCTGATACTTCTGGTATTCCTGTTTCTGAAGGTCGGCCTGGGCTTGACGGAAGCTGAGCGAGATCTTCTTGTCCCGCGGGTTCAGCTTGATGATCTTGGCCGTCTTCTGGTCGCCGACGGAGACGACTTCGGAAGGATTCTCGACTTTCTTCTCGTCGATCTCGGAATTGAAAACGACGCCTTCGATCCCGGGCAGGATTTCGGCGAAAACACCGAACTCGGCGATTCGGACGATCTTGACGTTGAGAAGGTCGCCGACTTTCTGCCGGATGAAGAACTCTTCCCAGATGTCGCCTTCCAGCTGTTTGATGCCGAGGGAGACTTTCTGTTTTTCGACATCGATGTTCAGGAGAATGGCTTCGGCCTCGTCGCCGACTTTCAGCTTGGCCGAGGGGTGCTTGATCTTCTCCCAGGAGATGTCGGTGATGTGGATCAGGCCTTCGATGCCGGGCTCGACTTCCAGGAAAGCCCCGAAGTCGGTGATCGAGGTGATTTTTCCCTTGACCTTCATCCCGGGCACGAGGCGGAGCTTCAGTTGTTCGAGGGGATGGGGCTGAGTCTGTTTCAGGCCGAGAGAGATACGCTTGGAGACCGGATTGACGTCCAGAATGGATACGGTCACGTTGTCGCCGAGATTGAGAAGCTTTTTCGGGTGGACGGTTTTCCTCGACCAGGTCAGGTCGGAGATGTGAACCAGGCCCTCCACTCCGGGCTCGATCTCGACGAACGCCCCGAAATCGGTCAGGGACGAGACTTTCCCGTCGATCCGGTCGCCGGCTTTGTACCTGGTCTCGATGTTTTCCCAGGGATTGGCCGTGAGCTGCTTGACGCCGAGGGAGATCTTTTCCTCTTTTTCGTTGAAATCGAGGACCAGGACTTCGACTTCCTGGCCGACTTTGAACATGTCGTGAGGATGGCCGATCTTGCCCCAGGTCATGTCGGAGACGTGAAGCAGGCCTTCGACGCCGCCGATATCGACAAACGCCCCGAAGCTCGTCAGCGAGCGGACGTACCCTTTGAGCTTCTGGCCTTTCTGAATCTGGCTGAAGACGACTTTTTTCTTCTTGTCCCGCTCTTCCATGAGGTAGAGCTTGTGGGAGACGATGGCCTGTTCCGTCTTCCGGTCGAACTTGATGACGCGAACCTTGAGCGTCTGGCCGATGAGCTTGGCCGGGTCCTTCAGGGGACGGAGCTCGGCATGCAGCTCGGGCATGAACGCCCGAAGCCCGACATGAACGGAGTACCCGTTGCGGACATGCTCAACGACCCGGGCGTTGATATACAGTCCCTGCTCGAAGGCTTTTTCCAGGGTTTCGAGGGCCTTTCGGGCGTCGGCCTGGCGCTTGGACAGGATGAAGTATCCTTCCTTCGAATCGGTTTTTTCCAGGACGGCTTCGATCGTTTCGCCGATCTGGGGCAGGGCCTGGGTTTCGCCTTCCGTGAAATCCTCGAGGGGAATGGCTCCTTCGCTTTTCAACCCGATGTCGACGAGGACATGGCCCGGCGTGATTTTTACCACTCGTCCGGTGACGAGCTTGCCGGGGCTGATTTCCTGGGAACTGAAACCATACTTGTCCAGCAGGTTTTCGTAGTCCTCGGGCGTGATCTTGTCGTTGTTCGTCTTCTGTTCGTCGGTCATGGGGTCTCCTTGGTGGCCTGGGCGTCGAAGAGCGGTCTCGTCGACGGAACCGTGGTTGTGGTTTTGACGGTTGTCCCGGTTATATTTGCTGCTCCGAAGAGCATAGTCGACTTGAGAATCATATTCATGCTGGTGTTCTAGCCGAGCCGAAAAAAGATGGCTAAGTCTAAACGATTCGCCCGGCTTTGTCAACCGCTAAGTAAAGACGATGATTGGACTTACGCGAAATCATTCCGAGGGCGATCAAGGCCGCTTCGGCCGGGACTTACCGCCCCGCCGGCCTTGCCCGGGACAATGATTCCCCGTTCCCGGGTCTCCGGATCAGGCGTTGCCTTCTTCGAGGATTTTCTTCAGCTCCTCTTCGCGGGGGAGCTCCTCGAGGGAATTGAGCCCGAAGTAGGTCAGGAACTTCTCCGTGGTCTTATAAAGGAGGGGCCGGCCGGGGGCGTCCTTGCGGCCGGAGATCTTGACCAGCTTGTTCTCCAGCAGCGTGTGCAGGGCGTGGGTCGAATCGACGCCGCGGATGGTCATGATGTCGGTCTGGGTGACGGGCTGGTGGTAGGCAACGGCCGAGAGGGCTTCCAAGGCCGCCGGCGACAGTTTTTTCCGCCGCTCGATCTGAAGGAGCTTGCGGACCGGCGGATCATAAGCCGGCTTGGTCATAAAAACCCATCCGCCCCCGGTCTGGACGAGGCGGGTGGGCCGCGGCGCGGTTTCCATCTCCGTCCCGAGGTTGAGGAGCGCCTGGAGGATTTCTTCTTCCGGGACGTCGCTCAGGACTTCCTTGATTTTCTCCAGGGTCAACGGTTCGACCGAGATAAAAATCAACGCTTCGAGGATGTTCTTTAAATCGTCCATCATGTGTCCTCACCGGCCGGTTCCTTTCGGAGCCAGACCTTGATTGTGTGAAACAGCTGTTCCTGGACGGCCAGGACGAGCCGGGCTTTGATCAGTTCCAGGAGGCAAAAGAAAGCGACCAGGGCCTCTTCAAGCGTTTCCTGGGCGTCCAGATATTCGAGGAAATCGAGGAATCCTTTCTGCTGGAGCGCGGTCACGATCTCCTTGGTCTTGTCGGCGACCGAAATTTCCTTCGTCTTGAGGATCCGCTGCGGCACGGCCTGCTTGCGCTTCATCATGGCGAAGAATGATTCGGCCAGGTCGAAGAGCGAAACCTCGATGAGGTCGAGGTCCTCCTCGGGCAGCGGCGCGTTGAGGGCCGTCCGCCGCCAGATCGTGGACTGCTCCTCTTCCTTGTCCCGGAGCACCGCGGAGACGACCTTGACCCGCTCGTAATCGCCGGACCGGTCGGGCCGCTCCTTGCGGGGGTCGATATCCGGTTCGATCGGCGTTTCCCGCGGGAGGAGGATCTGCGACTTGATGTATATCAGGATGGCGGCCATCAGGAGGAACTCGGCCTCGCGGTCGAGGTTGATGCGCTCCCGGTCCTGGAGGTAGGCGAGATATTCGCGGGTGATCAGGGCGAGCGGGATATCCTGGATCTCGACTTTCTTTTTCTTGATCAGAAAGAGGAGCAAGTCGAGCGGTCCCTCGAAGACATCGAGCTTGATCCGGTAGCCGCCCTCTTCGGACAATCCGATCAGGGATCCGGTCCCGGCTTCCCCGGCCGGGGCCGCCGCTGCGGCGAGTTCCGCCGCGACTTCGAGCGGCCCTTCCTCGTTCGGATACTCCCGCGCCGTCACGGCCGGAGCTTCGAGCGGGCCTTCTTCGTTGGGGAATACGCGGCGGGCCATGAATCGAACCTGAACCTAGAATCCCAGGGCGTCCCGGACTTCGGCCATGACGGCCTGGGCGGTCGTCCGGGCCCGGATGTTTCCGGCTTCGAGAATCTCTCCGATCTTCTCCGGGTGCTCCTCGAACCGCCGGCGGCGCTCCCAGACCGGTTCGAGGAAGCGGAACAAGTGTTCCAGAACGACCGCTTTGCAGTCGCGGCAACCGATGCCGGCCGTCCTGCAACCCGCGGCGATTTCCTCCTGCTTGTCCTTGGGGACAAAAGCCTTGTGGAGGGTGAAGACCGGGCAATCGTCGGGCTCGCCGGGATCGGTTCGGCGGACCCGGCGGGTATCGGTGATCATGGGCATGATCTTCTGGCGGATCGTCTCGGCCGTATCCTTGAGGTAGATCGCGTTGCCGTAGGATTTGCTCATCTTCCGGCCGTCGGTGCCGGCCAGGCGGGGGACTTCGGTCAGAAGGGTTTGGGGCTCGGGGAAGACCGGGCCGTAGAAGCGGTTGAACCGGCGGACGATTTCCCGGGTCAGCTCCAGATGGGCGGCCTGATCCTCGCCCACCGGGACGAAGTCGGCCTTGTAGAGGACGATATCGGCAGCCTGCAGGAGCGGGTAGCCGAGGAATCCGTACGTGTTCAGCTCTTTTTCCTGGAGCTCCTTGAGCTGCTCCTTGAAGGTCGGAACCCGTTCGAGCCAGGGCAGGGGAGTGATCATGGACAGGAGGAGGTGGAGCTCGGCATGCTCCTTGACTTCGGACTGGATGAACATCACGCATTTGTCCGGGTCGAGGCCGACGCTCAGCCAATCGACGGCGACTTCGAACGACCATTCCTTGATGGCTTTGGAGTTGGCATACTCCGAGCTCAAGGCGTGCCAGGTGACGATCGAATAATAGCAGCTGTAGATGTTCTGGAGCCGGACCCAGTTGCGGAGCGCGCCGACGTAGTTGCCGAGGTGAAGCGGACCGGTCGGCCGGACGCCGCTGAGGACGGTTTTGCGGGGGGGCGTTGAAGCGTTCATCCGAGAATGATCACAATCATGAGAATGACGGGCTTGATCATGATGTCGAGCAAGCCCATGTAAATCAGGAGAAGGATGAGAAGAAAGGCGTACGGCCGGATCCGTTCGAACCGGGCGGCGGCCGCATCCGGCAGCAGGCCCATCAGAATACCGGAGCCGTCCAGCGGGGGGACCGGAATGAGATTGAAAAGAGCGAAGTAGGAATTGATCAGGACCGTCATCAGGAGAATGAGAGCCAGGCCTTCGAGGGGATGGAAACCCCGGCCGAGGACCGTTTCGACCGATCCGAACATGCCGCGGAGATGGCCTTTGAGAAAAAGATCGACCGAGGGGAGGGAAATCTTCATCAGGACCAGGATGATCATCGCCCCGAAGGCGACCGACAGGTTGGCTCCCGGGCCGGCAAACGACGTCCAGACCGTGTCCCGTTTCGGGTTGCGGAAATTGTAGGGATTGACCGGGACGGGCTTGGCCCAGCCGAAAGCGGGCAGGCGGGCCAGGGACAGGAGAAGAGGGAGAAGGATCGTGCCGAACGGATCGATATGGGCGATCGGGTTCAGGGTCACCCGCCCCAGATTGAAGGCGGTCGGGTCCCCGCACTTCTTCGCCGCCCAGCCGTGGGCCGCCTCGTGCACCGTGATGGCGAAGAGGAGGACGAAAACCTGGATAACTATCGAAATGACATTCATTTGCGTCGGCGCTATTTATAGCATATTCATTCTTGAAAAACCAGAACGTTTGTTCCATAATCCCCCTCACGGAAAACGCCCGTGGCTGAGTTTCTCGAGTTTAAAAACATCGCCAAGCGGTTTGGCGCCATCCAGGCCGTCAACTCCGTGTCCCTGGAGATCAAACGGGGCGAGTTCTTCGCCCTGCTCGGGCCGAGCGGCTGCGGAAAAACGACGATGCTCCGGCTGGCCGCCGGGTTTGAGAACCCCGACGCGGGCCGAATCTTCCTCGACGGCCGGGACATCACCGAGCTCCCGCCCAACCTTCGCCCGGTCAATACGATTTTTCAGAGTTACGCCCTGTTTCCCCACCTGACCGTCCGCGACAACATCGCCTTCGGCCTCCGGATCGCCCGGAAACCCAAAGCCGAAGTCGACCGCGAAGTCGAAGCCATGCTTCGTCTTATCCGGTTGGAAGAACAGGCCGATAAAAAGCCGGACCTGCTTTCGGGCGGGCAGCGGCAGCGGGTGGCCATCGCCCGGGCCCTGATCAACAAGCCGGACGTTCTCCTCCTGGACGAGCCCCTGGCCGCCCTCGACCTCAAGCTCCGTCAGCGGATGTTGATCGAGCTGGACATGATTCACGACCAGGTCGGGATCACGTTTCTCTATGTCACCCACGACCAGGGCGAGGCCATGAGCCTGAGCGACCGCATCGCGGTGATGAACGAGGGCCGGATCGAGCAGATCGGCCAGCCGGCCGAGATCTACGAAACACCGCGGACCAGCTTCGTGGCCGCCTTCATCGGCGACACGAACTTCATCGAGGGCGTCGTCGCCGACACCCCGGACGCCGAATACAGCCGCCTCCGGATCGACGGTCTTCCCGACGTTCTGGTCTATAACGACAAGCAGATCGCCGAAGGCAACAAGGTCTTTCTGAGCATCCGGCCGGAGAAAATCCAGATCTCCCGCGATGCGCCCGAGCCGAAACACAAACGGAACGCCGTCCCGGCCGTGGTCGAAGACGTCATCTACCTCGGTCCGACGACGAAGTACTGGGTCAGGGCCGGAAACCACCGGCTGCAACTCCTTCGCCAGCACGCCCGTTTCTTCCTCGACGAGAAGCCCATCCGTTGGAAGGATGACGTGTGGATCTTCTGGCACGGCGACGATGGATTCATGCTCGAGGGATTCCGGCGCGATGACGAAAAGCTCGTTTCCGCCCCGCCTCAGAAGGTCGGGGACGCATGAAGCGTCTCCGGCGGCGGGTCCAGGAGCTGGGCCTGACCGCCCCGTCGTTCATCTGGCTCTCGCTTTTTTTTCTGATTCCGACCGCGCTGGTCTTCGTTCTCGCCTTCCGCCCGGCCGACCCGTTCGGCGGGATCGGCAAGGGCTGGACGACGGCGACGATCCAAGGCCTGGCCGATCCGCAATACCTGGCCATCGCCCTGCGGACGCTCTGGGTCAGCTTCCTGTCCACCGCGATCTGCATGCTTTTGGCCCTTCCGACGGGATATGCCGTCGCCCGGGCTCTGGAGCGGCGGAGAAACACGCTGCTCCTCCTCGTCATCGTGCCCTTCTGGACAAGCTTCCTGATCCGGGTGTTTGCCTGGAAATCGATTCTTCATCCCGAAGGATTCATTAAAAAAGCCCTCGTCTTCGTCGGGCTTTCGGATCCCTCCTCCCAGCTTCTCTATAATCTGGGCGCGGTCATCATGGTGACCGTGTACACGTTTCTTCCGTTCGCCATCCTGCCGATCTATGCGGCGGCTGAAAAATTCGATTTCCGTTTGATCGAGGCCGCCCGGGACCTGGGGGCCCGGCCGTTCCAGGCCTTCCGCAAGGTCTTCCTCCCGGGAATCCGGCAAGGCGTGATCACGGCCGTGCTGGTCGTTTTCATCCCGGCCCTGGGGTCCTATATCATTCCGGATATCGTCGGCGGCCCCGGCAGCGAATTGCTCGGGAACAAGATCGCTCAGCGCGTCTTCGTCGACCGGAACCTGCCCCTGGCCGGAGGGTTGTCCATCGTCCTGATCCTGGCGGTCTTGGCGCCGCTTCTGGCGGTCCTGGCCCTTCAGGGGAAAGGGGCCCGGGTTGCGCCCAGGCGGGAAGAGACGGGAACGTGAAGCGCAGCCGCTTTCCCTTCATCGTCACCGGCCTGGTGCTGGTTTTCTTCTATCTTCCGATCCTCTTTCTGGTGGTCGATTCCTTCAACGCCTCCCGTTTCGGCGGGGCCTGGCGGGGATTTTCATTGAAGTGGTACGGCCGGCTGTTCCACGAGCCGGCTATCTGGGAGGCGGCGCGAAACACGCTTCTCATCGCCGTCGCGGTGACGTTCCTTTCCCTGGTTTTGGGGACCGTCTCGGCCCTGGCCCTTCACCGTTTCAGCAAGTCGCGGATCCAGCGTGTTCACTTTACCCTGATCTATACGCCGCTCGTTGTCCCGGAAATCCTGATGGGGATCAGCCTGCTGATGGCCTTTGTCGCCGCCGGCGTCCGGCTGGGGATGGCGACCATCATTCTGGCCCATGTGACGTTCTGCATCAGCTACGTCGCCCTCGTCGTTCTGGGCCGGCTCCAGGATTTCGATTTTACGATCGTCGAAGCGGCCCGGGATCTGGGAGCCACCGGCTGGCAGGCCGCCCGCCGGGTGCTTCTGCCCATGCTCGCCCCGGGGCTGGCGGCCGCGGGCCTGATTGCCTTCACTCTTTCGGTGGATGATTTCGTCATCACCTTTTTCGTCGCCGGGCCGGGCTCGACGACCCTGCCGATCAAGGTCTACAGCATGATCAAACACGGCGCCACGCCGATCATCAACGCGCTCTCGACCCTGTTGCTGGCGCTGACGTTCACCACGGTGCTCGTCAGCCAGCGTTTGTCGAAATTCGGAGCCATGGAGGGAGGACAATGAAACGGACCACGGTTTTGCGTTTTGCTCTCGGGGCGGCGATCCTCGCCGCGGGATTCCTGGCCGCGGGGTGCGGGGGAGGGACGAAAGAACAATCCGTCCTTCACGTCTACACCTGGTCGGATTACGTCAAGCCGGAGCTTGTCGCCCGGTTCGAAGCCGAAACCGGCTGCAAGGTCGTTATCGACACGTTCGACTCCAACGAGGCCATGTACGCCAAGCTCAAGGCCGGAGCGACCGGTTACGATATCATCACTCCCACCAGCTACATGGTCAGCCTGATGCGAAGCCAGGACATGCTCCAGCCGCTCGACCGGACGCTTCTGCCCAATCGGGTTCATGTCGATCCGGACTATCTGGCCGTCGCTCTCGACAAGACCATGGACTATTCCGTGCCGTACATGCTGACGAATACGGGCATCGCCTATTTGAAAAGCAAGGTTGAGAACTTCGAACCGTCCTGGAGCATGTTCAACCGGACCGACTTGAAGGGCCGGATGGTCATGCTGAACGACATGCGGGAGACGATCGGGGCCGCTTTGAAGTCCCTTGGCTACAGCCTCAATTCGACCGACCCGAAAGAGCTGGAGGAAGCCGGAGAGGTCGTCGTCAAATGGAAGGCCAATCTGGCCAAGTTTGAAAACGAGCAGTACAAGACCGGGATCGCTTCCGGAGAGTTTCTTCTCGTCCACGGCTACAGCGGCGACATTCTCCAGGTCCAGGCGGAAAATTCCGATATCGCCTTTGCCATGCCGCGGGAGGGCGGGGTCCTGTCCTGCGACGACCTGGTCATCGCCAAGACGGCCAGGGACGTGAAGCTCGCCCATGCGTATATCAATTTTCTCCACGATCCCCAGGTCGCGGCGGAAAACACGGAGTTCATCCAATACCTCTGCCCGAACAAGAGCGCTTATCCTCTTTTGAACGAGGAGATCCGGTCCAATCCCGGGATCTTCCTGGCTCCCGAAATCCAGGCCAAATGCGAAGTCCTGGCCGACCTGGGAGAGAAAAACGCCCTCTACGTTAAAATCTGGGACCGGATCAAAGCCTCAAAATAACAAAGCGAAGGGGTCAGGTCCGGACATCAGCCGTCATTAGTCAAGACCTGACCCCGCGGCTTTTACAGGATCGGCAGATACCGGAGGGTTTCGTAATCGCTGACCTGTTTGTCGAATTCGGCCGAAGTGTTCTTCCCGTAGTCGTCGATCTCCTCGCGCTTGTTGGCGATGAAATGGGAATGCATGTGGTCGCCCATGACGGCCCGGGCGATCGCGCTTTTTTCGAGCTGCCGGACGGCCTCGTCGAGGTTTCGGGGGAGAGTCTGGATCCCGCGCTTTTTCTGTTTCGCCCCGCTCATCTCATAGATATTGTCTTCGACCGGATCGGGGAGGGGGTACCGGTTGCGCACCCCGGCCAGCCCGGCCTCGAGCATGGCGGCGAAGGCCGCGTAGACATTGCAGCCGGGATCGGGCGAACGGAGCTCGATCCGGGTCGCGTTTTCCTGCCCGGGCAGATAGCGGGGAACGCGGATATAGGCCGAGCGGTTTTTCTGGCCCCAGGCGATGTACACGGGCGCTTCGAACCCGTCGATCAGCCGCTTGTAGGAATTGACCCACTGATTGTAGACGGCCGAGAACTCCCGGGCATGGTGCATCAGTCCGCCGATATAGGACCGGGCCATTTCGGAAAGCTGGTAGGGCCCGGCGGCGTCGAAAAAGAGATTTTTTCCGTCCTTCCAAAGCGACTGGTGGACGTGCATCCCGCTGCCGTTGCAGCCGTTGACAGGTTTGGGCATGAAGGTGGCGTACAGGCCGTGCATCCGGGCGACCCGCTTGACCATGTAACGAACCAGCATGACGGTGTCGGCCATCTCCATGGCTCCGGCGTACCGGAAGTCGATCTCGTGCTGGCCGGCGGCCGCTTCGTGATGGTCGTACTCGGAGAGGATACCCATCCGTTTGAGCAGGAGCTGGGTTTCCTTCCGGATTTCCCCATGGCGGCCGGCGAAGAAATAGCCCCCGTCGTCCAGCGGTTGGGGTTCCCGGTCGTTAGGGAAGAGGAAAAATTCCATTTCCGGACCGACCATGAACGAGTCGACACCGAATTCGTCTTTGGCCCGGCCGAGGGACTTTTTCAGGATATGCCGGGCGTCTCCTTCGTAGGGAGTTCTCTCCGGCGTGAGAATCTCGCCGAACATGACCGCTTCGCGCCAGGCCGTTTCGGGCGAGAATCCCTGATAAGACCAGGGGAGGAGGCGGAAGGTCTTCGGATCGGGTTTGATGACCAGATCGCTTTCCTCGACGCGGACGAATCCTTCGACCGAGGAGCCGTCGAATCCCTTGCCCTCGCGGAAAGCCTTGTCCAATTCACCGCTCGGGAACGAGAAATCCATGGGGCGGCCGAGGATATCGGGAAAAATGACCCGGATGAACTCGATTTTGTAGGAGGGTTCGAGAATCGTCCGAAGAACGTCATCCTCATCGTTGTAGCCATGGGATTTAAGCGGTTTTTTCATTTCGTTTTCCATTGTCTTCTCCTTGAATGCCAAATAAATATCTTTTTTATGGACAAATGTCAAGATAAAAGTTAAAATAAGAGACAAATGTATTTAAATATTATAAATATATGGACAAAGGAGATTGTCAATGGATGATTTATCCAAGAAAATCGTTGACATCTTGAGTATGGACGCCAGGAAAAGCTTCAGGGAAGTCGCAAAAGAGACGGGAACTTCGGTCACGGCCGTCATAAATGGGGTCAAGAACCTCGAAGCGAAAGGCATCATCCGAGGATATGCGGCTCTGGTCGATCCGGTCGCCGTCGGATTCGACCTGAGTGCGGTGATTGCCGTGCGCATCTCCCAGGGGAAAATCCTGGAGACGCAGAAAAAGATTGCCGAAGATCCCCGCGTCTTTGCCGTTTACGATGTGACCGGCGAGTGGGATTGTCTCGTTTTGGCCCGGTTCCGGGGCCGTGACGACCTCAACCGTTTCATTAAAAAGGTCAACGCCCTTCCTCACATCGACCGGACCGTAACCCACCTCGTCCTCAACACCGTTAAAGAGGAGCGGAGGGTTTTTGCATAAGATTCCGAAATTTTTCACTCCGGGAAAGCCGGTCGAGCTGCCTCCGTTACGCGGCGAAGAAATCGCGTCCCGGAAGACCTCTCGACGGCTCAAGGCCCGGTAGGCTCAAACATCTTCGCTCGGCGAGCTCTCAGGCTCGCACTCGGTCGGCCCGGCCGACAAGTGGCGGAATAAATGGAAGAGAACCATGAAGATATTTGCGTTGGGCAATATGTGGAAGTAAAGAAAATTTACGTTTTTTCTTTCGATTCAATCGAAAAATACACTATTTTGGGGGATTTAACTCTCTTTTTTTCGAGGTGATTTTTTATTCCGGGGAATTTTTTAAGGGGGATAAATCGGCCCGCCCGGGATTTACGAGGCCCTTGTCTCTCTTTTTGGCATGATTCGTGCTAAATCTCAAAGCGAGGACCCCGATGAGCGCAATCAGAGGAAATCGATTCTGGAATTATTCGAGGGCGCTTCGCTCCGGACGGGCATCGGTTTTAGTCCTGTCGGCCCTTGTCTTCCTTGGATCGGTTTCTTTCGCTCAAGTCCCTCCCTCGCCCCAAGCGGACCCGCTCTCGTTCCTTTCCGAGATGAAAAAAGGCTTCGATACGGCCGACCGGACGGTCTATCTTCAAAGCTTCTCCTCCGAACTGCGCGACCAGGAAGGGCTGATTTTCGATTCCCTCCGGCAATCCTTTCTGATGACCTCGGTTCTCTTCAAGGCCGTGGGCGGGCTCACCCCGGACAAGGACGGCGAGACGCTTTTCGTGAACGCCGTCTTTCGCAACGACCAGGAATCCATGCTCGAGACCTGGAAGCTGGGGCTCGCGCGGGACGGGGAGCGCCGGGTCATCCGGACGAAAACGATCTCGGGAAATCCGGCGATCTTTTACGACCTGGCTTTCCCGGCCGACCGCGCCGTCCGGGCCGCCCGGATCGAAATCCGGCATCAGGACATGGAGGCGGTCTTCGAAGACGCCTGGATCTTTTTCGACAATATCACCCACCTGGAAACCGGGCTGATCATTATCGGCCCGGGACGTCTCCGCTTCAATCCCTCCTCGGAAACGGAGCGACACCAGCTTGCCCTCCGGTATAAATCCGGCGGAATCGACGCCGGCGTCCAGTCCGCTTTCCTGCGTTTTTCCCCGCAGTTCTTTAAATCGAATGTCAAGATCGCTCCGGCCTCAGGGCCGGGATCTTCCGGCGGTCCGAGCCCCGCGGAGACGGCCGCCGCCCGAAACCTGTTCAACCGGTTTTACGCCGATTCGTTTTCGATATTCGACCCGGTCGATGGACGTCTCCTGGCCACCCTTCCCCAGAGCGACCAGGCGGCCTTCGAATTCCAGACCGACGCCCGGGCCGGATTCGGGTATTCCTTCAATCCGTTTTCCCTGGAGGAGGTCCGTTTCTGGAGCCGTCTGCCGGACCATCTTCTTTGTTTGTATTCTCCCGACCGGGCGGAGAGCGAAGGCAAACGGATGATCATCTCCTTCGGGGAAAGATACGACCTCCTCCGTTGCGATGTGGACGTGGACATCCAGCCGGACCGGTTTTTTCTTTCGGCCAAGGCGCGGCTTGAGGCCCAGGCCCGGCTCCCCGGCGTGGAAAACATGAGATTCGACCTGAACGCGGCCCTGGAAGTCCTTCGGGTCGCCGACGGCGAGGGCCGGCCGATGTCGTTCAGTCAGGACAAGGACCGCCACACCCTCACCGTCTCGCTCCTTCAGCCCCTGGACAAAGGACAGGTCGCGATCTTCGATGTTTTTTACCGGGGCGTTCTGCAGCCGCCGGTTCAAACATCCGATATCGTTCAAGTGTTGCCCTATATGGGGATGTCTCCGGATGCGCGCCCCGAATTCGACAGCTATCTGTACAGCCAATCGGCGTCCTGGTATCCCTCTTCCGGTGAGACCGACTTTTTCCTGTCCCGCCTCCGGATCAGCGTTCCGCCCCTCTACTCCTGCGTCGCCGTCGGCGATTTTGTGAAGGAGGAAGCGATCGATGAGGTCAACCGGGTTTTAACTTTGGAGAAAATCGGAAACCGGCTGTCCACCTACGAGACAAAGACGCCGATCAAGTATCTGGCCTTCATCGTCGGAGCCTTCAAGCGGGCCGTCGGGGACGACGAGCCCGGAGAGACCGTTCCGATCCGCCTCTTCGTCTCCGAGGATATCCGCATCGTCCGCCGGAGCGTGATCGAGGAGGCCCGGTCGATTCTGAAGACCTATGAGACGATCTTCGGGCCCTTTCCGTTCGAGAAGCTGACGATTGTCCAACGGGTTTGGGGAACGGCCGGCGGCCACAGCCCCGCCTCGTTCATCGTCCTCAACGAGCTGGCCCGAAACCTCAACACTTCGGCCATTCCCGACCCCCGCAGCCCCGTCGATCTTCCCCAGTTCAAGGAATTCTTCATGGCCCATGAGATCGCCCACCAGTGGTGGGGGCAGTCGGTCGCCGGGGCGACCTACCACGATCTGTGGCTGAGCGAAGGCCTGGCCCAGTATTCCGCGGTCCGGTATCTGAAAACGAAATACGGCGCGAAGGCGTTTGCCGCCGGCATGAAGAAATTCGTCGAGTGGACCGAGAAGGCCACGGATTTCGGCCCCATCACGCTCGGCGCCCGGCTGAGCGTTCATGATTTTCGCTCGTTCCAGGCGATCCTGTACGGAAAATCGTGCGTGGCCCTGTTCCTTCTCTCGGATTTGATCGGAGAGGACGTGTTCGACCGGGGCCTGCGGATGTTCGCCGAGCGGCACGCCTTCGGTCTGGCCCGGACATCCCAGTTCATCGAAGCGATGGAAGAAGCTTCCGGCCGGCCGCTCCGGGAGTTTTTCCGGGGCTGGTTCGACTCCCATCTTCTTCCCCGGGTCGAGACGGAAATTCAGACCGTCCGCCGCGGCGAGGGCTATGAAGTCAAAATCACCGTCAAGCAGACCGGCCGCCCGATGGTTTTCCCCCTCGCCGTCATTTGGGAGGAAGCCCGTCGCCCGGTCCGGCATCTTCTGGAAGTCGACGGCCCGGTGAAAACCTTTACCTTCCCGGCGGCGGGGAAGCCGGCAAAAATCCAAATCAATCCGGAGGCGTTCGTTCCCGGAAGCATTCGCTGAGACGAGCGTCCGGCGGCGGCTCCGGTCCTGCGCGAACCGGAGCGACGGCCCGATTCTCCCGGTCGGCGTTTTCATATCCATTCCATCCGGCAACCGGCAGACGGGCTCAGAAAGAACCTCCGGCCGATCCGGTCAAATCCCGGCCGGCGTCTTCCGTCTTCTCCTCAGTAATTTCCGGCGGGAATGTCGAGGCGCTTGATCATTTCATTGAGCGTCGTCGGCTTCAAGCCGAGAAGCGCGGCCGCGGTTTTTTGAACGCCGTTGGCTTTGGCCATGGCTGTTTCGATTAATCGCCTTTGGAAGGCGAGGGTTTGTTCTTTAAGATCCAGGCCGTCGAACCCGGCGGCGGCCTCCGCCGGCGCGGGGGCCGTTTCCCGGGGCGCGGAAAAAAGCTCCGGGAGGTCTTCCCGCCGGATGAGGCTGTTTTTGGCGAAGACGACCGTCCTCTCCATCAGGTTTTCCAGCTCCCGGACGTTTCCCGGCCAGGTGTGGCGGTCCAGGATCTGGAGAACTTCGGGATCGACGCCCTCGACCGATTTTTCGTTCTCCCGGGCGAAAATGTCGAGGAAGTGTTTGACGAGCAGGGGGATATCCTCGCGCCGCTCGCGCAGCGGCGGCAGGATGATCTTGATGACATTCAGCCGGTAATACAGGTCCTTGCGAAAAATCTGGCGCTCGATCATCCCCTCCAGCTCGACGTTGGTCGCGGCGATGATCCGGACATCGACCCGGATCGTCTTCGTCCCGCCGAGGCGCATGAATTCCCGGTCCTGCATGACCCGCAGGAGCTTGGCCTGGGTCTCCAGCCCGATCGTGGAGATCTCATCGAAAAAGATCGTTCCCTTGTCGGCCGCCTCGAAGAGCCCCTGCTTTTCCGAAACGGCCCCGGTGAACGCTCCCTTGACATGGCCGAAGAGGTGGCTCTCCAAAAGGTCGGGGGGGAGGGCGCCGCTGTTGACGACGACGAAAGGCTGGGCGGACCGGGGAGAATTCGTGTGGATCGCCCGGGCGACCAGCTCCTTGCCCGTCCCGCTCTCCCCCTGAATCAGAATCGTTGACCGGGTCGGGGCGGCGGCCCGGATGAGCTCGAAGACCCGCTCCATGGCCTTGCTTCGACTGATGATATTGGCGAAGCTGAATTTTTTTCGCAGCTCCTCCCGAAGGCGGTCGTTCTCTTCGCGCAGGTTTTTGTGGGACAGCGCCCGCTCGATCGTCAGGAGAAGCTCTTCGTGTTTGAAGGGCTTTTGGACATAGTCGTAGGCCCCGATTTTCATCGCTTCGATCGCCGATTCCACCGAAGCGTAGGCGGTAATGATGATGACCACCGTCCCGGGGGCGAGTTTCCTGATTTCCGGCAGGATCTCCAGGCCTTTGCGTCCGGGCATCAGCAGATCCAGGAGAACGAGGTCGTACGTCGCGCTTTCAAACTTGGGCAGGGCCTCCTCGCCGGAGGTCGACAGCTCGACGTCGTATCCTTCCGCCGTCAGCAGCTGCTCGAGAATATCGCGGATGACGGGCTCGTCGTCGATGACATGCAGGAATCCTTTGCTCATGCGTCCTCGGTCTTTCTTTTCCTTTTATCCAGGTTCTTGGGCAGGAAAATGGTGAATTTGGTCCCCTTGCCGACTTCGCTCTGGACGTCGATCCGGCCTTCGTGCTCGTTGATGATGGCGTAGCTGATGGACAAGCCGAGGCCGGTCCCTTTGCCGACGCCCTTGGTCGTGTAGAAGGGGTCGAAGATGCGGGGGAGATGCTGTTCCTTGATCCCCGTGCCGGTGTCGCTGATGGCCACGACCGCTTCGGTCGGCGTTTCGGAGAGCTCCACCCGGAGGCGGCCGCCGCCGGGCATGGCGTCCAGAGCGTTGAGGATGATATTGATGAAGACCTGTTGAAGCCGCTCGCCCTGGGCCCAGATGGGCGTGGACCGGCCCAGTTCGGTTTCGAGGACGATGGCCATGGCCTTCAGCTTGTAATCGATGAGGGAGATGATCTCCTGGAGATTCTCCCGGAGATCGACCCGGTGGAAGGACAGGTCGGACGGATTCCGGGCGAACGTCAGGAGATTCTTGACGATCCGCGAAACCCGGTCGGTCTGGGCTTCGATCTTGTCCAGGAGCCCGGTGAAATGCTCGTCGGAGACCTTCTTCTGGAGCATCTGGACGTAGCTGGAGATTCCGGTCAGCGGGGTGTTGATTTCGTGGGCGACGCCGGCCGAGAGCAGCCCGATGCTGGCCAGCTTTTCGGAGGTCAAGAGCTGCTGCTGAAGACGGATCTTGTCGGTGATGTCCTCGAAGACGATGATCGTCCCGTAGGAATGGAGGAGGTTGTCCATCAGCGGCGTCTTGGCGATATCGAAGATCCGCATTTCCCCCGACGGCCGGTCGATCGGAATTTCGCCGACGAGGTGGTATTCGGCCTGGGTGTCGGGAGGGAAGATCGCGGCAAATGCTTTGGGCCCGATTACATCGCTCAGCCGCTCGCCCAGGACGTCCTCGCGCTTCCGGTTGAAAGTCTCCTCGCAGACGCGGTTCCAGCCGCTGATCCGGCCGTTCTGGTCGAGGACGGCCACGCCCACCGTCAGGCTTTCAATGATGTTCTCGCTGTAGTCCTTCATCCGCTCGAGCTCGGAGGCCCGCAGCCCGGCCTGGTTGTACAGGTAGGCGTTCTCCACGGCCAGGGCGACGGTCGAGGAGATGGTCGTGAGCAGCTCCCAATCTTCGCTCGTCAGGAAGGTGGCGTCGAGCTTGCGGCCCATGGCCAGGCAGCCGACCATTTTGTTTTCGCCCTTGAGGGCGAGGAAGTGATCGAACCCGGAGGCCCGCAGGCCTTCCAGCTTGGCCTGGAGCTTGATGTCCTCGGTCACGGAATAGAGCGAAAGGGCGTCGTTTTCCACGAGACTTTCGTAAACTTTGGGATCGAACGTCAGGCGACCGTCCGCCGGCCCGACCTTCTCGCCCCGGGAGCTGAAGACGGTGAACGTCGCGCTGCCCGTTTCGACCGGGAGGAGGAGGGCGATCGAGCGCAGTGACAGGGCGTTGGAGATCAACTCGAGGAGCCGCCGGGCCAGAGTCTCGAGGTTCCGTTCCCGGCTCAGCTCCTGGGAAATGGTCAACAGGGTCTTCCGGTACTGGTAGCTCCGCCGGTAGAAAACGCGGTCGATGACCGATTGAATGAGGGTCCGAAGCGGGGAAAAAACGGTCGCCCCGAGGATGAGGGCCAAAACTCCCAGGAGAAGGGCGTTGAGCTTGTTCTCCGAGAAGATTCTGGTCTGTGAAGAAACGCCGAGGTAAATCAGGGCCAGGACGAAATAGGAGATGACCAGGGTCGAGGTTTTCTTGATGATGACTTCCAGGTCCATCAGCTTGTAGCGGGAGATGGAATAGGAGAAGGACAGAGGGATGAGGGCCTGGAGGAGGACGGTCAGCTCGGCCGCGGTCGTTGGTGCCGCGCCGGCAACGAAGGGGATGACATAGAAGGCGTTGAACGGGACGATGCCGGCGCCCAGGCCGTAAACGATCCATTTCAGCTGGCGGCGGACGATGAAGCTCTGATGGCGAAGGGCGCCGACGAGGGTGACGGCCAGGGCCCAGAACGTGTATACGGCGAAATGGGCGAGATCCCATTTTTCCAGGGCCGTGTACGTCCGGAGAAGGCCGTCGGTCTCGAGGTTCGGGAAGAGAGACAGGAACAGGGAAGCCCGGACCAGGAGAAGAACGGTTCCGGGGATGTAGAGAAAAAAGGCGGCGGACGGCCGGTTCCGCAGAATCTTCTTCCGTTGGGGGAAGATCATGAAGTAATGGACGAGAAGCGGCGGGAAGATCAGGAAGGCGATTTTATCCAATCCGTAAAACACGCTGTCGAAGAAGTCGAAGTCTCCCGTCGAGGAGAAGATCGAGAACATATAAAGGAATGCGGAGAGGAGGTAATAGTGGATGTTGGCGCCCCGGAGCGGCCGGCCGGAATTCAGAAAGACGATCAGGGCGATGATCACGGTCATCAGACCGATGAAGGCCAGGTAGAAATACAGAATATTGACGCCCTTGCCCACGGCCCAAAGTGATCCGGTGAAGGTGATGACATTGCCTTCCCGGTAAATCTCGTAGGTGATTTTCTGGCCCTGTTTCCAGACCAGCCAGAGATTTTTTTCCAGGTCGATCTTGTTATGGATCAGGACCTTGCCGGGAACGAGGTTGTGATTGACCGAATAAAGGACGTCGCCCTTTTTCAGATTGATCGTATAACCCGGTCCTTCTTTGTCGACTTTGATGGCCGTCAAACCGCCCTGCCTCATGGCCCAGACGACGCCGTCGGACGGCTCTTTCCAGGTGATTTGCCGATAGACGTTCAAGCCCCCTAAAAAGAGAAGGATGGCGAGGGGAACGAGAAGCAAATACGTCCGGTTTTTCACGGTTCAATCCAAAAAATTGAATCCCCGGGATTGAAAACGAAGCCGGAGCGGTCCCAGAGCTTCATTCGATCAGTCCAGGATGTGCCGCCGGGCGGCCCGGGCGACCCAGGCGATCGTCGGTTGACGGTTCAGACGCAGAAGGGATTTATCCATCTTGACCCCGAGCGGTTTGGTGTTCTGCGAGAGAAGCGACCGCATGTAGTCTGTTGTCGGCCGCTTGGCCGGGTCGGCGTCCTGGAGTCCCTTTTCCGGCGGGGCGGTCGTTTGGGCGAGGCCCAAGGCCGCAGCCAGAAACAACGGCGGCAGAAGAATTCTCACCCTGGCCCTGTCGTTTTTCATCCCGCAGTATTAAATACCCCAGGCCGGTCCGAAGTCAACTCTGAGAGCAGCGGATTCCGGGCCGGAAGGTCGAACGGTTTGCAGGCGGGGGCCCGTTCGCATAAAATCACCTCATGACCATTCTGCGCCGGATTCGGCTCCCCCTCCTGATCCTCCTGGCCGCGGCGACCGTGACCTGTTCCCCGGGGGAACAACCGGCGGGGATCGCCGGCCTGGAGGCGCTGAAGGATAAACGAATCGGCGTTCTGATCGGCTCGACTCACGACCAGTTCATCACCTCGCGTTTTCCCGAGGCGGAGATCCTGCGCCTCGACACAAGCCCCGACCTGGCCGTCGCGCTCAAAGCGGGCAAATGCGACGCGATCATCATGGATGCCAACACCGGCCGCCTTTACCGGCGGGACGATCCCGGCCTGGCCGTTCTGGCCGAAAAAATCTTCGCCGAGAGCCTGGGATTCGGGTTTGTCGACGCGGCGACCCGGGACGAATTCAATGCTTTTCTTCGGGAGCTTCGGGAGAGCGGCGATTTGGACCGGATCCGCTCCAAATGGGAAAACGATTCCGGACAGCTCCCGGCGCTCGATCCGCCGGCCGGCGGGACAAAGGGCCGGTTGCGAATTGCCACCTCCGCCGATGGTCTGCCCTTCACGTTCATCAAGGACGGAAAATACACCGGACTCGATATCGAGCTCGTCTACCGATTCGCCGGGCGGCAGGGTCTCGAGCCGGACGTCCAAACCCTTCCCTTCGGTTCGCTGATCGCCGCCGTCGCCACCGGAAAAGCCGACATCATCTGTGCCGGAATCACCATCACCGAGGAGCGGGCCAAACAAGTCCGCTTTTCCGACATTTACTACGAGTCGGGAGCCGACGCCCTCATCCTGAAGGAAAACGCCGCCCCCGGATCCGTCCGGATGCCGGCCGCCGCCCCCCCGTTGGAGGCGGCGGTCATCGGGGCGATGACCGGAACAACCGGCGAACAGCTCGTCCGGGAACGATTTCCCAAAGCGGGCCTCCGTCTGTTTGACGATGTCATGGACGCCGTGGCGGCTCTGAAGACGGGCAAGCTGGACTATGTCATCACCGCTTATACCACGGCCCTTCGGGCGGCCAAGGCCAATCAGGATTTGGCCGTCCTTCCCGAAGAATACAACCACGAATGGGCTTCGATCGCCGTCCCGAAAAACAAGCCGGATCTTCTGGCCGAAATCAACGCGGTTCTGGCCCGGCTCAAAGCCGACGGGTCCCTGGACAAGATCATCGGCCATTGGGTCCGGCCGGACGGCTCGCCTTACGAAATCGTCAAAGTTCCCAAGGCCGCGGGCGGCCCTCCCTTGCGGGTGGCCATCGCCGCGAATCGCGAACCGATGGGCTTCCACCAGGGAGAGGAAATCGTCGGCCTCGATCCCGAGCTGATCGAAACCGTCGCCCTTCATCTGGGCCGCCCGGTCGTCTATTCCGATATGAAGTTTTCGGCCCTGGTCGTGGCTCTCGAATCCGGAAAAGCGGACGTGATTTGCTCCAACATGACCGCGACCGAGGAGCGCCGTAAACGGGTGAGCTTCACCGAGGGCTATTACGTCAATCCCCAGGTCATGCTGGCCCGCCGGGCGCCGGCGTCAGCCGGCCTTGCCGCTTCGGAGCCGAAACAAGGATTCTGGTCCCGGATCAAAGACAGCTTCCAAAACAACATCATCCGGGAGAAGCGCTACCTCCTGATCTGGGGAGGCCTGAAAATCACCTTTCTCATCTCCATCCTTTCGGCCGTTTTGGGGACGGTTCTCGGCGGATTGATCTGCTTCCTGCGTATGAACCGGCGCAAGCTGTTCCGGACGATCGCCCGGGTCTATATCGACCTTCTCCGGGGCATTCCCCAGGTGGTCCTTCTGATGATGATGTTCTATGTCGTTTTCGCCCCCCTGGATATCAGCGGTGTCCTGGTTGCGACCATCACCTTCGCCATGAACTTCGCCGCCTATGTCTCGGAGATGTTCCGGACCTCGATCGAAAGCGTGAAGAAAGGACAGACCGAGGCGGGGATCGCCCTCGGATTCAGCAAGGTCGGAACGTTCCTGCATATCGTCCTGCCCCAGGCCGTCCAGCGGGTTCTTCCGGTCTACAAGGGCGAGTTCATCGCCCTGGTAAAAATGACGGCCATCGTCGGGTATATCGCCGTCCAGGATCTGACCAAGGCCAGCGATATCATCCGAAGCCGCACCTTCGACGCCTTCTTCCCCTTGATCATGGTCGCCGTTCTCTACTTCATTCTGGCCTGGATTCTCACGCTCCTTCTGGAAGCCGTCCAAGTCCGGACCGCTCCCAAGCGGGGAGGCGGCAAATGAACATCAAAGTCGAACACCTCGCCAAGTGCTTCGGGTCCGCGACCGTGTTGAAGGACATCAATGTCGAGATCAACTCCGGCGAGGTGATCTCGATCATCGGCCCTTCCGGGACCGGCAAGAGCACCTTTCTTCGCTGTCTGAACCTCCTGGAAACTCCGACCGGGGGAAGCATCCGGATCAACGGGCAGGATATCCTGGCGCCGGACAGCGATCCCGCCGCCCTCCGGCGGAAGATGGGCATGGTCTTCCAGAATTTCAATCTTTTCGACCATCTGACCGCGCTCGGGAACCTGACCGTCGGGCCGATCCGGCTCCTTAAAAAGAGCCCGGCGGAAGCCGGGGAGCGCGGCCGGGAGCTTCTGGCTCTGGTCGGCCTGGCGGCCAGGGAAAACGCCTTTCCCGACGAGCTTTCGGGCGGTCAGCAGCAGCGGGTGGCCATTGCCCGTTGTCTCTCGATGGATCCCGAAGTCATTCTCTTCGATGAGCCGACCTCGGCCCTCGACCCGACCATGGTCAGCGAGGTCCTGGGCGTCATCCGGCGGCTGGCCGCCGACGGGATGACCATGGTCATCGTCACCCACGAGATGAAGTTCGCCCGCGACGTCAGTTCCCGGGTTCTGTACATGGACGAGGGCGTCATTTATGAGGAAGGCCGGGCGGCGGACATTTTCGATTGCCCCCGCCGGGAAAAAACGCGGGCCTTCATCTTCCGCATCCGTAATCTGACCTGCCATATCGCCGACGAAACCTACGATTATTACGACATGATGGCCCGGGTCGAAGCGTTCGGCCGCCGGCACTTCTTTTCCGAGAAAGGCATTTCCAACCTCATGCTGGTCATCGAGGAAACGCTCCACCTCTGTCTGGGAGAGGGGGCCGTGGAGGCCCGCCGGGCGCTGGTCCGCGAGACCGGCGGGCTGGAGATGATCGTGGCCTTTTCCGAACAGGGCAATGAAGTTTCGGTCATCTTCACCGCTGATCCGGCTCTCGAGACGATCCTCAATCCCGTCGAGGAATCCGACGGCCTGAGCCGCAATATCAT
>CAYPKX010000006.1:0-1805 GCA_964411395.1 uncultured Eubacteriales bacterium | reverse complement strand
CGTCCTCCGTTCAGGAGGAAATCAAGGATGGGAAAATCCACTTGACGATGGCGATGAAAGCGGGCTGAACGGGGCGAAATTGACACTCCGGGGGGTTTGCCCTAATCTAGTACGCGGGAATCTTTATGTCTGCTTTCATCTGCCGAATCGCCGACGAAGCCGGGATGGTCTCCCGCCGGACGTTCCCGGCCGCCTCCCCGGAGGATTGCCGTCGGCATTTCGAGGCCGAGGGATTCTGTGTCCTGTCCGTCAAGCGGGACTGGAGAAAATTCACCCTGGCCGGAGGCGGAGCCGACCGCAAGATCAAATCCCGCGACTTCATCATGTTCAACCAGGAGTTTACGGCGATGATCCGGGCCGGGTTCCCGGTGCTTCGCTGCCTGGAGGCGATCGGCAGCCGGACGAAAAACGCCGCTTTGAGGCATGTTCTGGGACGGGTCGAAAACGACATCCGCCACGGCAAGGCCCTTTCCGAGGCCTTCGCCCCGTTTGAGGACCGGTTTTCGAAGGTCTATACCGCAGCCCTGATGGCCGGAGAAATCTCCGGCACCCTTCCGGATACCATCGGCCAATATATCGTGTACGCCAAGACCATCGACCGGACCCGCCGCCGGATCAAATCAGCCATGACTTATCCGGTCCTGATCATCTGTTTTTCCCTTTTTCTTCTGTTGCTCCTGATCAATTTTGTTCTGCCCAATTTCTCCAGCTTCTACGCCGATTTTGAAACCGAGCTGCCGTATCTGACCTCGCAACTGATTTCGTTCTCCTTGTTCGCCCGCCGGAACATCGTCCTCTGGCCGGTTCTGGCTGCGATCCTGGCCTATCTGTATGTGAAAACGAAGAAAACGCCGTCCTGGCGCCGGCGCTGGGACGAGCTCATGCTCAAGGTTCCCTTCGCCCGGCCGCTGCTCACGGAATCTTCCGTCTCCTTGTTTTCCCGGACGCTGAGCTTGCTGCTGGGGGCCGGAGCCTCGCTGGTCGAATCCATCGGCCTCGCGTCCCAGGCCATCCCCAATAAATTTCTGGTCAGCCGGATGGATCCCGTTCCGGCCGGAATCCGTAACGGCGAATCGCTCTCGGAGGCCCTGGGGAAAGCGGGTTTCTTTCCCCCGATGTCCATGGATCTCATCCGGATCGGGGAGACATCGGCCAACCTGAGCGGCATGCTCCGCGAGCTGGCCGACGTCACCGAGGAGCGGATCCAGCAGAAGCTCGACACCCTGGTTTCGCTCGTCGAGCGGATCGTCATCATTCTCACCGGCGTCCTCGTCGCGGGGATGCTCCTCGCCGTATATCTTCCGATGTTCCGCATCATCCAGGTGGCCCGATAACATGAAATCCTCCGCCCCGCGCTCCCCCCTTCCGGCCGATGAAAGCGAAGCCCGGGCGCTGGCCAAACGATGCGCCGTCCCGTTCATCGACCTGGCCGGCCTCCGGATCGACCGGGAGCTGGTCCTCTCCTTTCCCGCCGAATTTCTCTACCGGTCCAATTTCGTTCCCCTGGCGGTCGAAGGCGACACGCTCCGCATCGCCATCGCCGACCCGTCCGATCTGGAAACGATCGACGCCGTTCAGACCCTCTCCGGGAAAAAAGTCGCCGTCTCGGCCGCCCCGCCGCGGGCCATCCATGAAGCCCTCAGGAAAAGCGAGACCGCCCTCCAGGTTCTCAAGGGCGCGACCGA
Source organism: uncultured Eubacteriales bacterium (assembly GCA_964411395.1). GTDB lineage: Bacteria > Acidobacteriota > Aminicenantia > Aminicenantales > UBA4085 > JAAZPG01. Next base: position 120 of record CAYPKX010000006.1, on the reverse strand, counting down.
GGGGTTTATCCAGCAACTCGTGGAAAAGGACAGCGGGGAAGAGGAAGAGGTCATCTCGCTGGAGAAGCTGGCCGACCAGGACGGCTCGATCATCAAGCTGGTCAACACGATCATCTTCAC